>CALHZT010000202.1 GCA_938040995.1 uncultured Pirellulaceae bacterium | reverse complement strand
CCCAACACGTCGTCATCGCAACCGAGACCGAAATGGAGGTGGCCAACCTCATTGCTTGCGATCTCGGATCATCTCAAAAATTGCAAACACAATGCTCGATCGCCCAACTTCCGGGATTCAGGAACATGGGGCCACGATCGCGACTCGCCGAGGCTTCCACACCATTAACCAGAAATTCGCATAATGTCGCTTTACCGCGATAGAATAAGGAAACAGATGTCGTCTCTTGGCGGCAGTTGTCGCTTGCAAATAATCCTTGGCCTCGGCCAAACGAACAACCAAGCGCAACCAGCGCAACGCACAACAATTGGGCGGCCCCCTGATCCCGAAAGGACTGAATCATGACTGCATTTCATCGGCGAAAATTTCTCGGTGCATCCGCTTTAACAGTCGCGGCATTCTCGACAAAAGGAGTGTTTGCCGAACTGCTTCAGGAAACTCCCACTGTCGGCGAAGGGCCCTTCTACCCCAACAAGCTGCCGCTCGACACGGACAACGATCTGATTCGGATCAACGATGCGATCACGCCCGCCGTTGGAGAAGTCACACATCTCACCGGCAAATTGCAGGACATCAACGGCAACCCCATTCGAAATGCCGTGGTTGAAATTTGGCAAGTCGACAATCATGGCGTCTATATTCATACCCAGGGTGGTGACCGAAACAAGCTCGATGGCAACTTCCAGGGCTTCGGCCGTTTCCTGACAGGCATGAAAGGCGAATACTATTTTCGTACGCTCAAGCCTGTCGCCTATCCCGGCCGTCCGCCTCATATCCACTTCAAAGTCAAATTGAAGGGCGGACAAAAGTACAAAAACGGGCGTGACTTTACCACGCAACTCTTCGTCAAGGGCGACAAACGAATTGAGCGGGACGGTCTTTTCCGTAATGCCAACGCAGAAGGCCGCAAGTCGCTCCTGGTCGACTTTAAGCCGCTTGAAGGATCCAAAGCCGGAGAACTTCGAGCGAAGTTCGACATCACTCTTGGCGTCACGCCGCAAGACGATCATGGGTAAACCGGCGTAAGCGCCTCGTCACCGCGGGGCGCATGAGGGTCGGTCAATTCAATCGCCTCAGCCAGAACTGAACGCTCTCGGACAGCGTTTCGCCATCCAGTTCGTCATGCGCCAGTAACTCATCGGCCGTTGAGGCGACAGCGGCCCACACTTCATCCTTGTGGAACAAGTCGCGAATTTCTTCGGCAACACTAAACAGAAATTCCGTCCTTTTCGACTTGTTGGCAAGAAACGTCTCGGCATACGTAGACGCATAGATCCAGTCGACTGACGATTCGCGCTGGATGCGGATCTCTGACTCGCCCCTGTAGATTTGCTCAGCCACCGGACCGGCAAGGGCCGTACGAATTTCTCGCTCGGCATGCGCCCGGGCACCCACGCCCTTCATCGGCCATGCGAGCTCGCATGCACCGTACCGAATGGAATCGTCAGACTCATAGTCCGCCACGATAGTCGCGCTTCGAACCAGAGCGCCCAGCACGATGCCCATGACGACGTGCCCAGCTTCGTGATAAGCCGTTAGTTCCAGTTCGTCGTCGATCGCCTATCCAGACGTTGAGCGGATGTGATTGTTGGCCCTACTCGCCGAGTAGACGGCGTGTCAAATCCAGCATCGGTAATTCGCCGGCACCAAGCACTTTCTTCTCGCCAGTATCGACGTCCTCGATACTCGTCGGCAATCCACTCGCCGATGCATTCATTTTTGCCGCTGCATCTGACCGACTGAGTTCTTTCAGCATGTCGATCTTCGATTCGGCGACCGCTCCATCCTTCACCGCAATTGGCTCAAGAGAAGTCGCGGGCAAAGGCTCCAGCGACTCAAGCTCCTTCGGCGACACCCTCGAAATCATTGGCTCAAGATTCAACACTTCCTCGTCCGACTGCACCATCGTCGGCGAGGCAGCTTCCGGCGTAACCTTCGGTAGCCGCACTGGTTTTCTCGCCACTTTTTTGTCAGCCGGCGTTGGCGTCGCCGTGCTCACGGGCTCTTGTAGCAGCTCGCTCCCCGACGGTGTTTCGCCGACAGACCATGGACTGGTCGACATTACAATTTCTCGCTTCTCCGCAGCGAGCGCTGGCGCTCCGAGATCGGCGGCTATGTCATTTTGATCGGGCATGGCAACCAGATAGGGATTCGTGCTGGAAGCAGTCCGATGCCTGGGCGGTGGGACTTGCCCTTCTGCTACGATTCCAGAACCAGCGACTGCCAGTTCTTCGCCAAACGCTTCCGTCGTTACGACAGGCTGAACCACCGGCTCGGCGTGCTTGCGCACCGCGCTGCTGACCGCCATCAAAATGAACATGAAGAACATCCCCGCCGGAAGCAAACCCGGCATCGGCTGACTCGCGTACTCTTCTCGAACCTTCGGCAACGGCTTTGCCCGATAGTTCTTACGAACTTCGTTCAACCGATTCCGTCGTTTACGCATCCGTTGACGATGAGAGGTGTCCGTGCGAATCATACCCAGTCCTTTGGCATTCCAATGACGTCAGTTGCGTCACCTTCCTGATGAGCGCTATGACCTGATGATACCCTTTAGTATCGAATCGGTAACTTTGCGGCTGAATCCGATTGCGCTTGCCTCGGGTTAGTCGCATTTGCGCGGGAATCGTTTTTGGCGAAGCTTTGCTGTTCTGGCAAACTGTATGGGCAAACTGTGCGGACAAATCGCAATGGCATCGCGGCTGTCGCGCTTCCCAACGTCCGCAAGCTGGAAAATTCGGCGGGCAAATTCTTGACAATTCCGTCGCAGATTCTGCATCAATGAAGGAAATGACCCTATTTTCTCGCGAATCTTTCCCCGAGTGGGATGCCGGGTTTGCCTCAATATGAAGTTATGCACAGAATGGAAGCACCTAATATTCCGGTAAGGATCCTATGTCTTCAGTTAACGCAAACAACTCGTTCAACGCGCTCGTCGACCGGGCTCGAGCCGGCGATGAGGAAGCGCGCGACACGATCTTCACCGAATGCCGCGACTACCTACTGTACGTCGCGTCCCAAAATCTTGACCGTCGCGTCCGCGGCAAGTGCGGGCCGAGCGACATTGTCCAGAATACGCTCATGAACGCGGCAGGCGCGTTTGAGAGCTTTCGGGGTGACACCAGCAACGCCCTACACGCCTGGCTGAACGAGATCCTTCGCAATGAGTTGGCGACGGCGTCGCGAAAGTATCTCGGCACCGCGAAGCGAAACGTTCGGCGTGAACAAATTACAAAAACGGAATCGCAGTTTTGGCGTGTGCAGCGTCAAATTTCGGACACGGTGGCAACGCCATCCAGTGAAGCCATCATCGCCGAGGACGCAGCTGAACTCCGGGCCGCAATGACACGGATGCCCGAAGATTATCGGAACGTGCTGATTCTCAGGAACTGGGATCGGCTTTCCTTCCAGCAGATCGCGGCGAGATTCGACCGCAGCGAAAACGCTGTCAAGAAACTCTGGGCTCGTGCTCTTACGCGACTAGAATCCGAGTTGTTTGATAGTGACAAGACCACATGATACCGACGATCTGTCTGATGCGGATCTTCAACGTCTGGTCGAGTTAGACCGAAACCAGTCCGACGACGGTCTGTCAAATTCCGACACAACGGAAATCGCCAACCCCGATCTGAAACGAGCCAAACGGGGACTTGATTTCCTCAATCAAGTTCGCGAATCGAACCCGCATGTCGTCGACGATCTGGCCATCGAAGCCAACATGCCGACGTGGTTCGAGATGGACGGGGACCATCCGGCAAAGATTGGCAGGCACGAGATCATCCGTCGCCTTGGTGCCGGCGGCTTCGGTGTTGTTTTTCTGGCTCGTGACCCTGAGCTGGACCGGTTGGTAGCGCTGAAAGTGCCACGAGTCGAAACTTTGATTCACCCACAGACGCGGCGTCGATTTGTCAGGGAATCCAAGACGGCCGCGCAATTCGATCACCCCAATATTGCTACCGTCTATGAAGCAGGTGCGATTGGCCCGGCGCTCTATATCGCATCGCAGTACTGCCCAGGCGGATCGATTGAAGACTACCTCGAAAAGGCCGGAGGGCGTTTGCCAATCCGTGTCGCAGTGGAGGTCATGGCGTCTCTCGCCGAAGCCGTCGACCACGCCCACAGTCGTGGAATTCTTCATCGTGATATCAAGCCAACGAACATCCTTCTCGATATCGCCCCAGAAGAAGTTGACCAACTCGAATCGAATCCCGAAAAACTTGGAACCGTTGCGAAGCTTGTCGATTTTGGGCTCGCCAAGAATATCGAATCAGCCGACGATGAGACGCGCAGTGGAATCATGCTCGGCACCCCAGCGTATACGGCTCCGGAGCTTGTCCTCGAGAAAACAGATGTTGGCCCCACGGCAGATATCTATTCACTGGGCGCAACGTTGTATCACACGCTCACCGGTGCGCCGCCTCACCAGCGAGACACGAAGTTCGAGACGCTCCTGGCGGCTCAGAAGACCGATGCGATTCCGCCCAGTCGCCATGTCAGCGAGATTCCACGGGATCTCGACGCGATCTGCCTGAAAGCGCTCGAGCGGAATCCAGAGGAACGCTACCAGTCAGCAGCTGCGATGGCTTCCGATTTGCGCAATCATCTGTCTGGAAAGCCAATTTCCGCACGTCGCGCCAACAACTTTGAAAAGATCATCAAATGGAGTCGTAGAAACTCGGTTGTTGCTTCCCTACTTTTTGCGCTTACATTGTTGGCCGCCCTCGCGATGGGCGCAGTTCTTTCCGCGTACAGTCTTTATCAGACTCAAAGCCAGTTCGACGCGCAACTGGAACGACAGTTGAAGTCCATGAAGATTCGACGAACCTTCGACATTGGTCATCGCGTGCTTGGCTCGCCGACAGAACCGGTGCAAATCCCCGACACGCCGGGGCGCATAGGCAGGGTCCAGTTCGAACAACTCGACATCAGCGCAGACGGTCGCCTCGTGATCGTCGCCAAGGGAGGATACATTCATCTTTGGGATATCGCGAACGCACAACAGCTTGCGAAATTGCCGGCGCGCGGTGACGCCGCTGCATTCCTTGGTGATGGAACGGGAATCATCTATGCGTCGGAAGACAACCGACTGATGATGAACCGGATATCAACAGTCGTCGGCGTCAACGAAGTAAAGATCGCACTGTCACCGCCGGCAGCAATCGACGACGGCCCATTCAACCGCCACGAACTTCTCCTGAGCGTCCAGCCGGGAAAAGATACGTTTGCCTTCCAGTCGGCTCCGGGCGTCGCAACCATTCTGGACCTCGAAACTGGTCGTCGCCTGTCGCGTGACTTTGACACTCCGATTTCCTCATTGTCATTGTCGGCCAACGGTCGATTACTGGCAGCCGCCCTACCCGACCAAAACAGCATCGATGTCATTAGCACACTGGTCGACCAGGTCATCGCTGTCATCAAAACGCCTGTTCCGACCTACGTAGAGTTTTCTCCCGACTCAAATTTGCTCGCTAGTTCCAACGGTAAAGCCTGTGTGATACGAAAACGACCGGAGTGGGATGGAGATTCCATGCCGGGTCCCAGTCAACATATTTCGCGAGTCTCTTTTTCAGCGGATAGTCGTCTGATGGCGACTGCGACAGGTCCGGATGAGCTGACGATGGTGCAGGCCGGCCAAACCGACGCAGTCGCCGTCATCGCTGTTCGCGAAGACGAAACCGTTTCGAATATGAAGTTCTCGCCAGATGGCACGAAATTCCTCGCCACGACCAACAATGGACTTCTCTACTTCTGGGATCTTGCCTGGATCGACGAACGCCTGTCTCCGCTTGATTTCGACGTGCAGTTGTCGGCGATCGACTCGAGTCCACAAGAGAATCTACCCATCGTTTTCGATGCTCCGTGGCTGGACGACTCCGGGCAATAGGGCAAGCGGCGGATAAAAACTGTAACCGTTCACGCGTGCAAGGGTCTGGCTGGGGGTGTTGTAAAGTTGGCCTTGCAGCGGAGATCGTTCGGTCAATTAGTGTCAAATCTCCGCTCATGACGACTCAATTGACGGCCTATGGCGCCTATGGCCGTCTTCCCCGCGAACGCGGGGACCCACTCGAAGCGTGTTAACGCTCAACGTCTTTCCCTGCATCAAAAAACCAATCCGATTCAATGGATTCCCGCCTGCGCGGGAAAGACGGAGGATGATCAGGCAGTCATTTCTCGAACGATCCTAAGCTAAGCGAGGGACGAACTTCTTTTCAACTCATCCCTCGCTTACGCGTCCGGCTCCCATTTCACACGACGCGAATAACGCGACTGCCACTGCTAAGCCTTGCCGGTTGTGGAAACATGGCGGCTATTGTCGGTATTCTCTCGCGCGACGGTAATGTGCCCAAACGTCAGACGTTTTATGTATCGTTCAACGGCTGCCGATACATACCCCTGTGATCGCAAGTTTATGCGACGCATGCCTTCATTGAGTTCGCATCATGAGTAAACCAAAAGTCCGCGCAACTTTGTACTTGCCCGAAGAAGTATTGGACGAGGCACGCGACGCAGCAGCGTATCTGGCCGGCTATCCCGCTTATCTTTCGTTGACCAAGCTGGCTGAGAACGCTTTGCGGACTGAGCTGGAAAGATTGAAGCAACTGCACAACGACGATTGCAACTTTCCAGCCCGGTCCGCCCCTTTAAAGGGCGGCCGACCACTGGCCGCATAAATTACTGAAACACGAGAGAGTGAAGCGGCGCACATCGGACGTGCCATGTGAGGCGTAGGGATTCCGAACTTAAAACGTGACACACACGTAACCCATATTCGTTCCCACCTTCTTCGATTCCTGGAATCGAGCACATCGAAATTCAATCGAAACAAAACCGATGCAACATTACGCGTTTATTCACCGCTCCCGGCGGATTTCTGCCGCGCGCTACAAGTTTTTCTTCTTCTGCCTGGCAGCGGTCGCTACCGTTGGCACTTCCTTCGGCGACTTTGCCACGTCCTCATTCCCTGGGCAGAGTCGCGACAAGATACCGTCCATCTTTGGGTTTGGCCCTTTCAACCGGGTAGATTCCAGCGGCGAATCGAACGATGTTGTCGAGGATCCATTCCTGTCCGATTCGCCAGACAAGCCGTCCCTGGACCATCGCACAGACAACATGGCGGGCGCGCCGGCCAAATCGGCGAAGATATCCAACGTTGTCAGGGTCGTTGTCGAAGACGGCAACGAGCTCTCGCTAGGCACGGGGACTCTTGTCGGAGTCAACGAGGAACACGGATTCGTCGTGACGAACTGGCACGTTGTGGAACATGCTGATGCAGAAAACTGCTTTGTTGATTTTCCCGACGGGTTTCGTTCAGGCGCAACAATCATGAAGACGGATGATCAATGGGATCTTGCCCTGTTGCTAATCTGGAAACCAAACGCAGAACCGATGCCGCTTGCGCCGAAAATCCCACAGAAGGGCGAGCAACTGACCATCGCCGGGTATGGTCAGGGCCCGTTTCGAACGGAACTGGGACAAATGACCGACTTTGTGGCGCCCAACGAGACGGCTCCGTTCGAGATGATTGAGATTGAGGCGATGGCACGGCAGGGCGACTCTGGTGGTCCAATGATCAATCAGAACGGTGAACTTGCCGCCGTACTCTTCGGATCAGGAGGCGGTCGTACAACAGGTACGCACGTCGATCGACTGAAGCAGTTTCTGGATTCCGCGTTCGGCGCTCCGCCGCCTCCACAGAACAATCCAGACGTCGGACCGCCTCCCTACGATCCGAATCAACAACTGGCAATGAACGGCTATCACGAACCCGCGCGGCAACCCACGGAACAAACGGCACTTCACGAGCCGTTTCCTGCCGACCAATCGATCGCGAATGGTCCGCCCCTCGATCAACCCTCCGTCGCAATACAAAATCCGCCAGGTAGCATCATGGACCCGTCCGGATTGCCAGGTAACCCGGCGCTCGCTGCGCTGCCGGTCGAACCGGCGCCTCCGTCGGAACAGCGTATGACTCCGGAAGACATGAAACGCAACTCCATTGCAGCATTGCGGAACATACCGATGGCTCGGAATCCGCTGGGTTATAGTCCGGCGGATGCACTGGCTGCGAATCAGACGAATCAAAGTTGGCAAGGGCAGTCGATGGGATACCCAAATATCCAACAAGGAGCAAACCCCGAATTCCTGAATTACCCGAATCGCAATTTTGGCTCGTCGCCGTTCGGATTCTTTGCGATCGTTGGAATCTTCGCGGCTGGATTCCTTTTCCTGCCAAGGTGAACGATTTTCTGATCGTCTGATTCTCTGGCCGACAACAACTTCTTCGCGGGTGGTGGATCACTTCACCCGCGAAGCACCTGTATTGCAGCAGAAATCGCAGTGTTCGATCCTGTCACCCGAATCATGGAGAGGCGCATTTCCTCGCCAACTCGGGCCGGACTCCCGCTGTCCCGATTCGTGTTCTCTCATTTCGCCGGAAACACTAAATTGACGGCGTAACTCGAAGCCTCGACTAATCTTCGCCGCCATGCTCGCCCCCAACACGCAATTATTCAGTGGTACCGAATCGTCGTGGCCGCACGCGCCTCGGACGTTGCTGCTGATTGCGATTGTTTTTCTCGCGACAGCTGCGGGTTGCCTCATGATCGACATGCCGATGCTGCGAGTGATGCGTGATACCGATCCGCCTGGTGACATCCAGCGGCTGGTTGATTTTTCGGAAGGCTTTGGGCACGGCTTGGGTGTTGGCCTGATCATTCTGACAGTGGCCGTTCTTGCGAATTCCTGGAAGAAAGCCGTGACGCTCGCCACCTATGCCTATGGAGCGGGGCTGCTCTGTGACGCGGTGAAGTTTATCGTCGCCCGCCACCGACCGTATCACGGCGTGGACTTTGAAGGCAGCCTCGCCGATACCTTTATCGCGTGGCTTCCCTGGATCAATGGAGTGCCGCTCGATCAACCGACTTCTTCATTTCCGTCGGCTCATGCTGCAACTGCGTTTGGATTGGCGATCGGTCTTACGCGGCTATATCCGCGCGGAAGATTCATTTTCTTCTTTTGCGCCATTTTGGGAGCCGTCCAGCGGCTGGATAGCTATGCTCATTACACAAGCGATGTCATCGCCGGCGCCGGAATCGCATTTGTGGTTGCAAGTATTATGGCGTGCGAATGGACTTTGGCGACGATTTGGATTCGGTCTGAATCGGGCATGATTTCTTGCGAGGAATTGACTCCACGACCGGAGATTGCACCACCCGAGATCGCGCCGCGTACGGATGCTCCGCCGCGACGCTGCGCATGATTGGCGAATAGATCCGCGCGATTGGCGCCAGAACTTTTTCTGCCGACTGCGCGCGATTCCCATGTTTAAGCCAGCCGTACAGGCCAAAACAGCAATTGCGGCGGAATGTGTGCTATCTCGCTCCGAACTCGCACCAATAGAGCGATTACTAATTCGGAAAATTGGTTTAAGCTGTGTGAAGGCAATCGAGGCAAGAAACCGGCGGCTATATGAAAGTCGTGCTGATAGTTTTCCAGGTGGAATGAATGAGGTCGAGTCACCTTTCCAATCGCGAGACCTTCGCATCGTCGTGGCTGGCTGCGCTAGTATTGTTCGTCGTGGTTCTTCCGCATTCGGCGAACGCGCAATATGATCCTCCCCCCGGATATTACAACTCGGCCACCGGGTCGGGATCCACCCTCAAGCAGCAACTGCACAACATCATCGATAACCACACGGTCCTGTCTTACGACGCCGCCCGCAGCAATCTGCAGATTACCGATCGGGATCCGAATGACGCTGACAATATTATCCTGATTTACGATCGCGTCTCGCTGGACGTCTCAAATCTGAACGGAAGCGTTCCGGGTTGGGACAATGGGAACTCGTGGAATCGCGAACACACCTGGCCGAGGGCGTTGGGTGTCAACGCATCCGGGCCGGACAATTCTGATTTACACATGCTTCGCCCGTCCGATCCGGGGGTGAATTCGGACCGCGGCAACTTACATTTTGGCGGCGCGTTTGGCCAACCGTTCGGTACTGTTTCAGACGGTGGACCCACTGTCTGGTACCCCGGCGACGCGGATGCCGGGATGGTCGCCCGACAGATGTTTTACGCTGCGGTGCGATACGACGGATCCGATAGCGCGACCAGCAACCTGGAGCTGGCAAACGGTACGCCGGGCTCTCCGCGACTTGGCAGCCTCGATCGAATGATCGAATGGCACTATCAAACCGCGCCAGACAATTTTGAGCTTCGACGCAACGATGTCGTTCATGACAGCTTTCAGGGTAACCGCAATCCGTTCGTCGATCGCCCGGAGTATGTCTGGAGCGTCTTCGTTGACCAGAACAATGACAGTCGCATTGGCCTGGCGGGCACGACAGTCGCAAACGATGGCGCGTCGAGTCTGAATTTCACCCAGCGAGTTTTCGTTGGAGAAACCGCGTCGCTCTCTCAGGCAGTCACACTGAACAAATCAGGCAATGACGGAACCTACTACGAGATCACAACCACCGGTGCCGCAACAAGCTCGTTGACTGGCAGTCACCTCAACTTTCGAACAGGCGGCACGGATTCGACAACAATCAACGTGGGGCTGGACGCGTCAACGACCGTTCGCGGTCTTTATCCAGGCACCGTGACCATCGACAATCTTGACGTGACGACTTCGGGTGGAACAGGACGCGGCGCCAACGACGGGAACGACGTCATCAATCTTGAACTCCAGGTCATCGATCATGCGACTCCATCATGGACAGCAGGCAGCTTTGAGAACGCGCTGACTCTGGATTTTGGTGCGGTCATGCTTGGCGAAGCCTCTTCTACCCTGGATTTCAGCTTGTTCAATCTCGGTGCGGATCCCACGTTGACAGCAGATCTCGAACTCGACAGCTTTAGCGGTTTTGGAGACGTCACTCGCTTCGCGACTGATCTCGCAGAATTGACAGGTGACAATGCCATCGCCGGTGGATCGAACGCGCCGTTCTCAGTTTCGCTGTCGACGAATTGTGCAGGTCAGTACACCGCCAGCTACTTACTTAACGTTTCCGATGAAGATTTGATTGGAGCGCTCGCCCAGCCGCTATCGTTGACTTTTACCGGCAGCGTCGTGGGTGCCCCGCTCGACGGCGACTTTGACATGGACGGCGACGTGGACAATGACGACTTGACGATTTTCCAAAGTGATTTCGGATCGACCGTCAATCTCGCTGCCGACGGGAACGGCAATGGGATCGTCGATGCGGCTGATTTTACGATCTGGCAGGACAACTTTGGCAACAGCCATCCGTCCTGTTCCGTCGTGCCCGAACCTGCAGGCTGGCTGCTTGGCTTGCTTGGTGGCCTGTCATTGTTCGCAACAGGACGACGAACGAGACAGATGACGAGGCCAACTGCCGTGTTATCGCGGTGACTGTCTTGAGTTACGAATCAGACTATACTTCGGCTTGTTGATTTCCCCACAGCCGCCATTCATTTGCTTCGACAACTTCTCAATGCGCATTACGACATGGAACGTCAATGGCCTTCGCGCCGCGATCCGAAAAGGATTTGGAGATCATCTGGCGCAAGTCGCACCGGACGTGATCATGCTGCAGGAGATTCGCTCCTTACCCGAACAGATACCTGACGCATGGCGCGATCCACCGGGCTGGCATGTTCACTGGCATCCCGCCAAAAAGAAGGGCTACTCAGGGACAGCGATCCTTTCGAGATCCCCAATGGAGATCATTGGTACCGGAATTGACGGTGGGCGTGACCCGGAAGGCCGAATTGTCCATGCCAGGATTGAAGGCGTGCAGTTCGTTTGCGCCTATTTGCCCTCTGGATCGTCGGGTGAAGAACGTCAAGCCATCAAGGAAAAGTGGATGGCGAAGTTTCAGCCGTGGCTGACGAAGCTTTCCAAATCGAAACAGCCGGTGATTGTCGGCGGTGATCTGAATGTTGCCCACACCGAAAATGACATCTTTTATGTAAGCGGAAACAAAAAGACATCCGGCTTTTTGCCCCATGAACGCGAGTGGTTCGGCAAGACACTCGACAAAGGCTGGACGGATTTCGTGCGGGTTCACTTCGGAGAGATGAAGGGACCTTACTCATGGTGGTCCAACCGCGGAAAAGCCCGTGAGCTGGATCGCGGGTGGCGTATTGACTACCTGCTCGGCAACAAGGCGGCAAAAGAGCGCTTCATCGACGCCTCCATTCATCGACCGGGCGGCATAGAAGTGTCCGACCATGCGCCGGTGACGATTAATCTGAAGCCTTAAACTTAAGGATCGTTCGAGAAATTACTGCCTGATCTTCCTCCGTCTTTCCCGCGCAGGCGGGAATCCATTGAATCGGATTGGCTTTTTGATGCAGGGAAAGACGTTGAGCGTCAATACGCTTCGAGTGGGCCCCCGCGTTCGCGGGGAAGACGGCCATAGGCCGTCAATTGAGTCGTCATGAGTTGAGATTTGACACTAATTGATCGAACGATCCTTATTTCGCTTTGCGGACAAACGCCGAAAATTTGTGCCTGACCCTCTTGAACCTGGGGAAACGTAAATATCCGTGAACGGTTACTGGACTTTTCATGACACAAGATCGGAATCTCATTCGGGATTGTGAAAAAATGCTCTCGAGTCACCGATTGCTTGCCGCGCTGTGCGTAAATCTGCGTTCATAGTACGATGTCGCCATGGACAGCACCTTCAACTTCTTTTGAGATCGACAGTTCTCTCCGCTTTGCCATCGTTCCTGTTTACGGTCGCACGGTCATGTCGAGCTGCTCCCCTATGAAATCGACTAATTCACTTTCCAAAGTATGACTTCTCGCGACGACGGTGTTCTTATTCAGGAATGAACGCTTCGCCGCAACGCCGCCAAATCTCGCCAACAACATTCCATGGACCTCCCACCAACGAAAAACACGGCCCCCGATCGTTGGACACCAAACTGGATTCCGACGAAGGAACAGATCCATGCAACAAATGTTGCAAGCTGGATGCGTGAACGGGGGCTCGAAGATTACGAGAGCTTTTACCGCTGGTCTGTCGATTCGCGCGAGGATTTCTGGCAAGCCACCATCTCACGACTGGGCATTCACTTTGCGCAGCCTCCATCGAGGATCCTGAACACGGATAAAGGCGTCGAGCACGCCGCGTGGTGCGATGGTGCCCATTTGAACGTCGTCGAAAGCTGTTTCCAGGCTGACGATAACGAAACTGCAATTGTGGCTCAGTCGCCAGGTGGCGAACTACGCCGCACCACCGTCGCCCAGCTACGCTCGTTGGCGAACCGCATCTCCAACAGCCTCGCCAGGCAGGGTTACGGGAAGGGCGATGCAATTGCGGTCGTGCTTCCCATGACCGAGCTGTCCGTCGCGATCTATCTCGGAATTGTCCAAGCCGGCTGTATCGTCGTTTCCATCGCTGACAGCTTCGCACCGCCCCAAATCGCGACTCGTTTGAAAATCGCCGAGGTCCAATGCGTCATCACTTACGACTTGCAGCCACGCGCCGGCAAGTTGCACCCACTTTATGCACGAGTCGCCGAGGCGGTTGAGAACCTTCAACCCAACACACCATCAATCATTGTCATTCCTGCTGCGAAGGCGAACGCGGAAGCCAGGCCGATTCCACCAGCACTGAGGAAGGATCGCGATGTCGCGTGGAACGACTTCCTTGTCGAAGACGACACATTCACACCAGTCGTTTGCGACGCCAACGACACCATCAACATTCTCTTCTCGTCAGGCACCACGGGAGAGCCCAAAGCGATTCCGTGGAATCACCTGACACCGATTCGATGCGCCGTCGACGGCCACGTTCATCACGACATCCGGTCTGGTGACGTCGTCGCGTGGCCAACCAATCTCGGCTGGATGATGGGACCGTGGCTCATATTCGCCTCACTCATTAATCGCGGCACGATCGCACTTTTCGAAGATGCCCCAGTCGGCACCGCGTTTGGGACTTTTGTGGAAAAGGCATCAGTCACCATGCTTGGGGTTGTGCCAACGTTGGTGAAGAATTGGCGGCGGACTGGCGACATGCACCCCTGCGACTGGTCCGCCATTCGGGCATTCAGTTCTACGGGGGAGAGTTCCCAGCCCGACGACATGCGTTTTTTGTCGTCGCTTGCTGGCAACAAGCCGGTAATCGAATATTGCGGCGGCACTGAAATTGGTGGCGGCTATGTCAGTTCGGTTCCCGTGCTCCCTGGTATTCCGTCCGCCTTTAATACACCGGCCATCGGACACCAGTTTGTCCTGCTTGACGAAAACGGGACACCCGGCGACCAAGGCGAGGTTCATCTGATCCCGCCGTCCATTGGACTTTCGAGCCGGCTGCTCAATCGGGACCATTACGAAACTTATTTTGCAGGTGTACCGACCGTTGCTGGCCTTCCGCCATTGCGGCGGCATGGAGATCAGTTTCGTAAACACTCGACGGAGCATGGCGAGTATTTTGTGGCTGGCGGAAGAATTGACGACACGATGAACCTTGGCGGGATCAAAGTCAGTTCTTCCGAGATCGAGCGCGTGCTGAATCAGGTGGAGGGGATCGTCGAGACGGCTGCAGTCGCCTCGTCGCGTTCCGCGCCAGTCGATGGAGAACCCGACGCATCCAGCGAGGGAGGTCCAACGCAACTGATCGTGTTCGCAGTTGTAAGCGACAATCCTGACGAGGAAGCTCTTAAGCAGGCACTGAATTCGCAGATCAAAAGCCGACTGAATCCACTCTTCAAGATCGCCAGAGTTATTCTCGTCGACTCGATGCCGCGCACAGCATCGAATAAGGTCATGCGTCGTAAACTTCGTGAGTCGCTTCAGTAGGGCGCGTCAGTAGAAGTCTTTTGCAACACCCCCCAGTTTCCGGTGATTTCTGAACTATTTGCAATTTTTTTCCCGTATTGATTGCAATGTGGAATTATCAAGTTATTGTAATGGTTACGTGGAATCCGGATGCGGATGCGGATGCTGCCGCCTTTTTCGAACGAGACGAGAAGATAACGCCAATGACTGTTGAAACACCTTCGAAAATTCCCATGCCAAGACTTTCGTGGTTTAGCCGTTGATTCGGCCGCAAACCCCGGAAGTGTTGGCATTTTTTTTGCCCCATCTGAAATTGAATCCATATAAGGAGAGTGAGTCTAATGAAACTGAAGAAAACCCGTAAAATCCAAAAGAATAGCACCCTCAGTAAGAAAATCGCGACTTACGCATTGACGGGCGTTGCAGTAACGACTGGTGGCGTCAACATGGCGGAAGCACAGATTTGCGACTCCACGACAACTGTGACTTTGGACGCAACCGCATCGAACTCGGTAGACGTCGATATCGACGGTGACGGCGTTCTCGATTTCAACTTGAGCGTGGTCGACAACTCAACAAGCGTGAGTGAAGCGTTCCTCATTTCGGGACTCGGTGGAAATCTTGTCGGCCCGGACGCTGCGGACGCTACCTACCTCGGCAATCGACAGTACCTCGGCGTATTCTCGAACTCGTTCGCAGGAACCAGCGCTTTGGGTTCCGCCGCATTGGGCGTCACCTATGGCCCGACCACATTCGGGACGTTTCCTAATCTTGCACCAAACCAAGGTGGCCTTCAGTTTGACATTGGTGGCATGACGCACTTCGGCGCCATCTTCCTTGACGACCTTGTCCCGGGACAAGGCGGCTCGATGACGTTGTCCTTCCAATGGGAAAAAACTCCCGGCGTTGCATTCGGGGCCGTCATTCCCGAGCCCTCCTCGCTCGCCCTGCTAGCACTGGGTGGAGTTGGTCTGGCTGCTCGGCGACGACGCAAAAGCTAGTTAAAACCAAAACATGAGCCTGGCAAGCGTCAGGCTTTTCATTGGGTTGTCTTATTCCGATAAGGCAACTCTTTTTTTTTGCCAAACGTAGTGGTTGCGCGCTGCTTTGGCCGATACAGCCGATAGGAATGGGTCCAATTGGATCGTGATCGGCTTCGAATAAAGCGAGCATTTTGCTGCCAACGCGGAATCAGATATGTCGAAAAAGAAACGAGTCTTGTTACTGGGTTGGGATGCGGCCGATTGGCAGCATATCAATCCGTTGCTCGAACAGGGGATGATGCCCACGCTTGAGAGGTTAATCAACAACGGCGTCATGGGGAATTTGGCGACGATGGAGCCAATTTTTTCACCCATGCTCTGGAATACGATCGGGACCGGAAAGCTACCGGATGAGCACGGCATTCTGGGCTTTATGGAACCAATGCCATCCGGAAAAGGGATGCGCCCCGTTACGAGTCTTTCTCGCAAAACAAAGGCGATATGGAATATCCTGAATCAGGAAGGATATCGATCCAATGTCGTCGGATGGTGGGCCGGTCACCCAGCTGAACCCGTCAACGGGCGCATTGTCACTCCCAATGTCAAACATCTGAAAAGGCAGGTCGACGGAACCGTCGTCGTTCCACCAGGGGTGGTCCATCCGGAATCGTTTGCAGATCAGATATCCAAATGCCGTGTGTTCGCAGACGAACTCGGCGCGAATGACATCGGGCCTTTCATACCGAATATCTCCGACATCGATCTCTCAAAGAACAACCGCCTCGGTACCTTCGTCAAACTGCTTTCGGAATGTGCGACGATTCAAGCGGCAGCTGTCGAAACGATGAAAACTGCCGATTGGGACTTCAGTGCGATCTATTTCGATTCAATCGATCACTTTTGTCATTCATTCATGCAATATCAGGCCCCCAAGATGCCAAGGGTGTCGGATGAGGACTTTGAGAATTACAAAGAAGTCATCGCGGGAGTTTATCGTTTTCATGACATGATCCTTGAGGTGCTGTGGAAGTTGGCGGGGGAAGATGCTTTGGTCATCGTCTGCTCCGACCATGGCTTTCTTTCTGGGGACGCTCGACCGATTGCCGTTTCCAATGAGCCGGCGGGTCCGGCCGACTGGCATCGCGAGTTTGGCATGATTGCGATGGCAGGACCAGGCATCAAAAAAGACGAGCGCATTTATGGCGCAAACCTGATTGATATTACGCCAACAATTCTTGCTTACCTGGGTCTGCCGATCGGTAGAGACATGAAGGGCAATCCGCTCATCTCTGCGTTTGAGGATACTGTCCATGTTGAGACGATCCCCAGTTGGGAAGATCGACCGGGCGATGCAGGAATGCACCCTCCTGGCACAGAGCTTGAAGAGGAACAGTCCGACGATTTGCGAAAGCAGTTTGTCGCGCTTGGTTATGTTGATGACCACGGCGATGATCTGATAAAAGCCAACCGAAGCGCAGGAATTGAACTGCAATACAATCTGGCTCGGGTCTATGCGGCGACAGATCGGGCTGATTTGGCAAAACCGATCTTTGAAGAACTTCTCGCAGGCGACCCCTGGGAATTACGTTTCATCGTGCGGCTTGCTCACTGCTACTTTCTGTGTGGGTACTACCAGCAATGCCTGAACCTGATCGACAAAGCATTTCCGGGAGGACGAGGTATGCCTCTCAATCTTGAGCAGTTTCAGGGTCGATGCCTGCTGCAACTGGGGAACCGCGACGAGGCGGCTGAAGCATTCAGGAATGTCCTGAAACGGAATTCAAATCAACCTCAGTTGCAACTCCAGTTAGGGCGTGTCTACATGTCCATGCGTCAAACAGAAAATGCAATCGAAGCGTTCAACAAGTGCCTGGAGTGCACTCCTGAGAATGCTTTTGCACACCAGGGTTTGGCACGTGCATTCCTGAGGGCCAGGAATTTCGAAGCGGCCGCGAATTCAGCCCTGGATGCGGTCCGCCTGATTCATCATTTGCCAAGTGCCCACTATTCGCTCGGGATAGCCCTTGCCCAATTGGGAAATCATGAGCGAGCGGCCCAGGCGTTCGAAACTTGCCTTCACATTCATCCAAACTCCCATAATGCCCATCGCTGGCTAAGTCGTCTGAATTCCCGGTTCCTCAATAATCCCGAAAAAGCTGAAAAGCATCGCGTCGAGTTCGACGCATCGCTGGGGATCTCCAAACAAGAGAAGCAAAAATCGAAGGATCGCGCGCGTCAACTTTTTCCAATTCCGGACATCCCGGATATGAAGACACGACGCGAAACCCTGATGCGCGAGCGCCCGAAGCAAGGCAAAAAAGACAAATCCGGGCGGACTCTCGTGTTTGTCTCTGGCCTGCCAAGGTCGGGCACTTCCCTGATGATGCAAATGTTGAAGCTGGGAGGATTGCATCCAGTAACCGACGAGGAACGAAAGGCGGACATCGATAATCCGGAAGGCTATCTGGAATGGGAGAAGATCAAGAAGCTGCCGACCGATCCAGGCGTTCTCGACGATCCATTGCTGGATGATCATGTTGCAAAAGTCATTTCGATGCTGCTTCCTCATTTGCCCCTAAGGCACCAATACAAAATCATCTTCATGTTGCGGCCTGTCGAAGAAATCGTCGTTTCACAGGAAAAGATGATGGAACGACTGGGCACCGAAGGTGCCGAACGTTCCAACGAAGAAACGGCTGAGTTGCTTGACAAGCACCGACAGAATATTCTTCATCAGCTCGAACGTCAGGAGAATATCGATTTCATCACGGTGGAATTTGGCAACCTCGTTAGCGCTCCAGAGGACCACATTGCCCGGATCGTACAATTCCTCGGGGTTGACCGGTTGCCCAATCACGACCGCATGATTGCCGCCGTCAAGCCAGAGTTGCACCGGCAGAAAAGTGGCGAAACGGAGTGAAGTGGCGAAACAGAGTGTTAGTGGAAGCCGCCAATGTCCGCTTCGAATGTCGTGTTTCGCCGGTATTTCTGTTGGGCGAGATATCGAGGCAGCACGATGGCGTCATGAAATCGCACAAAGCAGGCTCGCAGGCACAGTCAGTGCATCAAAAACACTACAAGCCAGACGTATCAGCGATATCTCCTCCGGCCATTGTGTAAAGCGACACGAATACTTCCGGGTCGATGGCTTCGTTACGAAAATGAACTGACCCGTCAGCGTGCGACATCGCGGCAACGCCTTTGTGAAACGAATAGACCTCAGACGTGTTCGTACAGTTCACAACACTGCCAGAGCAATGTGCGTTGACGCTAATCGAAAGATTCCCGAAGAACCATTTGTGCGAAGTAATCTGCTGGGTAGTCATGGAAGAGCCAACATAACCTTGAGGCCTTCCAGCCGTTTCCGTCATCAGTATTGTCTTCGACAACCCATCTCGTACGTGGGCTACCTTGATGCGCGCATCCTGCAATGTTCTTTGCTGGCGCAGAATTCCCCACCACTTCGTATTGTCTGACGAATACCGTCCTCGAGGACCGGACGGTGAATCGACGATCGCACCGCTGGATACAAGCGTGCGTAGCTTGCTAACCTCGACTCCATTGAAACTTCCGGTTCCGGCGGTCGAATCAAGGTTCACTGAGTGAATCGGTACGTAATCGACGAGTGTCGACGTGCCAGCGTCAATCGACTCGACCACGGCATTTTGACGATATCGATTGCGAAGCGTCGGCGCGGCGGGACAAATCAGGGCCGAACCAAGATTGGTGCCGTTAAAGAACTCTTCCGTTTGTGAAGTCGCATCCCAGTCCTGTCCCAGCTCAATCTGGTTGTAGATGGCGGCTTCTTCAAGAAACGGCAGAATGTATGCGTACATGCTGTACTTACTCTGCTCATTGTTTGTGACTGCAGGCGGAAACACCTGAAATTGCGACTCGTAATTGATGATTGCCAGAGAGATCTGCCGGAGCTTGTTCAGACACTGGGTCCGACGCGCAGCCGCCCTGGCCGAGTTCACCGCCGGAAGCAACATGGCAACCAAAATGCCGATGATGGCGATCACCACCAAGAGCTCGACGAGCGTGAAAGCACGACGCCTGTTTCCATACCATCTACGAGTTTGAATTATCAATTTTGAATCCCTGCAAGAATCTGGCCATTGAAGAAATTACGCTTTCAGCTTTGCCGGGAATCCGGGTAGGGTCAAGCCGATTGATTTTTTTGCCGAGGAAATCGCCAAGGAAGATTGCGTTAGCCCTCAAAGCGGCCAAAAACCGGCTAGAATGGAAAGCTTAGTAAAAGCAGTGCCTTCCGACCGGGCAGCTGCCTACCAAAGAGAAGGATGCCGCCGGAAGATGAGAGTATCTGTTGTCATACCTGCGCTCAATGAAGCGTCCATGATCGCGGATTGCGTAAAGAAGGCTCTCCGGGCCGGAGCCGACGAAGTCATCGTAGTAGACGGCGCGAGCAGCGACGCGACCCGACAGCTTGCCGAGCAAGCCGGCGCTCGTGTGATGACCGCCGCGCAAGGTAGAGCGACTCAACAAAACGCCGGAGCCACGCTGGCAACGGGCGATATACTTCTTTTTGTTCATGCCGACTGCACGCTGGGCAGAAACTGTATTTCGCAAATTCGCCAAGCAATGAAGTCGACAGAATTCGGCTATGGCTGTTTCCGACAACGGATCACTGCGAAAGGCATAAAATACCGTGCGCTCGAACTGGGAAATGATCTCAGGGCAAGAATCCTGCGACTGCCGTATGGTGATCAGGGCATCTTCATTCGAAGAGATCTCTTCGACGAAATTGGTGGCTTTGCCGAATTTCGTCTGATGGAAGACGCGATTATCTCAAACGAACTTCGACAACGAACGAGTGCCGTCATACTGCAGGGACCGATTCGTGTTGACGCAAGACGCTGGGAACGACACGGAGTCGTCCAGCAGACCATCCGCAACCTGCTTCTTTCGTTCGCATGGAGAATAGGCATCCACCCGGATCGCCTGGCAAAATACTACGAAACGCACTGCAAAACGTCAGACCATCATCTCCCGCCAACCGAAACTGCCCCGTCCAACGCGTCCCGCTAAAGGACGAGTCTGCTGCGCGAAGCGGACGCCGTAACGACGTTCAAGAACCCACGGGATGCCGGCCGGATAGTTCGTAGTGGATCTTGTCAAAGATCCTTGCAGCAATAGCGTTTTTCGCGGAAGACTAAGGGAGCCTTGAGAAGACCTACTACCCTGCATCGCTGAATCTCCTGCATGTGGCCCAACATACGATTGGGCTGACATTCGGCGTGGCCGCAAAACGGCTCAGTTCCTAGAATGAAAGCTGCTGCAAGGTTTCGTTAAAGCAAAGTCGCTATTGGAGTATTTTCATGTCCAGGATCATTCCTTCGCTTCTTTTTGCCATACTGATTGGGCTATCGCAATCGTCCGATGCCACTGCACAACAAACAAGAGCCACCGTACAGAAATATCCTGCCCACACCAAAAAGAAAAAAACGATGAACGGGAAAATCACGAAGGTTGTAAAAACAGATCAGGAATGGCGCGCCAAACTCACGGACATACAGTACCAAGTCACTCGCAAAGCCGGTACCGAGCGAGCCCGCACCGGAAAGTACTGGGACAACAAAGCCGACGGACAATACAACTGCATCTGTTGCGACCTGCCACTGTTCGACGCCAAAGCAAAATACAAATCCGGCACCGGGTGGCCAAGCTTCTTTCAACCGGTCGATCAGAAGAACGTGGCCACCAAAGAGGACAGGTCACTCTTCTCCGTCCGCACCGAAGTACTATGCCCACGTTGCGACGCGCACCTCGGTCACGTATTCGAAGACGGTCCAAAACCGACTGGCCTTCGCTATTGCATGAACTCAGCCGCTTTGAACTTTGTCAAACGTGAAGATCTTCAAGCAGCGAAAGCCAGGGCGACGGAAGACAAAAATCCGAAAGCAGCTGACTAGTCGGTGTGCGACGGACGTGTAGTCTCGGGCGGCGTGAATCCCGACCGAGGCAGACGAAATGGCGCTACACCAAAGTTGAATGCACTCTAACCTGAGAATCGTCCCGACTCGCGCATCTCGGCCGCCAACGCCTTGAATTTGTCTTTTTGTGACTCTGGCAACTCCCGCCAGTCGACATCATGGATCGCGCCATAAAGCGCGTAGAGATAAGCCGCGTTGCAACATTTTGCACTGCGGCCAAGCTTCAGCCGCCCTTCCAGCATCTGCACGAACGCCGCTTCCGCGCCGATTCGCTTGAGGTCTTCCGCGGTGTGGATTCCTACCGCGTTGAGATCCCCCTCACAAGCCGGCCCCAGATTTCGCATCTCCGAGATCTTGCGGGTGTCTTTCTTCGCCATGAACGATCCGCCAGTTTGAAGTGCTACTTGTGAACGATATACGTGCCAAGCAGTTGATCCTGCAAACCACGTTTCGGTTGAGCAATAGCGCACACCACCCCAATCAGCCCGACTCCGATCAGCGCAGCACCTGGAATCGCCGCAAAAATGTAGAACACGTAATCTTCCTTGAAGGTACAAGCCGCATGGAGCGTCATCGGCACCGTCAGCGGCAACCACGAGACCATCGCACGCAAGCCAGCACGAACGCGGGAGACGACCCGTTTCGTGACATCCCGAACGTGGAAACCGGAAATCCAGAATGCCAACCCGCCCTCAAAGAAATAGCCAGCAATCGCGGGAATGGTCACGCTCAGCAATGTCGCAACGGCCGCAGCCAGAAAGATATTTTCGAACAGGCGAATCGCGCCATAAGCGAACCCAAAACATACCGTTGAGAAGAAGAAAAACTCCACGCCGGCAGAGATCGCAAGTAGACCCAGTCGCCGGTCCCAATCCAGCCGAAATGGCGACTTGACCGCTTCCTTCAAACGGGCGCAAATATTCCCAAACGACTTCCGCGTTGGCGGCTGCTGCTCCAACTCGGCCAGATAGTCCGCCACTTCGCCCGGCGTTTCATTGTTCCAGCGACAACGCCCGACCAGCTCCTGAAAAAGATTCCAGGCACGAGCGACGGGATCCGCGATCACAGCCAACGGCTGCTCCGGTGACAGCAACGGAAAATCAAGCACGAACAAATCGCCGTTCTTGTCCAGCCATAATTGATCGAGGCCGAGACTGGCCGGTAGCGTATCATCTGCCATGCTCGCATCAATCTCTGCAGCCAAATCCGGCAACACTTCCCTGCCCGCCTCCCAGGGAATCGTCCCCTCCTGCGTAATCAGGGCTCGAAGCGGCCCGCCATCGATTGCTTCGATCGCATACCAGTGCATGCCCTCATGCGTGCCTTCCTGGAGATAACGCTGGCGAGTCGATCTTTGAACGGCCGCGCGTCGTTTCCACCACCGCCCGAGATCTCGCGGCGACAAATACATCCACACCTGACGTTTCAAATCCGTATCATCCGCGAGCAGAATGCGGACATTGGCATGCTTGCCAATCTCGCCCAGCACACGATAAGTCCCTAACGTCTGCGGCAGATCTTCCTTTGCTTCAGCGGGTTGACGATAAAGTTCCAGCCAGCGAAACACACTCTTGCGCGTTCCACGCAACGAACGAACCGCGCGAGTGCCGCTGATTAACTCATGGAGTCCGCGAAACCCGTTGTTCCTTGTCATCGTCGAACAACAAACGGCGACAATCGCCAGCTTGGCAACGTTGAAGAAGTGTGGCACCACCCACGACCGAAGCGCTTCATCAGAAATCAGCGAAGTCGTAAATCCCTCGAACGCTTCATTCTTCAGAAGGAAATATTCAAGCAATTCCGCGAGCGCTACGAAGATCCCCGGCAGAATCAGTGCCCGCAATGTCGATCTCCAAATCGATGGAGACTCCCCATACGAATTGACAATCCGGATGCCCAACCAGCGTTTCCCAAACGCGGCACCCCAGATCGATTCACAGATCGCGAAGTAGGGAATCGCAAATACCGCGACGGTCGCCGCAAACGACGGTATCATCCGTTCGATTTTGAGATTCGAACCAAGCTGCTCGAGGGCAATATTTGTCAACGCGATTACCGCCATGGAAAACACAGCGAGGACCGACACAAGCAGCATGTCCAGGAAATAAGCAGCAAGCCGTCGGCCCACGTCCGCCATCGAGACGCCGCCGCTCGAGAATGGAAGCAACGCCCGCTTCAGCAATGCCGCGGACTGGAACCGCCGCTTCGGTCGCTTCGCCATGCAACGTCCAATCATTCGCTCCAGACTCTTGGGCACATCAGGCCGCAGCGAGCGAATTTTTGGCGGATTGTCCGTCACAATCTGTGCGATAACGGCAGCCGCATCTCCCTGAAACGGTGCCTGCGCCGTCAAAAGATAGAACAACGTGGATCCAACAGCAAAGAGATCCGTCCGCTGGTCAACGTCTCCACGCCTCACCTGCTCGGGCGCCGCAAACTGCGGAGTCCCAAGAAACGTTCCCGTCTGCGTAATCTCCGCATCGGAGATCAGCGACTTGGCGAGCCCAAAATCTCCAACCTTTGCGCGTCCCTCTTCATCAATAAAGCAGTTCGACGGCTTGAGATCGCGATGAATAATACCTTTTTGATGAGCCGCTTCGAGCCCGTCAAGAATGTCAATCACGTGATCGACGGCTTCGTTGACAGAAAAGCGGCCACGCTGCTCAACCGTATCCTTGAGCGTATCGCCAGGCATCAACTCCATCACGATAAAAAACTTGCCGTCATCTTCGCCCGCGCCATAAACGAACGTAGTGCGGGGATGAGCCAACGATGCCGCGAGACTGGCTTCGTTCAGAAACCGCTCTACCGTTTCATCATTTCGCGGAAGTCGCGTGGACAACATTTTTACCGCGAAGTGACGCCGTGTCTTCACCTCCTGAGCTTCGTAAACCTCGCCCATGCCGCCCTGGCCAAGTAGCCTCAACAGGCGATAGCCGCCGACAGTGCGGCCCAACAAAGACGCACCGCGCATCATTCCCGGTTCGGTACCGCCGCTTGAACCGCTGCCTCGGTGGGCAATCGTTGCATCCGCCGGAAGTTCCGTCGAGTCATCAACGCCCGGCGGCGCGAACTGAATGTCCGATTCGCTTGCCGGACCAGGCGATTCTCCGGGACTACTGGAGCGTTGTTCAATTTCTTCAAGCAGCGGACGTAGACTTGCAGCCAGCTCTGGATGCCGTTCCGCGACAGAGTCGATCGACGGCGAAATCCCTGCCTGACAGGCGACTTCGAACGCGGCCGCGATCTCACGAATGCGGGCATCCGCATCTGGGCTGGAAGAATCGTCGCTGGAAGAATCGTCGCTGGAAGAATGAGAATTCACGAACCGAGCCCGCTGTAGAACAGAAGCGAATGACCGCTCATGCGGGCCATTCCATCGACTGACATTCTACCCACATTCCAGTGCCACGGCATCACCACAATTGGCAACATTGAACCAGACAACCAGCCTCCGGGACATGGACCAGGTTGGAGGTTGCGGTTGAGGGTTGCGGTTCAGTCGATGCGCCCTAATCATCCGAAAGGATATACTTCAAGACTTACCCGACTCTTCTTCCTTGTCATCATCGTCGCCCCAAAAACCGGGAACCGTATTCTCATCGGCGTGCTCGTCGTGTACCGCGATGACTTGTTTGAACACATCGGGCGATTCCGAATGCGAGTCCATCGAGTCGATCGCGGCTTTGATCATCTGCAAGCGATACTTGTGAGACATCGTGTAATTGGGCTTGCCCTCATACGCCAGATAGGTCTCCATTTGCTTCACAGCGTCTTCCATCATATTCGCCCGCAGCAGAAGCGTGGCATACTCCAAAGTCAACTCGTGGAATTGCTCACTGGTATCGCCATGAATCAATAACGTGCTGTCAATCAGCTTGCCGTACGCTCCCACCACCTCTTTTGGATCGACCTTGTGGTGAACAACCTTCAGAAGTAACCACGCGTTTGTCACACTGAAGTAGTGCGGATCAGCCGGCTTGAGGTGCTTTTCCGCTCTTGGATAAAGTTCCTCCAGAATCGTCTCCGCTTCGTCCCAGCACGATTCGATATTGTTAAACAATCCATGCGTACACAACCACGAAGCATAATTACACTCTTGCTGGATACGCTCGACGTTGTCCGGCGGCATCGTTCGTTTAAATTCTTCAATTTGCGAACGCCACTCGTTCGCGTTTGGAGTATCGCCTGCCGCAAAATTGCCCGCGATATCTGCCATCGTCTCTGCAAGCTGCGAAGCTCTTCGGGCTTTTCGCTCCGCCGCCCGGGCATGCATTTCGGCTTCCCGCGCATGATCGCGTTCTTCCAACGCCCAGAACATCATCCACACCGCGGCAATCAAACCAATCAACAGCGCCGCGATTGCAGTACCAGCCGCAAAAATCGCCCCTTTATGGCGTTTGTACGTCTTCTTCAGTCGATATGTCGCACTGACCGGGCCAGCGACAACCGGCTGATCTTCCAGATATCGCTGGACATCTTCCCCCAAAGCCGCCGTCGTGGAGTAGCGCTGCGTTCGATCCTTCGCCATCGCCATCATCACGATCCAGTCAAGCTCACCGCGCAATTCGTTCGACAACTTCCCGGCAGAAACTGCCCTGTTGCTCTCGGTGGTACTTAACGCATCCTTCAACGTACTGACACGAGTCGACGGGACCGGAGGATCTTCGTCCCGAATAATGTCCTGCAACGTCCCCCAGGCAGCCGACCGCAACCGCCGGGCATCAAACGGAGTCGTCCCGGTCAGAATCTCATAGAGCAGTACACCAAGCGAATAAATATCTGTCCGCGTATCGACGTCAACACCCGATCTTTCCGCCTGCTCCGGGCTCATATACTCCGGCGTCCCAATCAACTGCCGAAACTCCGTAAACAGGGTTTTTTCGGTCAACTCCGAGTTGGTCGCTTTCGCAATGCCAAAGTCGATCACCTTTGCTACCGGCTTGTCATTCGCAACCGTCACCAACACATTGTTTGGTTTGATATCACGATGAATAATCCCTTTATGATGCGCGTGCTGAACCGCATCACAGACCTGAAGAAAGAGATTCAATCGATCGTTCGTTGAGAGTTTTCGATTGTCGCAGAATTCCGTGATGGGATCGCCACGCACCAGTTCCATCACGAAATAGGGACGCCCTGTCTTGGTAGCGCCACCATCGAAAACGTTCGCGATATTGGGATGCTCCATCAACCCGAGCGCTTGCCGTTCCGCCTCGAACCTGGCAACCACTTGCCTTGTATCCATCCCCAGCTTGATGATCTTCAACGCAACCTTGCGCTTGATGGGAGCCAACTGCTGGGCCATATAGACAACGCCGAACCCGCCTTCGCCAATTCGTTCCAGCAATTTGTAGCGACCAATCACATCGCCAATTTCGACAGCAAGTGGAGCCGCATGCGGATCAACGAACTCCGACGTAGGAGCCCCCAGAAATCTGCCAGCGCCATCATGAGCCGCCAATAACGACTCGACCTCACGCCGCACCGCCGGATTCTCTCCCACCTCTGAATCCAGATACGCTTCGCGCTCTTTCAGCGGCAAATCGCAAACGTATTCGAATACTTCCTGAACCCTGTCAGTCATCAAATCCCCGCGCGTTGCACCAATGAGTAATTCCCGGTGAGCCGCTATCCGCGCTGCTCAACCACGGCAAACATCGTATCGCCGAACCACTTGCCACTATTCGCTAACGTCTTCCTCCCCTGTTTCGTCGAGCTCCCGATACAACCAGGCTCGCGCAAACTTCCAACGTCGGTCAACCGTCCTGGGAGACATGTCCAACGCTTCCGCCGTCTCATCAACGCTTAGTCCGGCATAGAACCGCAACCGCACTACAGACGCCGCCTCCGCATTCTCCTTCTCTAAGCGACATAACGCCTCGTCCAGCGCCATCACATCATCCGCGTTGTTCTCATCCGCCAAATCAAGCACATTTACGAGCTCACGACGGCGTCCACCACCGCGTTTCTTCCGCCCCTTCGCCTTGGCATGATCCAGTAGAACCCGTCGCATCGCCTCGGCCGCTGCCGCATAGAAGTGCCCAGCCCCCTGCCACGGTTTCTCGCGTGGACCGACGAGCTTGCAAAATACTTCGTGAACCAGTGCCGTCGCCTGCAGCGTATGGCCGGCTCGTTCTCCAGCCATGCGATGACGGGCGATCGCCTTGAGCTGGTCATACACGATCGGCAACAAGTCACCGGCAGCCTGCTCATCGTCTGGCCCACGATTGAGAATCTGCGTTACGCGATTCTTGTCCTCTTCGGACGGTTGATCTTCGCTTTGGGTCATGGCTTGCATTCGGGGATTTTCGAAACTCACCCCAAAACGACCGACGGGGGTATCTCCATTATAAATCGCCACGCGGCAACGGACGACGGCAGGCAAAGTCGCTGAAACACCGGCTTTCGAGCATTTTTCGCAATCCCGAAGCATGGAATTCCGATCCAGTGTCATGAAAAATCCACGGGGCTCGTCGGCGCACGCCGGCTCATCCAACGACTTTGACGCTACAACAATCTGCAAGAAGGGCTGTAGTCGCGAAATACAGATGCAATCCAGCCGAAAATTTCTTGCGATGGCGCGGCAAACGAATTAACGACGAAATACGTGCCCCGACTCTGCAACCACCCCCGGTATTCCAATCTTCATGTTAGAACCCTGCGGCCGCATACTTGGCGGGGGTTTTGGTAGTTCTCGCTGCTATGGATCCGATGGTGGTTGCGGTCCAGCCTCCTGCGGTCAATCACCCAGCAGGCCTCTGCCTTGCTCAAAAGTATTTCGCGATTCAATAGTTCGTCACGAAGCTTTCCGTGGAACGAATCGACATGGCCATTTCCCCAAGGGATTCGCCAGGCAATTTACAGCCGACCAACTAATGCTTGCTGAATCGCTTGTTGATTCCATTTCCGAATGGCCTTCAAAACGAACTCTGGACCGTTGTCGCTGCGGAGGTGCTTTGAAGTCCCTCGAACAACAAATAGAGATTGACGAACTCTGGGCACATCATTGAACGTGCAACTCCATCCAACCTCCAACGAGAGCCCCGGGTGCATTCGTCAATGGCATGATCCGCACCAAAACGCCGTCCATTCCTGGCAATTGCTCACATCTCGGCTAAGAGTCAAGCTTCATCAACAGCACAACGCAGGTTCAAGAGTGTCGGGCACAAATTCTTGGCGTTTGCACGCAAGGCGAAACAGGTCAGTTTGCCGCCAAAAAATTGAGCCAGCCCCTTGCCCGAGGCGTAGTGCGCGAATGACCACGAATTTTACATGTATGACGTTACGAGACTTTGTCTGCCGCCGGGCGTCAACGAGCTTCGCGTACTGTTCGTCGACGACGCTCGGGGCTCGGATCTGTTCGGTAATCTCCAACACCTTGCAAGCTTCAGCAACGACCTTGCCATGGCCAAGCTCAACATCCGCTCGACGAAGCGCCGACACAAACTCGTCTGTCGTATGACGCTTTTTTCCAGTTAAACGTGAATCCTTTCCGGGCTTTCTTCGCCCGAATGGAATCTCGCATACAAACTGGCCCAGTTTAGGGGGAGCAGATCACCTTGCGTCATTGCAAGCCTCGTCACTTCTTTGTGAACACGAAAAATTGGCCGGATCTTCATCGCCGCAAGGTCTTGAGAATTAGTAGTTCCTTTATCGAATTCCTCGAACCCTTGTTGAGGTATTTCCTCGCAAGAAACTGATAACTTTGGTATCAAAATTGAGTCGCAGCAATATTCAAGTGTTAGCAAAATCACCCGCACCCTTTTAGGAAATCGATGCAGCGAGTCGTGGAAGACATCAATACCGCTCAAACGGCGAAAGAACCAACGACGTTAACCGCGACCAAAAGGCCTTCTCGACGGACTGCGAAACGGCCTTCAGTAAATTGCCAGTGAAGATCCACTTTCGCGATCGACCATTAGTGGGGAGTTTTCAATGAAGTCGTCGAGTCGAATATTGAAATAAAAACTGTTGCGGGTGTATATCGTTGGCGTTGTTTGAGTTAACATATTCCTGTTCATAGAGGCATCGCAACCACTATTGACATTCAGGCACAGAGGTTGAGCGTTGACGAAGCTAGACTACAAATCGACAGATACAGTGCAGTTGGAACGAAGCGATTCGTTCGAGAGTTTCGACAACAGTGTCGATTCACAGCCTGTATCCAAATCTCATTTGATAAAACGTCCAATGCCGATGTGGAAGCGCAGCTTCGACATCGTTGGTTCGATGTTTCTCATTGGTTTGCTCTCGCCAGTTCTCGCTTTCGTGGCGATCTTCATTCGGGTTGTTAGTGGTGAGTCACCGATCTACCAACAAAACCGTTTAGGAAAGATGGGTGAGTACTTCACCATTTATAAGTTTCGAACGATCGCTACTTCGCATAGCGCGGCGAACCACCGGCAGTATGTGGCAGGCCTCAAAGGTTCCGACTCGGCAATGGAAAAGCCGGACTTTGGCGACTCAGTCATTACCGGTGGAGCGTTCCTGCGAGGGCATGCAATTGACGAGCTGCCTCAACTTTTCAATGTGCTGTTTGGTTCGATGAGCCTCGTTGGACCTCGTCCCGACGTTCTCGACTGGAACGACTACGAACCTGCCCAGCGTCGACGATTCGAAGTCGCACCTGGTATGACAGGACTTTGGCAAGTGAGCGGCAAGAACGATCTGTCATTCACGGAGATGGTCGGTCTGGATCTAAAATATATCAGGGAACGATCCGTGTGGCTCGATCTCTGCATTCTTGCCCGCACAGTTTGGGTTGTGCTCGACTCGGGCGAATAGAGCGCATTCAGGTTTTTATTTCATATTGCTGCCTACCAATCATCTGAGTGGGGCAGTTTTGCACAAAGAGAACGCATCATGATTAATGTTGGCATCCTTGGACTGGGATATTGGGGTCCGAATCTCGTACGCTGTTTTTCCGAATTGAACGACTGCAAAGTGACAGCCGTATGTGATCAGAGCTATGACAGCCTGATCCGTATCAAGGACAGGTTTCCAAGTGTGTTTCCGTTCGAAAATTTCGACGCCATGCTTGAGCGAAATATCGTCGATGCGTTGGTAATTGCGACTCCAACGTCGACACACTTCGAGTTCGCCAGCAAGGCGCTGGAACGGGGCATTCACACGTTCGTTGAAAAGCCGCTTGCCGAAACTTCGGTACAGTGCCGGGAGCTGATCGCTCTCGCGGACAGCAAAGACCTGACGCTGTTCGTCGGTCACGTATTCCTGCATTCCGATCCGGTCAAGAAACTGCGTGAAATCGTCGTGAGCGGCGAATTGGGGCGAATTAGCTATATAAGCAGTCGCCGGCTGAATCTTGGACCGATCCGCCACGATGTGAGCTCGCTTTATGATCTCGCGCCTCATGACATCTCGATGATCAACTACCTCATGGGTGAGCAACCAGAGCGTGTCACAGCGTGTGGCCTGGCTCATCTGAACGAGAAGATTCACGACGTTTGCAATCTCAGCATGCAATTCCCGGGAAATCGTATGGGAATGGTCCACTGCAGTTGGCTGGATCCCAGAAAAGAGCGGACGTTGACTATTGTCGGTGACCGCAAGATGGCGATCTACGACGACCTGGCTCAGGAAAAGATCAAGATCTACGACAAGGGAATTACGGCTCCGCCGACGACCGGCAGTTTCGCGGAATTCCAGATTGCATGTCGCTACGGTGGCAGCTACAGCCCATTCGTTCAGGAACGCGAACCATTAAAAGCCGAGTGTAGCGACTTCATTCGATGCATCGTGGAAAACGTGAAACCGACCACGAGTGGTGTGAATGGCCTTGAAGTGGTTCAGGTACTCGAAGCTGCCAACGAATCGATTTGGGACAACGGCGCACCGAAGGCTGTGCAGTCCGCGAAATCCTTGCTGGCTGAAAAGGTCTAACCATGTGCGGGCATCCCACAGCACTAGTCGAAAGCGACGAAATTGGAGAAGGCACCCGCGTGTGGGCGTTTGCTCACGTGATGTCCGGTGCGCGACTGGGAAGGAATGTGCAGGTCGGGGACCATTCGTTCGTCGAAGGCGGTGCGATCGTCGGCGATAACGTAACGATAAAGAATCAAGTCTGCATTTGGGATGGAGTAGTAATCGAGGACGGAGCTTTTATCGGACCTCGAGCCACTTTTACCAACGACTTGCACCCACGTTCACCACGCATGCCGTCAGCACAGGAGCGATACTCCCGTAAAGAGAACTGGTTGGCGACAACGCGCGTCGGCCATGGTTGCTCGATCGGAGCCGCTGCCACCATTCGCGCGGGCGTCAGCCTCGGCCCTTTTTCAATGATCGGGGCAGCCGCGCTGGTAAGCCGAAATGTTGCACCGTTCGCTCTGGTTGTCGGTGTTCCAGCCCGACATGTCAGTGACGTCTGCCAATGCGGTCAAAAGTTGGCGGAAAAATATACGAAATCGACTTGTTCTCATTGTGGCCAAACACCGGAAGATCGTGCCGCAATTGTCGCAACCTGGACGCAATCCAAAACATCCGTACCCGCGTAGTTTATGTGGCCCTTCACGGCCTTTGAAAGTATTTCCGGTATATCAACAAACCGCATGCACCCGGTTTTTTCAGTTTGGGAGAAGAAAGAAGCACCAATGGCAGAAGCTAGTCAACAAGTAATCGACACCATCCCTTTCATGGATCTGGTGGCTCAGTCACGATCCATTCAGGAAGAAGTCCTCGCGCGCATCGCCGATGTAATTTCAGGCGCCCGCTATATCCTTGGCGAAGAAGTTCACCTGTTCGAAAAGGAGTTCGCGGACTATTGCTCCGCAGATTTTGCCGTGGGTCTCTCGAACGGCACCGATGCCTTGCACATGGCGTTACGGGCCATCGACGTAGGCCCCGGCGACGAAGTCATTACGGCTGGTAATTCATTCGCGGCAACCGCGTTCGCAGTCGGCTACACCGGCGCCGAGGCAGTTTTCGTTGACATCAACCCGGCTGATTTTAATATCGACCCCGCCCTGATCGAAGCGGCGATCACCAGTCGTACCAAGGCGATCATTCCAGTCCATCTGTACGGCCAACCGGCACCGATGGATGAAATTCTTGATATTGCCAAGCGACACAACCTTCGCGTCATTGAAGATTCAGCTCAGGCGCACGGCGCCGAGTATCGGGGGCGACGGTGCGGTTCGATGGGCGACATCGGTTGCTTCAGCTTTTACCCGGGAAAGAACCTTGGTGCATTCGGGGATGGTGGCTGTGCAACGACAAACGATCCGGAATTGGCAGAGCGGCTTCAGCTGCTGCGAAACTATGGACAGAAGGTAAAGAACCGTCACGACCTGCTTGGATTCAACTGTCGCCTTGATACCGTTCAAGCCGCTGTCTTGCTAACCAAAATGAAGTACATCGAAGCCTGGACTGAGAAACGACGTCAAGTCGCCGGGTGGTACCGCGAAGCACTTGCCGATACCGAACTGATTCTGCCAGCAGAGCGGGAAGATGTGCGTCACGTCTATCACCTCTTTGTTGCAAGGCATTTACGTCGAGACGATTTGCGAGAGCATCTCGCCAACCATGGTGTCCAGTCGGGGATCCACTATCCACGGCCTTTGAGTACAGCTTCGCCGATGGTCAATGCGACGTGCCATCCAGCCGGGTTGCCTGTGACCAGTCAACTGGCTGATGAGATCGTCTCGTTGCCGATGTGCCCAGAAATGACGCACGCCAAAGTCCAACGTGTTGCCGAAGTCATCAAGTCGTTTTTCGAAGGCAGTAAATAGTATTCCGGACGTTGTCGGATAGAACTTTTTCGAGGCGAGTATCGTGGATGATTCCCAATTAGTTGAACGGACCGGTCGAATCGGACTCCAGTCACTGGAGGACGACCGGTCGTCTGGTGCTGCGATGGACCGAGCGGTTTCCTTCTCGCTTCTTGCTCTCGTTGAGCCGTTTTTCGCCAACAAGAGATCGCTTGTACTCGGTGTTCTGGGCGGAATGGCACTCAGCTGGGTGGCGCTTCTGATATGGCCTCGCAGTTATGAATCAGAAGCCCGACTGCTCATCAAAGTTGGTCGAGAGAGTGTATCGCTTGATCCGACAGCAACGACGAGCGAAACCATGTTGCTGCAGAAAACACAGGAGGAAGAAGTCAATTCTGTGTTGGAGGTGATGGGCAGCCGTACCTTAATGGGGAAAGTGGTGGAGCAACTGGGAACGGGCCCGATCCTTGACGGCTATCTTTCCAAACAAGAAAGCGATCCTTCCTACCTCGAGAAGCTCGTCGGCTTGGTCAAAAACTCGATCTCCGATGGCGTCTATCATTTTCTCGTTGCCGCAAGACTGAAAGACGAACTGAGCGACAGAGAATTGTCGATCATGAAACTGAAAGATTCGATCGGCATCTACGCGCGTAAAAAATCAACGGTCGTGATCGTAAAGGCGTCTTCCCGATCTCCCGAAATGGCACAGGCGACCGCGCAAGCGGTTGTGGACAACTACCTGAGCGTGCACTTGCGTACTGGACGAACCGAAGGTTCGCAGGAATTCTTTGCGTCGCAGGCTGCCGAATCGGAAGAGCAGTTGAACAAGCTGCTTGATCGCCGCACGGAGATGCTAAAAGAACGCGATATCGAATCGATCGACTCGAAGCGAGACGCTTTACTGTCGACTTTGGGGAATCTCGAAACCTCCGTTCGAGGTCGATTGAACGACCTTGAATTACAGGAAGTCGAGCTCGGTTCGACGGTTACCGAGAGGCATCCTGATTTTCAGCGACTTCGCCGTGAACTGGAGGAGACACGCCAGGCAGTCAGAGCGATGCAATTTGAGCAAAACCCTGAAAAGGATTCCCAAGTACGTCAAGCGTCGCTGTCGATTCCAGCCAGCCGGTCAATTGCCAAAGGTGGAGCAAAAGCGAAACAGCTCCTGAACCAGAAGCGACGGATTCAGTCGGAACTTCGTGAGTTGATGGACTTTCAGCTGAGACTTGACGATGTCGAGCGTAGCATTGGCGTCACTCAGGATCGGCTTTACAACCTTCGCTCAAAGCAGGAAGAAGCACGACTGATCGACGAATTGCAGGCAAGGCGGATATCCAACTTGAGTGTTGTTCAGCCAGCATCGTTCGTCGAACGGGCTGCGTCCCCGAACAAAAAAATTCTTGCGGCAGGTTTCGCAGGAATGGGATTCATGGTGGGAGTGGGCTTAATTGTTCTGCGGGAAATGAACTCGAAGACGATTCGGTCGACGCATCAACTTGGCGACCTGGGGCAAGATACGCTTGTTGTCGATATGCCTTCTCGCCCCGGTACGTTCAGACGATTCCACTCAAACAAGGGTGGCCGATGGCGAGCACCGGTAATGCGACGTCCATTGGCGGAAGTACTGCACGAGATCGTCTCGATGCGTCAATTATCAAGAGACGGACTCGTGGTAGGCGTTACGGGACTGACGAACGGAGTCGGCGTTACTTCTATCGCAGCGGCTTTGGCAGTACATGCCGATGCAGAAGGAATAGAGACGCTTCTGGTTTCGCCCGGCCCTACGACTGGAACCGATGCTTCGGTGGGAAGTCGTCCAAAAGCAGGCGATCATTCGAATGAGCGTCCCAATAAGGAAAATCCAGCGGGGCAATTGCTCACTGATACAAGAAAGAGCATCGATAGCCACGTGAGTTACCTGAATAATGGCTCACTGAAGCAACTGCTGCCAGAAGATTGTGTGAGTTATGACTTGCACGAGCATCGCGAAGAATTGCGTCATTGGATGCGGGTGGAGAATGAGTTAACCGTTGTCGATTTGTCCCGACAAGCCGGGCGGAATAGCAGCCTGGATGTACATCTTCTGGATTGTGTGGTTGTGGTTGCAGAGGCTGAAAAGTCATCCTCGGTGGATCTCGGTCGTACGTTGCGTCGACTGGACTCGCGCGGTGTCCCTGTCGCTGCCGTGGTTCTCAACAAGACGCACCGCGCCATCCCAAAGTGGATCGAGCGTCTGGTCTCGTAGAAACTACACATGAGCGCGACTTCGACGACATTTTCTGCTGCGGGCAGCTCCGCATTTCCCACGCGTACGCGATCCGCCGCGAATGCTTCCGGTTTGCGTTGGCACGAATGGGCGGCGCTGGCTGTCGGCGTGAATGAAATCAACCTGCAGATCGACTCATACCTGATGTTCCATGAGCGGGATGCGGAATTTGGCGCAGTCGCAGGAATCAACATTTCGGTCTTCACGATTTGTCTCGGCTACCTCTACGCAGCGTGGATTGGTCACTCCATGCTCAAGGGTGTTGTGCGGAAACCAGGATTTCTCTGGAATCCGCCAATGCTTATTTACATCGCGATCGTGGCATCCAGTATGCTCGCAGCCTCTGTTCCCATGTTGACTGTGTTCGATGTGGCCGTGCTTGTACAAGCCTTCGCGATCTTCTTCTACCTGGCCAACCGGATCAAAACTGTTCCGGATGTGATGCGCTGCACATGGATTCTGGCATCGGCGATGTGCATTCAGGCGTTGATCGTTTTTGTGGCGAAAGCGCTCGGTGAGCCTGGTACGGATTACTATTTTGGGCCGATCATGGTGAATGTTTGGGAAGATGGCCGCCCCGGCGGCACCATGCACTCGCCGGTGTTGGCAGGCAGCGCCATGGCGATCATGTGGGTTCCCGTCCTCGCGCTCACGATGTGCCAACGAAACAGGTTATTGACCAGGCTGGGGCTCTTTTGCACTGCATTCGGGATGCTGGGGATCCTCTGTACTCAAACCCGAGGCGCAATTATTACCGCCTTTTTCGGTGCGATGATGATTGGCTGGATGCTGGGGCGACGGGGGTGGTTGCCGAGATGGTCGATCATGGCAGCAGCGGCATTTGCCTTGTTGGCTGTTTATCCATTGTTTCTTGTAATTGTCGGCCGCGTCGCGAATGGCGATGGCGGATCCGCTTCGGCTCGAGCCCACCTGGCCATGATTGCCATGGATACCATTAAGGAAGCGCCTCTGTTCGGCCACGGATCAGGCAATTGTCACCTTGCCTGTGAAGACAATGCGAACCAGGCGGCATTTCGCTCCGAGTGGTACTATACGGTTCACTGCAAGTACCTGCTTGTCTGGATCGAAACCGGAATCATCGGACTCCTTGGCTTTCTGGCGATCCTTGGAAACGGCATTCGACACGGCCTCTCAGCGTGGAGGAACCAGTCGTCACCTGTCCTCGCGACGCTGGGACTGGGATTCACCGCCGCCTTGCTCGGGCACATGACCCACTTGCTGGTTGATGTTTTCAATTCCCGAACGCAGGTGCAATTGCTATGGGTATTGCTCGGCATCACCGCGGCGATCTACCGAATCAGTCACCAGCCCTCCGCTGACCGTCGCCTTGGGGGGGTGAACTATGGACGATAGAAAAGACAACGCGACCAACGGCGACGCGACCAACGGCGTTAACCAGAATGACGCGGCGGCTGTCGAGTCGCATTCGGATTCTGGTTCGGCGCTGCGCACGTCCAAGAATACCATGATGCTCGTGGCCGGAATGGTCGTCCGAATGGTCGGCAGTTTTCTGTTTGCGTTGTATTGTGCGGCGCTGCTCGGTGTGGAAGGCTTCGGCAAGTACTCCATTGCCCTGTTTTACTTCGAGTTGTTTCTCAGTTTGTCGGCCACAGCCATTGGCATCCTGCTGACTCGCGACTTGGCCAGACGTCCCGACCGCCTGAAGCAGCTGCTTAGCTCGGCTCTGGTAATGGGAACGCTGCTATGCTGCCTGGCACCGTTGGCCGTGTTGCCGTTCGGCAAACTGTTCAATTACTCTCCTGACACGATTCAGGCGATGGGAATCGCATGCCTGGCTCTCTTTCCGGCAGCATGGTGTGTCATCCTCGAAGCCTTCTTTGTCACGAAGGAGCGCGCCGAGTTCGTCACCGGCGGTGCGACCCTGGAAGCGGCTGTGCGTCTCGTCCTGAGCTTTGGCCTGTTAATGGCCGGGTTTGGGTTCGTCGAATTGATCTGGGCGCTCGCGATCGCCCGATCGGTATTGCTCGTGGCCTACTGGAAGGGCCTGCAGCGCGTCACGCCGTTCCAGTTTGGTTTTTCGTTCCAGTCGGCATGGGGATTTTTCAAACGTTGGCGAACCTTCGCAGCCGAAAACTGGATGGCCACGATTTACACGAATCTCGACGTGCTGGTGTTGTCGTTTATTTCCGGTGAAGTCGCCGTTGGACTGTACAGTGCGGCGTGGAAGCTTGTTCGGCTGGGCAGTGTGTTCGCAAAGAGCTACACGACGGCTGTTTTTCCAGTGATGTCGCGGCTTTATAGCAAATCACGCGATCAGTTCCACATCCTCTGTCGTGAGACGATTCGTGCAATGGCGCTCGTCACGATCCCGGCGGCGATCGCCATCGTGATTCTCGCGGATCGACTGGTGCAGATGCTGTTCACCGCGGAGTACGCTGAAGCCGTGCCGATCCTGCGAGTGTTGATCTGGACGTTGTTTGCAGAATTTGTGAACCCGTTCCTCAGTCATGCCCTGTTTGCCCAGGGCAAGCAGCGCAAGTCGATGAATGTTGCCGCGGTGAGCCTGTTCATTAACGTGATCGCGACTTACATGTTAGTCAGTCGCTACGGCGCGGTGGGTGCGGCAGCCGGAACAGTGCTCAGCGGACTGGTAGCGATGGTCTGTTACTTCGCCTACCTGCTGCCCCCGGCGCAAATCGCCAAGATGGGAATTGTCTTTGCCCGACTGGCGCTGGCAGCGACGGGCGTCGGCGCCACGGCTTACCTTCTTCGCGACGCTTCGTGGCCTTTGCTGGTCGGCACCAGTGTTGCGGTGTATGTACCGCTGCTGTGGATCACCGGCAGCATTCACCGGAGCGACAAGGAATTACTCAAACTTCTCATGAAAGGCGATGGAGTCAAAACTGATATGAAAAATATCCGAGTCGGCGTGATTGGCTGCGGGGCCATCGCCGAGTGCTACCATTTGCCCGCACTGGCATGCAACAAGCACACGCGCGACGGTATTGTGCTGGCTGACCTGAACACCGAGCGTGCTCAGGTCCTCGCAGACAAGTTCAACGCCAGCGAAGTGTGCGGTGACTTTAAGCAACTGGAAGGCAAAGTCGATGCGGTGATAGTTGCGACGCCTCCTACCAGCCACCATTCGATTTCGCGATGGTTCCTGGAACGCGGCATCCACGTGCTGTGCGAAAAGCCGTTGACTGAAGAAATCGCGGACGCGCGGGATCTGATCAACTGTGCCCGAGCCAACAACGCCTACCTGCTGGTGAACCAGACACGGCGTTTCTTCCCGGCGTATCAGAAGATTCGCGAGCTGATTGCGGAGGGAGTCCTCGGCGATCTCGTGTCCATCGACTATCAGGATGGTGTGGAATTCGACTGGCCCGCGGCTTCCCCGCACCACTTCCGCCCAGATGCCCGAGGCGCATGGTCCGATACGGGCGTGCACCTTTTGGACTCGGTGCTGTACTGGATTGACGCCAGGCCCGAGCTCGTCTCATCCGAAAACGATGCGGACGGTGGGCCCGAAGCGCTGGCCACGGTGAAACTCAAACATCAGTCGTGTGACATCACGATCAAGGTCAGCCGACTGGGACGTTTGATGAATGGTTTCCGCATCGAAGGCACCAAGGGCGTGATCGAATCGGGCGCAGAGAACTGGTCCAGCGTGGTGGTGCAATTCAAGAATGGCCGCCGCAAGAAATACAACTGCCCTGCCGGTGCCTTTCAGAAGTACACCGACTTTGCCCATCCGCTGATCGACAATCTGGTCGCTTCCGTCAGTGGAAGTGGCGTGCCCTTCGTTTCTGGCGAAAGTACGCTGGCCACGATTGAGTTACTTGAAGCGGCTTACGAAAAAGCCCGGCTCTACGATATGAGCTGGAATGCAATTTGGAAGGAACCAGTTCATGGTGCCTGAGATGAAAAACAACTCCCGACGTATTCTGGTCACCGGTGCTTCCGGCTTTGTAGGCGGTCGCGTCGTCGAAGCCATGCAATTATCCGGATTTGCGACTGCGATTGGCACGATTCGCGGCTGGACGCGAGCAGCACGACCGGGTCGCAAGGCAACAGAAGTCGTTGTTTGCGACATTTGCAACGAGGATGATGTCCGAGCCGCAGTCAAGGACGTCGAAGCAATCGTGCACTGTGCGTATACGGACGATCGCGATTCGATTGTGGGTGGCACGCGCAACCTGCTTCAAGCCGCCGTCGACGAAGGCATCGAACAGTTCGTTTTTCTCAGCTCGGCCGAAGTTTACGATACAGCAACCGCCGGCGAGATTGCTGAAGACAGTCCGACGGACACGAAGGAAAACTGTCTCTACAAGAACTGCAAGATCGAAGCCGAGCAGGTCTGCTGTGAATTTCGTGAGCGTGGCTTGCCCGTCACGATTCTCCGACCGTCGTTGATCTATGGGCCCTTCGGCAAGTCATGGTCGATTGACGTGGCTGAGCGGTTACAGTCCGGAAAGTGGGGCCTGTTCGCCGACCGGAACGGGCTTGCCAATCTGGTCTATGTAGACGATGTCGTCGGCGCCATTCTGGCTTGCCTGTCGAATCCTGCGGCGGCGGGCGAAACCTTCAATTTGAATGGCCCCGACCGGGTCACGTGGAACGACTACTTCGAGCAGTTCAACGACGTACTTGGCTTACCGCCACTGACGACCATTTCGGCGACGAAATCCGGGTTGCGTACGAAGATCATGGACGCTGTCGGTGCGATGGCATATGGACTGGTCGATCGCTTTGAAGACCAGTTGATGGAGATTTATCTAAAGGGCGGACTGGCCAGCAAAATCATGAAGAAGGTCAAGGGCGAGCTGAACGCGACTCCATCGGCTACGGAGCTCAACGATCTTTATCAGCGTCAGTTTTTCCTTTCCACCGACAAGATTTCCGAAAAGCTGGGTTTTGCATCTCGAGTCGATTTGCAGACCGGCATGCAGCACACGGCGAAATGGCTGGAGCTGCATGAAAAGCTGACGTGCCCTTTGCCGATGCACGTCAACGGTGGTCCAGATTCCAGCCCGTCTTCGTCTCAGGAGCTGGTATCGCGATGAGAATTGCCTGGGTCACCTACGATTTCGAAGAGTACTCCTCGCTGCACGTGAACGCGCTGGCAGACGAGCACGAAGTGCTGTTGGTGATTCCGCGGCCAGAAGAAGGTGGCGCAAAGTATCCGGTTCGCCCGGAAGTTGAACACTTCGCGTTTGACAAACCGCGGCTACGTCAACCGCTTCGCCAACTGGCTTCGGTCCGCGAGCTTCTGCGACGGATTGATGCGTTCCAACCGGACGTTGTCCATTTCCAACAGGGACATCTTTGGTTCAACTTTGTCTTGAAGCAATTGCGAAAAAAGTATCCCCTCGTCATCACGGTCCATGACCCGCGTCATCATGCGGGCGACACAGTGTCGAAAAAGACTCCGCAATGGGTAATGGACCACGGTTTCCGTCAGGCGCACCATGCGATTGTTCATGGTGGCGCTCTTGCCCCACAGGTTCACGATCTGTTTGGCGTGCCTGAGGAGCGGATCCATGTGATCCCGCACGTTGCGATGGGCTGTGGTTTTGATGGCCAGTCGAAGTCAGCCGAGACCAACGAAGGCAAGTCGATTCTTTTCTTCGGTCGAATCTACGAATACAAGGGACTCGAATATCTGATTCGTTCCCAACCGCAGGTCAATGCGGCGGTGCCCAATGCGAAGTTTGTCATCGGCGGGCGCGGCGATGATTTCGGTCGATACGAAGCCATGATGGATGACCGTAACCGGTTCGAAGTCCACAATCGCTGGTTGTCGGATGAAGAGCGAGCCGAAATGTTCCGGCAGGCTTCAATCGTCGTACTGCCCTATATCGAAGCGACGCAAAGCGGAGTCGTCCCGGTGGCTTACAACTACGGCCGGCCAGTGGTAGCAACGGATGTCGGTGCGTTGTCCGAATGTGTGGATCACGAAAAGACCGGTTTGCTAGTGCCCCCGCGCGATGCAGATGCATTGGCCGACGCGATGATCCGCCTACTCACCGACGACTCGTTACGACAGACGATGGGTGCTGCTGCCCGTGAGAAGCTGCAGCAGGAGCTGGCGCCGAATGTTGTCGCGGCTCAGCATGCGGCCGTTTATGAACAGGCAATACGCGACTTTGGCGGAAGCGTCCCGTCCCCCACGACAGCGAAAAACAACCAGCCGGTGGAGGCGATGGTATGAGCGACTTGAAATCACAACAGACGATTCTGGTCACTGGAGCTGCCGGGTTCATCGGATCAGAAGTCGCACGTCAATTGCTCGACGCCGGTCATTGTGTCATCGGTATCGACAATCTCAACGACTATTACCCGGTCGAGCTGAAAGAGTATCGCCTGACGCAACTGGAGGGCCGCACGGGGTTCGAGTTCTTCCCGATCGACGTCGAAGATACCGTGTCGCTCGCCAGGCTGTTCGATGACTATCCGTTTTCCGCCGTGATCAACCTTGCCGCGCGAGCCGGTGTGCGGGCCAGCATTGAACGGCCCGATGTCTATATGGCGACCAATGCGACTGGCAGCCTGAATTTGCTGCAGCTAATTCGCCAGCACAAAATCAAAAAACTCGTGCTCGCATCGACTTCGTCGTTGTATGCGGGCCAGCCCATGCCGTTCGAAGAAACGTCACCGGTCAACCAGCCGATATCGCCCTATGCTGCCTCGAAAAAGGCAGCCGAGGTGATGGCGTACACCTACCACCATTTGTTCGACATCGATGTCTCGATCGTTCGCTACTTCACTGTCTATGGCCCGGCGGGCCGGCCCGACATGTCACCTTATCGCTTTATTAACTGGGTCGCGAAGGAGCAGCCGATTCAGCTGTTCGGCGATGGCGAGCAGCGACGTGATTTCACGTACGTCTCGGACATTGCCAGCGGGACGATTGCGGCGCTCAAGCCGGTCGGATACGAAGTCTTCAATCTTGGCGGCAGCAAACCGTATTCGATTCTCGACATGATTGGACGAATTGAAAAACTCACCGGCAAAAAAGCCGTCATTGAGTTCCTCCCCACCCATCCGACGGATATGAAGGCGACTTGGGCTGCGACTGAAAAAGCCACCAAATTTCTGGACTGGCAACCCGAAGTGAGTTTCGACGAGGGCTTGCGCCGCACGTACGAGTGGCACCGTGAGTATTTTCGCTTTGATGAAGAGACCATACCGGCAGCAGAGCAAGTATGATGGATTCTTTGCCGACCAGACGACACTGCTACCGAAAACACGCAGCACGAGGAACGGCAACGCGATACCGTCGGACGTTCAGACTTCCACTCTCCCGCCGCGAGAGATTGGATTCGTAGCACTGGCCTTCGTAAAAAGTTCCGGGACTGCGAAATTCCGCCGTAGGCGATGCGACAGGCAAACGATTACAGACAGCAAACAAAACATCTAACGATATGACTCGCAAAAACTCACCACCAAAACTGCGTGTCCTCGCAATCACGCCAAAGCTTCCCAAGGATCGCGAGCCGGGCAGCAACGCGCCGCTGCTTCGCCAGATCGAATCGTTGCGCGAGCGTGGTATCGAAGTCGACATCATCGACATGGCTGGCATCCCGATGCTCAAATATCTCCTGGCGATTCCCAGGATGTACAATCTTCTGCGACACGTTGATATCGTCCACGGTCACTTTGGATTTTGCGGATGGCTGGGCCGATTGCAGTTTTCCAAGCCGCTGGTCGTTTCCTTCATGGGCGACGATCTTCTCGGCGAACCTACGGAATCCGGCGGATTGACGCGTTTCAGTCGCCTTATGGTTCAGGCCAACAAACGACTGGCACCACTGGCCCAGCGAGTCATCGTCAAGAGTGCCGAAATGAGTCGTGTGATTGCCCCCGCGCCAAGCCAAGTCGTCGCGAACGGAGTCGACACGGAGCTCTTTTACCCAATCGATAAACGCGTCGCGCGGGAACGTCTGGGCTGGAACCTGAATCAACGAGTCGTCCTGTTCCCCGGCAATCCCGAGAATCCTCGCAAGGGTCACGCGCTGGCAGTCTATTCAACGAAGCACGCCGAGCAACTGCTGAACGATGATATCCGGCTGCAACCCATGTGGGGCGTCAAGCCGAACGAAGTTCCGTTGTATATGAACGCCTGCGACGCCATGTGGATGACGTCGATGATTGAGGGCTCGCCGAACGTGGTCAAGGAAGCGCTTGCCTGCAACTTGCCGATCGCTGCCGTTCCTGTCGGTGATACCGTGGAACTTCTTACCGAAGTGCAGGGTTGCGAAGTCCGCCCGCGCGATCCGAAACAACTGGGCGAAGCGATGGCCAAGCTGTTGTCCAGTGGAGTCGCGTGTGAAGGTCGCTCGACGCTTGAGCGACACCGGCTGGACCTGGCTTCGGTGGCTGAAAAGGTCGAGTCCGTCTATTTCGACTTGCTTGGCATTTCCGATGCTGAACCTTCTTCCGCCGACGACGCGCTTGCGGAGAGTCACTAGATGTGCGGCATCGCAGGAATCCACGCACCGGGCGTTGAGAAAGCGGAAATCGCGCGCCGCTTAAGTCGCATGAATCGTGCGATTGTGCATCGCGGCCCCGATGACGAAGGCCAGTTCGCCCACGATGGCGTTGGCATCGGCATGCGTCGGTTGAGTATTATCGACGTGGCCGGCGGGCAGCAACCGATCAGCAATGAGACAGGCACGGTTCATGTCGTTAACAATGGCGAAATCTACAACCATCGCAACTTGCGTCGCCGCCTGGAAACACGACATCAATTTCGCTGCCATTCCGACACCGAAGCCATCGTGCATCTGTACGAAGAAATGGGAGTCGACTGTTTTCGGGATATGCGCGGAATGTTTGGCACCGCTATCTGGGATAGTGAGCGGCAACGACTGGTGCTGGGCCGTGATCGTCTGGGCAAAAAACCTCTGTACTACGCGCAGGTCGGTGACCAGCTGCTGTTCGGGTCCGAGATCAAGTCGCTTTTGGCGGCCGAGCCGGCGCTTCGCGAGCCAGACTATTCGCGGCTGGCGGAGTATCTGCAGTTTGGCTTTCTCTGCGAGCCGAATACGTTTTACCGTCGCATCAGGAAATTGCCTGCTGGCCATTTTGCGGTTTACGAAAACGGTCAGCTGCGGATGCAGTCGTATTGGGATCTGAAGTTCGAACCGGATCACTCGCGCAGCTGGGAAGAGTGGGCGGAAGAGCTGGATGCGACTCTGATCGACTCGGTCAAAGTCCGTCTGGAAAGCGAAGTTCCGCTGGGCGTTTTTCTGTCGGGCGGTATCGACTCGAGCGCGATCGTTGCCTATGCACACGCGGCTGGACTGGATCCACTCAAGACGTTCACGATCGCATTTGACCGCCCCGAATGGGACGAGTCGGCGGACGCGCGACGTGTCGCCGATCACTTTAACACGCAGCATCACGAGTTGCAGCTGACGGAACCCGAAATGCGCAACGGCCTGCATGACATGCTGGTCGAATTGACACATCATTTCGACGAACCGTTTGGTGATGACTCGGCCTTGCCGACGCATTTTGTTTCCAAACTGGCGCGGGAACACGTAACGGTGATTCTCAGCGGCGATGGGGGCGATGAGTTGTTTGCAGGCTATTCGGCTTATAAGGGCGCGCTGTTCGCCGATCGGTATCGACGCTGGTTACCCGGCCCTGTCGGAACATCGCTGGCTCCTTCGTGTGCCAGTCTGGCAGCGTCCGTGCTGCCTGGAAAATTTCGCTACAAGATGCAGCGAATCGCCAAGGTGTTCCGTGACAGTTCCAAGCCGATCCTGCAGGCCATGCTGGACAAGACGTCGATCTGGAATCGTGAGGAGATACGCCGACTGGTTCAGCCCGAGGTGGTCGCTGGATGCGACCTGATGGGTGAGAAATATTTGCCGCCGCGGTTGTGGGAAATTATGGGCGATTCGTCGCGGGATGTCGTCAGTCGCCTGACGGAAATCGACATTCATTCGTATATGCGTGACGATATCCTGATGAAGGTTGATCGCATGAGCATGGCGAATTCGCTCGAAGTTCGTTCGCCATTGCTTGATCACCATGTTGCCGAGTTGGCCGCGAAAATGCCAACGGATATCAAGTTGCGAAGCAGCGGCTTGGGCTGGAATGGCAAGGCGATTCTGAAGGAAGTGTTGCGACGTCGACTGCCTCGACAAACCATGCGAAAGAAAAAGCAGGGGTTTGCTGTTCCGCTTCGCGACTGGTTCCGGGATGGCTTGAGCGATCTGGTAGGCGATTTCCTGTTGTACAACGGCGGCCGTCTGCCCGAGGGCGTCATGGTGCCGTCCGAAGTCGAGCGAGTCGTGAAGGAGCATCAATCCGGACAGGCAGATCACGGGCGCAAGATCTGGCTGCTACTGAGCCTGGCAGCATGGAATCAGATTCAGGACAATCACGCGGAGTCAACCGAGGACGAGTCTCTGGTCGGGAGTTCGGAATGACCTTGCCCAGCTCAGATGACCGAAACCTGATTGCGATGCGCAGGCGCCGGCGGCTTACGCATTGCCGCTCCATAGCTCTTTCGGTCGGTGTCGCTCTGTTTGCCCTTACATCGACTGCTTCGGCGCAGTGGATCGAGTCATTGCCTCGTGATATTCGCGACTCAATCGTCTGGTCTGCCGATCACGAGCAGGGCAATCTGCACCAGTGGCAATCACCAGCGCACAAATACCCGGGCGGTGGCATCCTCAACACTGGCGGGGCCGAGGTCTCGGCGACCGCAACCGAAAAGATCGCTCATTCCGGTAAATTTTCCGCAGCCGCGTCGATCAAGGGAGCCTATCGAGCCCAAAATGGCAAGCGAGCCGTACGGTTGATGCGGTGGACGGATCGGCCGTGGGACGACGGTGGACAGTACCTGCCGAAGGACGCTTTTTACAGCACATGGATTTACTTCCCGCACAATTACAGCTCGAAGAAACATGCTCCGTGGGATCCGGGGGATGGCGGCTGGTGGAATATCTTTCAGTTCAAGGCGAACGACGAGAAGGATGTCAGCGAGCCGATGTTTGTGCTTGGCGCCTACTTTAATGAAGGGCGAAGGCAAATCGAGCTGGGGCTGACCAGTCACTACGGCCGCTTTCAAAGTTTCGATCAACGCCGTCCCGTCGGCATGCCCATCGGAAAGTGGGTTCACCTCGAAGCCCACTACGTCGTTTCCCATTCCGATCACGGTTCGATCACGATCTGGCAAGATGGTCAGCAATTGTTTGACATCAAGAATGTGCGCACCGCGATTACACTCGAAAATGAGAATGCGGTATGGGGAGTCGGCAATTACACAGACCACATTGCTGGTGGGCCAAAAGAAGGATCCGCCACACTTTATTTTGATGATGCCATTATTAGCAAGAAGCGGGTCGGCGAGTCATTGATGACCAGTCGCCGGTAGAGGACAACATATGCGAGTTGGTAGTACCGGCTTTAGGCCAGTACTACTCAATCAGTTTCAGGCGAACCGGCTGCGTAAGCTGCCGGGTGGAAACTGCCCATGCACTCTGTATCTGCAAATCGACGATGACACTGCACAATAAGCAACCACTACATACCTCTCCATCCCGCACACCCGGCAGCTTACGCAGCCGGTTCGCCAAAATCACCAACTACAAACAACGAACACAACAATAAACCCATGTGTGGAATCGCTGGATATCTCGAACTGACCGAATCCGTCACCGATCCTTCGGTGCTGCGGCCGATGCTCGATTCGATCATCCACCGTGGTCCCGATGAATGGGGTGAACTTGTGGACGGCCCGCTGGCGATGGGCATGCGACGCTTGAGTATCATCGACCTTGCTGACGGCCAACAGCCGATCTACGACGAGAGCGGACGCTACGGCATCGTCTTTAACGGTGAAATCTACAACTACCGGGAACTGCGAAAAGAACTGATCGAACGCGGTCATCAATTCCGCACACAGAGCGACACCGAAGTCATCATTCACCTCTACGAAGAGATGGGTCCGGCTTGCGTTGATGAGCTGCGTGGCATGTTCGCCTTTGCCATCTGGGACCATCATGATCGCGAGCTATTCATTGTCCGCGACCGCATGGGCATCAAGCCGCTCTATTACGCGGTGCGCGGCGACACGCTTATCTTCGGCTCGGAAGTCAAATCACTGCTCCGCCATCCCCGCGTCGATGCACGCCTGGACCAACTCGCGCTCAGCGACTATCTCTCGCTCAAATACGTTCCGGCTCCGCGCACCATGTTTGCGGATATTCAGTCGTTACCTCCCGGCCATTCCATTCGTGTCCGCGCGGGCGGCGGAAAGAACAGCCTGAAGATCGAGCGTTACTGGGATATATCCTACGAGCCGACTCGTGCCTCGATGTCGGAAGAGGACGCCACCGACGAACTCCTGTCGATCTTGCGGGAGTCGGTCCAGTTGCGGCTGCGAGCCGACGTGCCCTTCGGCGCCTTCCTCAGCGGAGGCATCGACAGCAGCACGATCGTTGCGCTGATGGCCGAAGCCATGAACCAACCCGTAAAGACATTCACCGTGGGCTTTGATCATCAGTCGTCCGACGGCCAGTCCATGGACGAGCTGCCTTACGCACGCGTGATCGCCGACCGGTTCGGCTGCGAATTCCATTCGTTCCTGATCGGTCCTAGTGACTTTTTGGAGCACGCCGAAAAAGTCCTCTTCCATCTTGATCAGCCGATTGCCGATCAAGCCACCGTCGCCACGCATATGGTCGCAAAACTGGCCAGGCAACACGTGAAGATGGTCCTGACCGGTGAGGGCGGTGACGAATTGTTCGCTGGATACGCCCGCTACGAAGGCGAGCAGCATTCGCCGAAATTCTGGCCGCTCCAGGGCGTGCTGCGAAAACCAACTTGCGGACTGGCTCGTATGTTGCCGGGCATGCGGCGAGCCAAAATTGCCCTTAACGCGTTGACGATCGGTGACGAGGCGACTCGCTTCGCCAACTGGTTCCCGATGTTCAGCGACGATGCCAAGGCGGAACTGCTCGCGAGCAACATGCATCATGCACGGGCGGGAGCTGCCGCGGCGTTTGCGTCGCACCTCGATCGCACCGATGCCCGCGATCCACTGAACCGCATGCTCTACGTCGACTCGAAACTCTGGCTGGTCGATTACCTGCTCTTGCGTGGCGACAAACTGACCATGGCCAATTCCCTCGAAGCACGCGTGCCGCTTCTCGATCACAAGCTCGTGGAATTCGCGGCTTCCCTGCCTGCAAACATGAAACTGCGCGGGCGCAGTCGCAAGTACCTGCTCAAGCAGGCCGCTGGGCGACTGATTCCTGAGAGCATTATCAACCGACCCAAACAGGGCTTCCCCATTCCGATCGAAAAATGGCTGCGAAAAGAGGCGCAACCGATGATGCGCGATTTATTGACGAAGTCGTCAATCGAATCACGCGGGCTCTTTCGCTTTGAACGTGTAGAAAAAATGATGAAGCTGCACGAAAACGGCTATGCAGATTTTGCTACCGAGCTTTGGGGCCTGATGAGTTTCGAAATGTGGATGCGTCGATTTGTCGACGCCTCTTCTTCCACCAATGCCATGGCTGAGGGACCGAGCCTGGATAATGGACAGGACTTTACTTCATCAAGGAAAAACAACCTACAAACAGACGCGGCCAATACCCCACAGACCTGACATCACCACAGACCTGACATCCATGAATAGCCAATCCCTACAGGCCAGCTACCCTCTGAAAGGCGAGCTGGTTAACCATCTCGAGCAATCGCTTCACGAAGACATCGAATCGGCGAGGCTTTCGCCCACGTTCCGCGCCTTTTACCAGATCCGCGGCCTACTACCAATCTTTGTCCGGCAGCTGCTGCAGCGGATGCGCAACCAGAGTGCGGACACGAGCCTTGACCAGTTCATGCCCCAACGGCTGATCGAGTTCATGGACAAGGAAGATGTCACACTGAACTCGATTTGGCCAAACTCCGCCGAATTTTCACTCGTCCTTTCACATGATGTTGAGACCAAAGAAGGCCTGAAGATTATCGAGCCGATTGCCCAGCTCGAAGAAGAGCTTGGTTTTCGGTCCTGCTGGTACTTCATCCCATACAAGTACAAGACAGACCCGGGGCTGGTCCGCGATCTCAAACGACGCGGGCACGAAGTTGGCGTTCATGGTTACAACCATGACGGCAAGCTGTTCCTGAGCGAAAAGATATTCAATTCGCGAGTACCCGGCATCAATCGAGCGATCGATGAGCTGGGTGCTACCGGATTTCGCGCACCGATGGTACACCGCAATATGCACTGGTTGCAGCAGTTGAATATTGACTATGACGCATCGTGCTTTGACAGCGATCCATTCCAGGCCATGCCTGGCGGCGTCGGCAGTTTGTGGCCATTCGTGTTCGGAAAATTTGTCGAACTTCCATACACGTTGCCGCAAGATCACACGCTGCTGGTCACATTGCGACAGACCACGGACGATTACTGGCGGCAAAAGTTGGCGACGATCCGTAGATTGCACGGCATGGCATTAATGGTGACTCACCCCGATTATCTTGACACCCCTTCCCGACTGAAGGTGTACGGTGACTTTTTGCGATATCTTCGCGACGAAACCTCTCCATGGCACGTGTTACCACACGAAATGGCGACTTGGTGTCGCTCACTCACGGGGCACGAACAGAGCAATGATCAGTCGAATTCCGATTACGCGAAGGAAGAATAATTGTGGGTTTGTTGGTAGGGAAGTCGTTGCCTTGTTCGTAAACTGTATTAGGGCAATAACGAGTCGTTGGCGTGTGTGGTTGCACCCCGTCGGTGCGCACGCAGCGAATTCTTTTGATGGTATGACGCTGCTCATCAAAACGGGGATGAAATTTCCCGGCATCCAGTCGATTTACTATTCTTTATGGCGGCAAGACAAAAGCGAGATGACAGAACTTACCAAACCGTGCCGCATTCTGATGCTCCTCGAAAATGGCGGTTATCCAGACGACACGCGAGTTGCCAACGAAGCGACGGCATTAGCCGAAGCAGGTCATACGGTCAGCGTCGTGTGTCCCAGGGATGCGTACACGTCGAAGCGCCGTGAAGTGATGGACGGCGTCACCGTGTATCGTTACCCTGCGCCGCCAGAGTGGTCGGGACTGATCGGTTATGTGGTCGAATACGGATACAGTCTGACGATGGCATTTTTCATTGCCAATTACCTGTTCCTCCGGTACGGGTTCGATGCGTTGCACGTGCATACACCGCCTGATATGTATGTCACGATCGGAGCCTGGTTCAAGCTGTTTGGTGTCCGCTACGTGATGGATCACCACGACCTTTCACCAGAGTTGTATCAGGCCCAGTCCCAGGCAAGTGAAGATTCACTGCTGGTGCGAATATTGAAGTGGTTTGAACGTCGGTCCTGTCGGCTGGCCGACCAGATGATTCAAACCAACGAGTCACAACGCGCGAGTGACATTTCCCGGTGTCATGTCGATCCGGCTCGCACCAATGTGGTGCGCAACGGCCCAAGGTTCCAGCAGATGGTGGGGGCGACTCCCCTGCCCGAGTATCGGGCGATGGACAAGATCATTCTCGGGTACATGGGGTGTATTGGTTTTCAGGATGGCGTCGACAGTTTTCTTCAGGCGATGGGACGACTGACCAGAGACCTGAACCGCGACGACTTCTTTGGCCTAATCATTGGAGACGGCCCGGCACTGCAAAGCCTCAAAGATCTGTCGGTGGAGTTGCAGCTCGACGACAAGATGGCGTTTGTGGGATATCAACAAGGCAATGCGTTGTATTCACACATCGCTTCGTGCGACATCATGGTGACTCCCGATCCGGTCAATTCGTATAACGCCTCGTGCACCATGATCAAAACGATGGAATACATGGCCATGTCCAAACCAGTCGTGGGTTATGACATGCCAGAACACCGCTACAGCGCAGGCGATGCGTCGCTCTACGCAAAGCCCGGTGACGTACTGCACTTTGCTGAGTGCCTGCAAAAACTGATGGATGAGCCAGATCTACGTCAGTCGATGGGCGAAAAGGGACGCCGTCGAATCGAGTCCGAATTGGCATGGAAGCATCAGAAAGAATCTCTAATCGCGACTTATCGCAAAGTCCAGTCGACGTCATCTCAGCTCGTTTAGGCGAAAGGCGAGTAAGAATTTACCGATAAGACATCGGTGGCCGTAGCGGCTCAAGAACGCAAGCAGGTAAATTTTTATCCGCCGCTCGCCTTAAAACTTGGGAACGTTCGAGAAATCACTGCCTGATCTTCCTCCGTCTTTCCCGCACAGGCGGGAATCCATTAAATCGGATTGGCTTTTTGATGCAGGGAAAGATATTGAGCGTTAGTACGCTTCGAGTGGGTCCCCGCGTTCGCGGGGAAGACGGCCATAGGCCGTCAATCGAGTCGCATGAACGGAGATTCGACACTCATTGATCGAACGATCCTAAGCTTAGGATGACAGCTTTTCATTCCACGAAGCGGATGGAAATTCGACTTCCGCCAGAAATATCGATTGTGCGTGATTTCCACGACCATCTGTCAGCGTGAGCTTGATGGATACCGGGTGTCAGCGGCTTGGTCGCTCCCCGGTGGAAACATCCAGCCGAAATGGTCCGGTTGGGAAACGACTGATTCATGGCTATCTGAAGCCCGATAAAGCGTACTCTTCGCAAACCCCCTGAATGTTCGCGGATGGCTCGCTTTTCGGCAGCCGATCGCCGAATCTCGACGCACTTGCCGCGAGGTTGAATTATTATGGAGGTTGTATCAAAAGCAATCTCGATATCTCCATCCTTCTTTTATTCGCAAGGTTCCGACGCGCTATCCCAGCCCGTTTTAGACTGGTGTTTTTCTACTTGAAGTTGTTGGTGGACGGCTAAATAACAAAATGCTGAATCACAATCCTCAATCGGGTGACCCCCAACCGAAATTGAGCGCCATCATTGGCTCCAACGGCTGCCTGTCTCAAGCGTTCGAGCAGCAAGTGCGACATTCACCGGAATCGATTTCGATCACCTGCGATGGACGTTCGATCACTTATGGCCAGCTGAATCATCGGGCCAACAAGGTCGCACAGCAGCTCGTGGAACAAGGTGTCAAAGTCGGCGACATGGTGGCGTTGGCGCTGCCTCGCGATGAGAACCTTCTCGCCGGGCTGATCGGGATACTCAAGGTCGGTGCCGCCTACATTCCACTCGATCCGGAATACCCCCAGTCGCGTCTGGAAATGATTCTGGAAGACTGTCAGGCGACGGCGATTGTGACCGACGCCTCAACGGCATCAGCGATTCCCACAAGTGCTTGTCCGCTAATCAGGATGGATATGCTTCAAGCCGAACCGAGGTGGGACGATTCCTCGATCGAGCCCTGGCCTTTGGCAGACAACTGCAGCAATCAGCAAGGCAGCAAACGAACGGCCTACGTTATTTACACGTCCGGTTCAACGGGCAAACCCAAAGGCGTGCAGGTCTCGCATTTCAACGTGCTGCGACTGTTTACGAAAACAGAACACTGGTTCCATTTCGACGCGAAGGATGTGTGGACACTTTTCCATTCTTACGCGTTTGATTTTTCGGTTTGGGAAATTTGGGGAGCGCTGCTCTATGGGGGACGGCTAGTGGTTGTGCCTTACACGACCAGCCGGTCACCCAACGAGGTTTATCGACTGCTTTCCGAAGAGAACGTCACGATTTTGAATCAGACGCCGTCTGCCTTTCGCCAACTTATGGCGGCTGATGAACGGCTAAGCGAAGAACTGCCACTTTCGCTGAGGCGGGTAATTTTTGGTGGCGAGGCGCTGGAGTTTAGTAGCCTTCGCGGCTGGGTCAAGCGACACGGCGACAACGCCCCACAGCTGATCAATATGTACGGCATTACCGAGACGACTGTGCATGTGACTTACCGCCGGTTAATGCGGGCGGATGTCGAGGGCGAGCGGAGCAGTCTGATTGGCCAACCAATTCCCGACTTGACGCTGCATGTCCTCGACGAAGACCGAAAGCCCGTGGACGTTGGCATCGAGGGCGAGATCTATGTCGGCGGAGCCGGTGTTTCGCAGGGCTACTTGCGGCGTCCGACTTTGACGGCGGAGCGATTTTTTCCCGATCCGTTTTACAATGGCAACGGCAATGGTAGCGGCGGCGGAACGCTTTACCGGACCGGCGATCTCGGCCGTCGTCGTGCAGATGGTGAGCTTGAATATCTTGGCCGCTGCGACCGACAAGTTCAGCTACGTGGTTTTCGGATCGAGCTGGGAGAGATCGAAGCCCGTCTGCAGGAACAACCAACGGTCGGGCAGGCGATTGCCGTCGTGCAAACGACAGATTCGGGAGTGCAGCGACTGGTGGCTTACCTCGTCGCGAGCAAGGATCAACAGATCGACTCGACTCAGTTACGCTCCGCCGTCTCAGAGTCGTTGCCCGAATATATGGTCCCGCAGTTTTTTGTACCTATCGACGAGATCCCACTCACGCCGAATGGCAAGCTGGATGCCAAGGCGCTACCCGAACCCGCGCCGCCCGCATCAGATCGACCGTATGAGGCACCAACGACCGATACCGAACAGACGATTGCCACGGTCTGGTGTCAGTTGCTGAAGCTGGATCGAGTCAGTGTCGATCACTCGTTTTTCGAACTCGGTGGGCAATCGCTAATGCTCGCCGAAATGGAATTGCGATTGAACAAGGTGCTGCCATCGAGCAAGTTCGCGATTGTGGATCTATTCCAGCACCCGACGATTGCCGAGTTGGCGACTTATCTTGATAGCGAGGACCAGAAAACGAAGGGTTCCGGATCGAAGGCAGCAAAAACAAACTCGCGAGTCCAGTTGGAACCGATCGCGATTGTGGGCATGGCGGCGCGCGTGCCGGGCGCGGAGTCCGTCGATGAGTTCTGGGAAAACCTCAAGAACGGTGTCGAGTCGATTCGTCGGCTGACTCCCGAAGAACTTCTCGCTGCGGGCGTGCCTGCCGCACAGGTGAACGATCCAAATTACGTGCCCGTCACCTCGTCGCTCACCGACGTGGATAAATTCGATGCCGAATTCTTCGGTATCAGTCCACACGAGGCCAAGATTACCGATCCGCAGCACCGAATCTTTCTGGAGTGTGCGTGGTCGGCACTGGAACATGCTGGTTACGACCCTGACAGCGACCACGGAGAGATTGGCGTGTTCGCTGGCGCCCGCCCGAATGACTATCGGGCACTGATTGACCGAGCGTTGGGTCCACCCGACCCGGCGACGGCTTTTCAAACACTGATCAGCAACGAAAAAGACTTTCTCTCAACTCGAGTGTCCTTTCGACTGAACCTGACCGGTCCGAGCATGACCGTACAGACGGGCTGTTCGACTTCACTGGTCGCCGTCCAGTTGGCTTGCCAGTCGCTACAGCTGGGGCAATGCTCGCTCGCTTTGGCAGGCGGCGTGAGTGTGAATCTCGAGTATCGCAACGGCTATCTCTCACAGGAGGGCATGGTGCTCTCGCCCGATGGACGCGTGCGGACGTTCGATGATGACGCCCAGGGAACCGTGTTTGGTGAAGGCGTGGGAGCCGTCGTGCTCAAGCGATTGTCCGATGCCAAAGCCGACGGGGACACGATTCATGCCGTAATCAAGACGGTGGCGATCAACAACGATGGCGGGTCCAAGATGGGCTATTCGGCGCCCTCGACCGACGGCCAGTGTCAAGTCGTGCAGATGGCCCACGAGCAAAGTGGTATTACGGCTGATCAGGTCGGTTATATCGAAGCGCACGGCACGGGCACATTCGTCGGGGATCCCGTCGAGGTCGACGCACTGACCAAAGCGTTCCGAGCGTCAACCGACGACAGCAATTACTGCTGGATCGGTTCGGTGAAAACAAACGTTGGGCATCAGGACGTAGCCGCTGGTATCGTTGGACTCATCAAAGCCGCCTGTGCTGTCCGCGATGGAACGATTCCGCCATCGCTGCACTTTCGCACTCCGAATCGCAACGCCAATTTTGCTGACAGCCCGTTTCGCGTTGCGACGGAGTTGACCGAGTGGCCGCAACGACAACCTGGACAGCGGCGAATCGCTGGAGTCAGCGCGTTCGGCATCGGCGGTACGAACGCCCATGCGATCCTCGAAGAACCGCCCTCGGCGACTTCGCCCGAGCCACCATCTACCCAGGATGACGATTCCCATTCAAATTGTTCAACGCCTGCTGCATCGGAAACCGGTGCGCCTCATCTGCTTTTGCTATCAGCTCGCAATGAGTCGGCCCTTGATATCGCAACCAGACATCTTGGCGAGTACCTGCATCAGCAACCGGAGACGTCTTTAGCCTCCATCGAGCGCACGTTGAAGCACGGTCGCCGCGCCTTTCAGGCTCGTCGAGTCGTCATGGGCAGGACGCGTGAAGAGTTGCAGGCCGCACTCGCTGACCCCGGCTCGCACTCCGATAACATCGTCCAGTCGATCAACGTTACAGCCGCGCGCAAAACGAGCGTAGCGTTTCTGTTCCCCGGTCAGGGCGCCCAGTACGTTGGTATGACGCGGGATCTCTACGACGCCGACAAGTCATTTCGCGCTGACGTCGACGAGTTCTGCCAGTACGCTCAGCCAACGCTCTCGGTAGATTTACGACAGGCGATATTCGAACAGGATTCGACCGCAGCAACGCAATTGTCGGAGACGTGGTTGACGCAACCGGCGATCGTCGTGATTGAATTGGCGTTGGCTCGACTGTGGATGCGACAGGGAGTGCAGCCAGATTATGTGGTCGGACACAGCATCGGTGAACTGGCAGCGGCCTGTATTGCGGGAGTCTTTACGCCGAAGACAGCGATCGAGCTGGCCGTGCTCCGAGGACGGCTGCTACAGGATCTTCCCCGAGGCAAAATGCTCGCCGTGACTTTGCCAGAATCCAGCGTGAGAGAGCGGCTGCCGTCTGGGCTGTCGATGGCGGTCGTCAACAGCCCGCAGCACTGCGTGGTCTCCGGTCCGACCGCTGCGGTGGACGCGTTCGCGGAACAACTCGATTCGGAAGAAGTCGCGTTTCGCGCGCTCAGGACGTCACACGCTTTCCACTCTGCGATGATGGAGCCAGCCATGGCGACCTTCCAGGCAGAGGTTGCCAGGCGAGATCGACGCGAGCCGCAACTACCCATTGTTTCGACCGTGACAGGAACATGGGTTTCCAATGGTGAGATGACACAGCCCGAATATTGGGCGCGAAACATCCGCCAAACCGTGAACTTTTCGTCAGCAGCAGCAGCGCTCGTCGATCGAAAAACCAACGTGTTCATTGAAGTCGGCCCTGGTCAAACCCTCTCCAGTCTCGTCCGCCTGCAACCCGATCTGGCTGGGCATACGATTCGGTCCACACGGCACCCCAAACAGGAGTCGAATGACGTAGACGTTTGGTGGAAATCTCTTGCCGAAGCCTGGGCCAATGGCGCTGCCGTCGATTGGCCGCAGAACCCGGACGCCCGCCCACGCTGCGTTCCGCTACCGACTTATCCATTTCAGAGAAAGCGATTCTGGGTTGAGGACGCACCACCAGGCACTCGCTCCCCTGCGGTTGCCACTGCAACAACGACAACAGTTGACGTAGCCACACCAGCGCTGATGAATGCTGAAATCGCCAGCGCGTTACCACAGCGGCGCGAACCGTTTGACGACTGGTTCTACGTTCCTGACTGGGAACCTCTGTCTGGAAATCCACCCGAATCGACTCAAGCGACAGACGTTGTCTGGCTGGTCTTCGCTGGTGAAGATGCCGCCTCACAGTCGCTGGTCAAGAAACTGCGGAGCGATATGAGCGGCAGCCAAGTTACGCTGGTCCGTGCTGCCGAATCATTCCATCAGGTGAGTGAAGCTGAGTTCACGATTGATCCGAATGCCCCCAAACATTTCGATCAACTATTACAAACCATGGCCGACGCAGGCAGGTTCCCGACCAGAATCGTTCATCTCTGGCAATGGAACGACGATCAGTCAATCGACACGTCGAATGCGGGTTGGCAAGGCGAATTACAACGGCAACAGTCGCTGGGAATTTACTCGCTACAATTCCTGGCTCAATCGCTGGGGCGTTTCCACATCGACACCCCAATCGCGCTCTCGATATTCACCCACGGGCATGCTGACTCAGTTTGCAGCACCGGCTTTAGCCGGAATCCAGCTGCCACTGCCGCTACCAATTCGACCACCATTCCGCCTAAAGACGGTACTACGAACAGCGCCGCAATTCACGCGAACCGTGCATCCTTGCTGGGCGCCGCCAAAGTCATCCCGCTCGAGTACCCTCAAATTGAATGCCGACTGGTCGACATCGCAACGACCGCCTGGGAACAAGCCAGCGATGAATTGCAGCTTGCTATTGATGATGTCTGGATCGCCTATCGCGATGGCCAACGCTGTGCCCCTTCTGTCCGGCGACTGCCGCTCGACGCATCGTACGAAAACACAGCGCGTTTAAAGCAAGGCGGCACTTACCTCGTCACTGGCGGTCTGGGAGGCATCGGTTTTTCGCTTGCCCGCAAACTGCTCGAAACTGTAAACGCCAATGTGATCTTGCTTGGCCGCAGTCCACTACCGCCCCGCGACGAATGGAAAGACTGGCTCGACCAGCACGACGCAGACGATGGCACGTCGCAGAAAATTCAACGATTGCAGCAGCTGGAATCACTTCCGGGAAGCGTCGTTCTACTGCCCGCCGACGTTTCCGACGAACAGCAACTGCGTGATGCGATCGCAACCGGCACGCAACAATTCGGTCCGATACACGGCGTTGTTCACGCCGCAGGCGTTGCCGATACGGCAGGAGCGATCCAGTTGCGTGACAAGGACGCAACCGAACGGATGCTGCAATCGAAAATCAAAGGCAGCTACGCGCTCGAAGCCGCACTTGCCGATCATCCCGTCGAATTCTGGGTGCTGTACTCTTCCATTTCGAACGTGCTGTATCACAATCGCTACGGCCAGTTAAGTTACGTGGCTGCCAACAGTTTCCTCGAAGCCTTCGCGGCTCGACAACGCGAGCGAGGCATCCACGCCGTCGCAATCGCCTCGGACGAATGGCAGTCGATTGGGATGGCAGCCGAAGTTGCACGCGATTTTGCCGAATCGTTTGGAACCGGCCAACGACTGTTCGATCCCTTCGATTCATTCACGCCGGATCAGGGAGCCGCGATGTTCCAGCGTGTGCTGGCGTGTGACGCCTCCACCGTCCTGATTTCGACGCGCGATCTGGCTCGCCGCGTCGAACTCGACATTCATGCCAAATCTCCATTTCTCGAAGCCGCGCGGCAAGCCAGAGAGTCGGATAGCCAGGCGGTGTCAGATTCCGCCGCTGGTTCCAACGATGCATTATCGGGTGAGCGGCAGATCGCGCGGATGTGGGAGCGCCTGCTCTCAATCCCAAAAGTCGCAGCGGATGACAATTATTTTGAGCTGGGTGGTGACTCACTCAGCGCCGTCCGTTTTCTCGCCGAGCTGGAGAAGCAGTTTGGCCAGAGGCTACCCTTCGCAGCGATGGTCGAATTCTCCACACCTGCACGACTTGCTGAACACCTTGGCCTGGACCAGGCCACAGAGCCGGTGGCGGCAGCGACTCCAGCGACTCCAGCTCATCGCTCGACGCTCGTTGAGATTGCCGTCAGTACCAACAAGCCTCGCGTATTCTGTATGCACGCTGCTGACGGCTACGCTTTGATCTTTCGGGAACTCGCCGCGCGCATCGAAGATGCTTATTCGGTCTATGGTCTGCAATCCCCGGCGCTCTTTGGCGAACCGGTAGAAAGTATCGAAGGGCTCGCGAAACGTTACGTCAACGATATCCTCGCCGTGCAGCCCCAAGGCCCCTACCTGTTGACGGGATATTGCATGGGCGGGACGATCGCGCTTGAAGTCGCACAACAACTGAAAGCGGCGGGTGAAGAAACGGTCCTGATTTGTATCGAAACGTACAATTGGTCCACCTCCCAGGCTGCCAGCAAATCATTTTGGGTCAAGCTCCTCTACAACCTGCAGCGAGTCGACTACCACTTTCGCAATTTTCTTAAATTGAAATACGTCGACAAACTTTCTTTCCTGAGGGAAAAATGGGAGGTCCTCAAACGCCGCCGCAAGACCTGGATCAGTCGTTGGAGCGTAGCTAGTCCTTCTGGTGACGCGGAGCAGACCGCCGCAGAAATCTGGCGACGGCACGATGAGATTGCGGAGCACTATCAAGCCACCACCTACGACGGTAAGATCATTCTTTTCCGTCCCCAACGCGACTACCTGCGTTATCAGGATCAGGAATTCCCGACGACCTGTGAAACCGAGCTGCATCGCCTGCCCGTTTATCCAGCCGGGATGATGGTACCTCCCTTTGTGGACGCGCTTACCATCAAGTTCACCACCTGTCTCGACAAGGCGCTTGCAAAGTTACAATGAAAGTTGCTTTACTTACCAACATAACCGCCACTACGAGCTACCCGGTCTTTAAACGTCTTTGCAATGAAGACGGGATCGAACTGGTCCACGCCTATTTCTATGACACGATTGCGGAAAGCCGAAGCAACCCACTGCAGACCATTGCCAAGTTCGGCATCCGCGAAATGAATGCCAAAGTCGCAGGGCTGCTACTGGACCGAGTCGGCGAGATGTTGGGCGGCGCCGAATCATCCAAAACGGCTTATGCGCATGCGCGAGCCACCAATCTGCCGCATTCGGTGATCACCAGCATCAACGATCCGATTCACCGGTCGATGATTTCGGAACTGGATACTCTTGTGGTCTGCAACTGCAAGAATATTCTCAAGCAACCGTTGCTCTCTACACCCGGCGTGCAGTTCATCAACATGCATTCCTCCCTGCTACCCGCGTATCGTGGCCCTACTCCCATTTTCTGGGCGATGTATCACGGTGAGTCGGAAACAGGTATGACCATTCACGAAATGACGACTCGAATCGACTTCGGAAACATTCTCGCGCAGCGCGCAGTTCCGCTTGACTATTCAAAGTCCGTCGATGAACTCGCCGAAGAACTGTACACAATGTCAGCCGACATGCTAATCGACGTACTTCAGGGAAGCACGCAACCGGTTTCGATCGACAACGGCGGACTTGGCAGCTACTACACGTATCCCAACTCGATAGAGCGCCGCGAATTCAAACGACGGGTTGCCGACCGAAACTCGCGCAGCCTGACGGTCGGCGCCTTACGTGGCAAAAAAGTCGCAGGAACTTCAGGAGAAACGGTAACCAGAGTTCTGACTCATGAGCAAGTTCCGGCAGACGAGTGGAATCGCTACGTCATGGACCATCCGAAGGGCAGTGTTTGTCACACGCAGGAGTTCATTCAATCGATGGCCGACGTGGCCAAACATGAGCCCTCGGGCCTTGTTGCCGTTTCGGAAGACGACCGAATTGTTGCCATGATGGTCACAACACGCATCGAGACGATATCTGGACTTGCCAGTAGTTTGACGTCACGGAGCGTCTGGCATGCCGAACCGATATTCGACGACACCGATCTGGGGGTGAGAGGGCTTGAATCCATCGTGCAGCAGCACGATCAAAATCTGGCTCGTCGAACGCTGTTTGCCGAGATCCGTCCGATGCTATCGGACTCTGGTGAGCGCCGGGTACTCGAAGCAAATGGCTACGAGTTCAAAGACTATCTCAATTACGTGATTGATACGACGGCTGACGTGGACACCTTGATGAGTCGCATGGGGAAATCGGCACGCAAGAAAATTCGCCAATCGTTCAAACGCGGCGTCGCGGTAGCTCTCGATACCACCCACAATGGCATCGAGCGAATGTACCCGTTCCTCGAGGCAAGCTACGGCCGCTCGCGGGTGCCGTTGGCCGACATCAAGCTTTTTCACGCGGCGCTGGACCATTTCGGTGATGAAATTGTGCAAGTCCGAATCGCCAGCCACGAAGGAAAAGATGTGGCGGCTGGTATCGCCCTGGTGTTCAAGAACAGGTTTCTTGCGTGGTACGGCGGGTCGTTACGGCAGAAAGGAATTGTTCCGTTTGATTGCCTGACATGGGACGAGATCCGATGGTGCAGTGAAAACGGTATGCGATGGTATGACTTCGGTGGTGCCGGTTGGCCCGATAAAGAATATGGGCCGCGCGAATTCAAGGCGAAATTTGGTGGGGCGCTGACTCACTTCGGTCGCTATCGTAAAGTCTTCAGTCCGCTAAAAACGAAAGCAGCCAAGACGTGCTTTCACTTATTTCGCCGTTTCGTTGCCCCCGGTACCCAGGCTACGAATAAAAAGCCATCGACCGAATCAAAACCATAGACTGCCACCAGTTCACCAGCGCCGCTGCAATATCCAGCTACGGGGCTTGAATCTTCATCTCACAGCTGAACGTGCGAAAGAGATCACCGCGTCGCTGCATGGATTTCGCCATCGCCTCGACGGATGGTACCGCCTTTAGATCCAGTGGCTTACCGTTGACGGTTACCTTCACGGGCAGTGAGAAATCGACCAAGCGACTGTCGAGCCAGACGCTACATTCCGTCCCGGCAGGGAGTTTGATGTCGACGGAGTTGTCCTTACAAGTCGCCGAGATAGCGTTCTCCTTGACGGGCGCATCGCACGACAGCCAGAAGAAGTCTTTCACGACGGTATCGGACATTTTCCAGTGAAGTTCACGAGGCACCGGGTTTCGCTGGAATCCGTACATCTCTTTGATCATGTCGCGATCTGGCAATCCGCCGTGCCCCTTGTTGGGCTTCCAGAACATCGTGACCGGATACAAATCGTGACGATCGCCACGCATTTCCTTCATCGACTTGGCAAAGTCCTGACACCTTTCGGCTCGACCATAAGCCGTGTCTTTGGCTCCGATCATGTACGTGAACCGCGTATTGGCCAATGTCTCACCAGTCGTCTCGCCACTCGTCGGAGCCGCCGCAGAACTGTGAATCGCTGCAAAGTGATCGGGAATTTTTGGTCCGATCGCGAACGCTCCATACCCGCCATGCGAATAACCAATGATGTAAACGCGATTCGGATCAACGTCATTGAAGAGCACCTGCTGACGAATCAACTCGTGAACCAGCGGATAGACATAGTCATCATAAAAGCCATTCCACGTGTCATTGGGGGCTCGGAGCGCAAGATACTTGTAACCGGGCAGCTGAGCCTGATCTCGATAATAGATCTGCATGTGCCGCCACTGCGAATCGTTCACCCGCTTGGCTGTTCCGCCTCCGCCATGCATCGCAATAAACAGCGGCCATCCGTTTGGGCCACGCTTGCCGACATCTTTCATGGTCCATGGACTCTCGTGGCCGGCGGACCGAACGCGGCTCGATTCAAAATCCTCACGCAGTGATTCGTGCTTGCCATGCTGCCTGTACTGTTCCCACAGGATTTTCTTCCAGTGCAATTCGAGCGCCGGCAATTTCCAATCAACCGTGAGAGCGGGAGCATCGGCTGCACTCGCGTTAGTGTCGGCGGAAAAGAACTCCTTCCCGAACGCGGCAACCGCTGAATCAGCAAAGCTGGCAGCAGAGTCCGGAATCACGATATCGAGCCGCTGGCGTACGGAAGCCGCTTCCGCCGTTACAGTCTGCCTGATGCAATGAACGCCGCGTCGGACCGAAACGTTGTACGCGCGTGATTTTGGCAAGTCGAAAAGGAGAATATCATTGGTATCTGCCGATTCATTGCGGCTATTGCCGGTCCACGATTTGGTTGCTTCCTTCGCATCGACGATATTGACAACCGCATCGACTCGCACTCCCTTCGCATCACGAACGACGACAAGGCATTCAATTGTATCTGCTGCCTCAGTCGCGTCGTTCGCTTCGCTGTCTTTCGTGTTTTTCGTGTAGCGATCGGTCACATTGACGGCGCTCACTTGTTCGGACCCTTCCGCCCAGACCATCGGCCACTTTGCGTCCGTTTTTGCAAAGCTGACGGCCATGATGGCACTCTCCTCGGAATCCTTGATGGCGGTGGCAGCGTCACGAACGAACCAGGCGTCGTTCAAGCCGTTCTCACCGGGCTCGGCAGCGCCCGCGAAATACCACTCCTTGTCCCATACTTCAACCCACGTATGATTGCCTTGCTTGTTTGGCCACTTGGCGATACCAGCCAGCCGCGATGGCACGCAAACCGAGCGACATGCATCCGTCAAAAGGATGGAGAGCCCGGTACAGGACGCGAGTCCTTGCTCGATACTCTCCTTCGGGCTCTGATTTGCCCGTTTGCGTTTGGTGGAATATTTGACCTTAAGCTCTTTGAACGCCGTTTCGTTCAATTTCCGTGCGGCTTCGGCAGGCGTCTTGCAAGATTTGGCAAGTTCAATGAACCGTTCGTAAAACTCTTTTCGCCACGGATCTCGTGGCTCGTCAACATTGCAGTAAGGCAAAACGTCATTCAGAAAAATGGATTCGGGAATGTCCTTTCCCCAGGCGACTTGTTCGCGGGCGGTATAGGCCAGCTTTACATTTCCGAGCAGAAATTCCGGCGAGAGTTTCTTCAGGTCCGAAGCCGGCATGTTGGAAACAAGAAATTCCATCGCGACTTTGTATTGGTCGTCAACTGACTTCAAGGCAGTCTGCCAATCGCCGCGTCGATCACCCGCCTTGGCCAGCGCGGTTTCAACTCCGGAGCCCCACCATTGCGTGCTCTCCCTGGTCGATGTCGTCTGTGCAACACCGGAGTGGACTGTGATTAGTAGGAAAAACAGGGCCGCCACAATCTTCTTATGCATCAATGTCCCCGAGTTTCTCTGGTCGCACGAAACGAAATTCAATCTGCAAAACGTCAACAGTCAGTCCATTCTGAACAAACCGTATGCGAACGCTCCAACATTACACAGGCGAAGCCGGTCGCTCCCGACTGGACAACGCTGCTCACAAGGAATCACTCAACAAGTTATAATCGGCTCAGCACAGGTATCCTAGTATCAGGAAATGAACATGTCGGAACACCCTTTCGGCTGGCTGAGTCTTGCCCCACCAGTCGCCGCGATTTTGCTTGCCATCGTCACGAGAAAGGTTGTCCCTGCGTTAATCGCGGGCATTTTTGCGGGAGCCCTCCTGACAACCAATGGCAACATCATTCAGGCAGTCTATGACACGCTCGAATTGCATCTTTGGAATACGCTCATTGACCCCGGCAAGTTGCGAGTATTTTCTTTCACGCTGCTAATGGGCGCGATGATTGGTGTCATCAACAAATCCGGTGGCATGAAAGGTTTGATTGCGATCGTGGCGAAATATGCCAAGTCGCGAAGAAGCGGGCAAGTCACCACCTGGCTGCTGGGCCTCGTGATTTTCTTTGACGATTACGCCAATACGATCCTGCTTGGAAACACATTGCGACCTCTCTGTGATCGCCTGAAGATCTCGCGGGAAAAACTCGCATTCCTTGTCGATTCGACGGCGGCTCCTGTGGCTGGAGTCGCGTTGGTCTCGACGTGGATCGCGGTCGAGCTGGAATATATCCGCGATGGCATCTCCGAGCTGACGGTCGGTGATGGCTGGACGCCGATTGATCTTTTTGTCGCCAGCATCAAGTATCGCTTCTACATTCTGGGTGCATTGCTGTTTGTTCCGTTGACTGCGTTTCTCCGACGTGACTATGGTCCAATGCTTGCCGCCGAACAACGATCGCTCCGCGGCGAGCCACCGATCGCGGTCGCCACGATTGCGGAAGAAGAAGATCAGCCAGCGGACGATGTCAAAGCGCGATGGTTCAATGCGGTCTTGCCGATCCTTGTAACTGTGGGCCTTGTTCTTTATTTGATTATTTATACGGGTCGCGATGCCATATTGAGTGATGATCCCAACGCGACTCCGAATCTTCGTGACTTGTTTGGGTCGGGCGATTCCAGTTTCGCCCTTCACTACGGAGCGCTTGCCGGACTTTTCGTCGCGTCAGCGCTTGCTTTGGTGCAGAGGATTCTCACCAGTAAAGAAATTGTCAGGGCGGCAGGCTTCGGCGCGCGGCTGGTGCTTCCGGCACTGATGATCCTGCTTTGCGCCAGTGCGATGTCCCGGATGACGGGCAACAAGTCGGTGGATGGCCGATCCGACGATGGGACCTATCAATTCAAACACGAACGGTTGTACACCGGCGTGTGGCTTCAAAACGCGATTACCGGATCAAATACTCAAGCGAGTGCAGCGGGCGATGGTGCTGCGGCAGAATCCAGTGGACCAAGATTTTCGTACAAGTTGCTACCGACGGTGGTTTTTTTACTCGCCTCGATCGTCGCTTTTTGCACAGGCACGAGCTTTGGAACGATGGGCATTCTTGTTCCCATGGTGGTACCGTTGTCGTATGCCATGCTGACAGCGGCCGGACAAACGGTCACGCCGGACAACCCGATTTTGCTTTGCTGCATCGGCGGCGTTCTCGCCGGTGCAGTTTTTGGTGATCATTGCTCGCCGATTTCCGATACGACGGTATTGTCGTCTCAGTCGAGTGGTTGCGATCACATCGCCCACGTTCGCACGCAGATGCCTTACGCGATGACAGTGGCAATCGTGAGTGTCGTTCTTGGAACACTTCCACTGGGCTATGGCGTCAGCATCTGGATTCTCATTCCGCTTCAGTTTGCCGCGTTGATCGGAATCCTGTTGGTCTTCGGGAAAGTCGCAGAAGAAACCGTTTAAGGCATAGGAAATTGCATGGATCGTAGCATCGTGTTCGTAGCACCGGCTTTAGCCGGAAGCCCACGGTTCCGCCTTTCCGTCTAAAAAGCCAATGCTGCTCAATCCAGTTTTCCATTGGTTAGTGTATTGATTGGTTGCCTAAGACTAAGCTAAGAGGCCTGGAAGATTAGAGGTCGTCTGCGTGAGAATGCTTGCCGGATTTTCAACCGCGAATGAACGCCAATAAACGCGAATACAAATTTGGTTTCATTTGCGTCCATTTGCGTTTATTCGCGGTTCTATTTCGTCTTTGCCACAACAGACTGACCGAAAGCCATGCTGGCTACTCAATTGACGGCCTATGGCCGTCTTCCCCGCGAACGCGGGGACCCACTCGAAGCGTATTAACGCTCAATGTCTTTCCTTGCATCAAAAAACCAATCCGATTCAATGGATTCCCGCCTGCGCGGGAAAGACGGAGCAAGATCAGGCAGTAGTTTCTCGAACGATCTTTAGCTTATCCATGCCGTCAACATTTCGGTCTTTCGCTCGCCAGAAATTCGAATGGATTCGTGGCGAAATCCGGCTTTCGGGTTTCGCTCGCGAAAGGCCAGAATAAATAGGTTTGCACCAGAAAGAACAGATTCCAGAGTAACACCGCTGGCCGATGATCCATTCCCCAGGGCTCAAGGATCAACATCAGCGCAATGCATACCCATCGCGACTACAGAGACTCCCCGTCGGAATCGAGGAATTGCCAAGCCGATGCCAACCAGCAACTCTCCAAGAGATGTGTATGCAGGATTCATCAGGGAATGACGGACGATTTTTTATGCTTGTTACTGTATGGCCATTCGCCTGTGTAGCGCTCATCGCAGCGACGTGGAAACTCTGGACACCCCAAACGTTGCTTCATCTTGTCCGCAGTCGCAGGATTTCCGACTGAATTGGAAAGTAAGTCGAGTGAAGGCCTGGTGCCTTGGGAAATCCAGAATTTGAGTAGTCGACGAGGCTACGAGTCCGTTCGTTGCGTGTACCCCACGGGACTCGTGGCCTCGTCCACTACATTTGACTTTAGGTTGTCACGCAGCACTAGGAACGCTGCACAAATAAATCGCGGTACATTGGCGCGAGGGCAATTGATGCGGCGATTCGCTCGGATAGCGCGCCGATTGTCATGTACGGATTGGCACCCAGAGAGCCGGGAACAATACTTCCGTCCGCAATGTACAGACCCGAATGTACCATCGCCTGGCCACGATCGGCGCCCTGCGACTGAGACTGCCCGCCTCGATACCCGCTGAAAACCTGGCCGACGTGATTGACGACTCCATAAGCAGGATCGTCGGACATATTGCAACCGCCAAGCGGATGCACCGTAATCAAATTCGCGCCAAAGGCTCGTAAATACTTGTAGCGACCGCCATGTGCATCCGCCATCAGTTCGAAGTGCTTTCGCATTCGTTTGCGATAGCTGGTTTCCTTGGCACCTGGCCAATCCACGATCGGCTCGCCATTCGTCAGGACCACCCTGCCCTTGCTGCCGTCGTGCCCCATCCCGAACATCACCATCGTGTTCGAAAGATCCATGTCTCGCATCAACGTACCGACCACGTTCGCGTAAGCGCGAGGCATCGACCCGTCCTGAATCAGAATCCGGCCCGCAGGATGCGCCTTGCCGTACATCCGAATCACCGACTGGATCGAAGGCCCAACCAGTCCGCCGCCGCTCTCGTAGGCACCAAACCCGGCTGAGTTCACTTGCTGATCCGTCTTCGTCACGAATCCAAGCGTGTCACCGTTCCCTGACCAGCGGTATCCAACCTGCCCGGAAAGCTGAAGGCCGCGTTCACGCGAGCGCATCATGATTCCCGTGGACCCAAGACTTCCGGCAGACACAATCACCATTCGGGCGGTTCGTGCGAATGGAATCGCCTGCGCGTTACGACCGCTTCCTTTGTGGTAAATCATGTGCAGTCGGTAGTGATTACCACGTTTTTCGATATGGCGACATTCGACTCGCTCGTAGAGTTCCGCACCATGATGCTTCGCGAGCGGCAGATAATTCATCTGCAGCGTGTTCTTCGCGCCGGTATTGCATCCGGAGATACAGTCACCACAGAACGTGCATCCGCGCTGAAGCATCCCCTGCTGGTTCATTCGCGGGTGAAGCGTGACGGCAAGATTGGCTGCGAAAAATTGTCGATCCGGAACTGCCATCCGCGAAGCCGCCATTCGTTGAGCCATCATTTTTGGCGAGCTGTTATACCCTGTCGGCGTGACCGAGAGTTCCTTGGCGACAGCATCGTAGAACGGATCGAGGACTTCGCGATGCCGAAGAGCCGCTGGCCAGCCTTTTCGCTGAAAGACTTCGAGGTCCGGCTTGATGGCAACGCCGGCATTCAGCAACGACGTACCGCCAAATCCACTTCCGACGATGACGTCGACGTCTTCGCCTTTGTGAAAGTTGAATAGTCCACCGGGATTTTTGAGCGTGTTGTGCCGGCCTCGCATGACCGCCAGCCGGTTTTCGCGAATGACGCCACGAAATGTGTCGGGAAATGTTCCCGGGATCCATTCTTTGCCGCGTTCGAACAGGCACAACCGCGTTCCCGGCTGCATCTGCTGCGCCAGCCTGGCTGCGCAAATGGAACCACCGTATCCCGATCCGATGATGGCAATGTCGATATCCCACGGGACATTTCGCGGTTTCGGGACAGCAAGCTGCTCGATCGGATTGGCCAGCCGACCGCCGTAGCTTGACAGACTTTGACGGTAGTCAGACATGGCGGCTTGTTTAATCGCGGTTGTGGAGCTGCGTCGGCGCGATCGCGCCTGACTTCGGCCTTGCGCAAAATCTCTCAGCCGGCCGAAGATTCCGGCGGCTTGGCCATCGCTGGTCAAGGCAGGCGAAACGGTCAGAATCCCTGCGGCCGAAGCCAATCCAGTCTTGAGCGCGCTGCGGCGGGAAACGGTTTGCGGTTCTCCGGCGACTTCACCGGAGTTACTGCCGTCAGCATTCGCAGCATCATTGCCGCGAGGTTCTTCGTTTGCAGCTTTTTTGTCGTCTTGCATGTGCATTCATTCAGTGAGCGTTTTGTAACGCCAAAGATCTTTGCGAAGGGCACGCCAATGCTGCCGTTACGCCCGCTTCCAGAGTCAGATTCCACTCTAATCACACTTTATGGCTTACATGCGGAAGAATTCCCCGCGGCCTTTCAGTCGTCATTTCCGTTACAGCCCGCAAACTTTGCCACAAGAGTTCGGGTTATGAAGAAAATGCGGGCCTGGAAAGTCGCTTTGTGACGGATATGCGGGGCGAACCGTTCGTTTTTAACCTGTCGTACCGCGAGGACCGAATTCAAGGGTGGCAAGGTTTGTAACCAAGTTACGCGTTGCCGCGGTCCTACCCATCCCAACAACGTTTCCCCGGATTCGAGATATGTTGTCGCCTTCACGAACAAAGCGGTGTTTCGTCATCACACTTTTGAGCGTCTCGATGACAGCCGGCCCCTCATTGGCCGCCAAACCAAAATTCATGGACAAGCTTTTCGGATTTCGGAAGGCAAAGCCGGCTCCCCAAGGCTTGCAGCGGCCGTCCGCCGTGGCACGGCCCCAATCGGTGTACAAATCAAACGATCAGTACATCGCGGAGCTATTGAAGAATGCCGAGCAAAAGCCGGCTAACGATTTCACGGCCAAGAATCCGATGCTCGGTCGCGGCGTCAATCCGGCTCCTACGCAGCCAATGCAGAGAACGAAGGACGAGAAAGTCGCACAAGTCGCCGACTGGATGGCAGCGACGAAAGATGGAAATTTGGGGGGCGCTCCAATAGCAGCGTCCGCGAATGGTCAAAACCGCCAGGCAAGCGTCAACCAGCCTCTCTCATCCGCCGGCAGTACAAATCCAACGACGTCGAACGCGGATAGCATTTACGGTTCGTCAGCAACCAATACGCTGGCGAATACCGGTGCCCAGCCGTCAATCACCGTCGGCAGCAAACCAACCACACCGTCCGAGTACCAGGGCGTTCAGGTTCCAGGCATGCCAGACGATGCAAAATTACTGTGGATCAAGGACCGAGCCGTCGGGCAGCCGCAAACAGAAGTCAAAGTGAAGGATATGCGACTGGCGACGCAAACAATCGAGGGAAAATCGAATCTGGCCACAACGACTCCAGTCGTAACGCCTTCGGTCGCAACGCCGTCAGTCAACACTCTGCCGCCAACGACCAATGTGGCGGCGCCTTCTGCAGCCGCCGTTTCGACAGCGAATGCCATTGCGAGCATCTACGGCAAAGGGGGAAACACAACTCCGCCAGCCGTCGCGGTTCAAAACGTCTACACCAACGGTGCTGCACAACCAACGACTCAGTTAGCGAACAACACGGTTCCCATCAACACGATGGGCACACACCACGCTTTGCCTGGCCAGTCGTTTGCTCAAGGCCAGCCGATCATGCAACGCCAGCCGATCATGCAAGGCCAGCCGATCATGCAGGGCCAGCCCATGATCAACGGTCAAAACATGATCCAGGGACAACAGTTCCCGCAGACTCAAAACTACACTCAGAACCAGCCGCTCATTCAAAACCAGCAGCTGATTCAAAACCAGTCGATTGTTCCGGGCATGTCGCCAATGCCAGTGCAAAGCATTCCGGGCATTTCAATGCCGCTGAACGGCGTCGCTACCAACGAGATGCAAAACGCTACGACAATCCAGTCGCAGCAGATTGTCAACACAACCCAGGGCAACGCACCACTGGCAAACATGGGCGTTCCCAAAACGACAGTTACAAGCGGCGGCGTCATTGTCCGAGAGTACCCCGCCATTAACCCCCGAAAGCTTGACTGCACCACCGGATCGTGCCCGAACGGAAATTGCTCCGCCGCAAATACTGGACAGCTCGCCTCGAATCAGAGCGTTCCAGTCGGCAACACCATGAGCAATGCTGTCGCCCACAGCCTTCCCGTGTCGAACACGATCAACCCCGGATTGCCGAATGGTAACGAGATCACCGGCGGTGTGGGACAGGACAGTCGCGTGATCAGCGGCCAGATTGTAAATGGCGTCCTTGTCAATGGACGACTTGCCAACGGGAAGATTATCAACGCCAAGCCTGAACTGGAACAGAACGAAACGTCGATCGACGCTTTTTCGTCACCAATCGAAGAACGCTCCGCCGGTTCTCACAACTACATGCCGAATGATAATCAGGGAAAAAGTGCAAGGCGTAAAAAATCCATGCCGGGCATCAGCCTTATCGAACACCAGACGGAAAGCGAGCAGGTAGCGATTGATAGCCCTTACATTGTCGAGGAATACGAAGCTCCCGAAGTCATCGAGGAAGTTGAAGCTCCCGAGTTCGTTGAGCAGTCGCCTCCGACGCGAGTCATCAAGCGAAAGCCTCGCAGAGCAGTCGTCGGCAAGCCGCAGATTACGTCTGTCCAGGATCGAGTTGTAAAGCCAGCAGTCAGTCCTGAAAAAGAGAAACCGGCGACTCCTGCCAAGGCACCCATGTCGATCGTCGAAATGGACGAACCGGTCATTGAGGAATCTGATATCGAATTGGCAACCGCCGACTCTATCGAAGAAGCAACAGAGATTCTCCCCGAGCCGGAGTATGACGCGACTCACGTTGGGTCATCGGCAGCGGATGAAGAAGCATTCATCAAACGAATTACCGCCAAGATCCAGGCAGAAGTCCGTGCGATGGAAGCCAAAGAAATGAAAAAAGCACGGCCAGGCAAAAGCCCTGCAACTCCACGAGTTGCCTCCATGGAAGACCGCATGGTGAAGGCAGCCAAATTGCCAGTCGAAAAAACGGTTACTAAAGAATCGACTGGATCAAACCGGCCAAAACTGGCAACAAAGAAAAAGCCCGTCCTCGTCAAGAAGAAGCCCGTCGTTGTCAAGAGGAAGCCCATCGCTGTCAAGAAAAAGGCGCCGAAGGTGGCTTCGATGGAATCGCCCACCATTGTCGACTCAAGACCGCGTTCAGTCATCATCGCGCCCAAAGAACGCGTGAAGTCGACCAAGAAGCGATCGACCGTCACCACGTCCAACAAGTTCGAGTACGGCAACGCGTCACCAACCGCTCGTGCCAACGAAGTTGCGATGGGACACGTCGAACAGGGCTTGTACCTGCTCGAAACTTCGCCAGAGCAAGCCGAAGAAGAATTGATGAGTGCGTTGCAGATGGTCGCAAAGTCACGCGACAAGGCAACGGGCACACGAATCCACGTGAAGAGTCTCCACGACGCAGTGACGGCCCTTTGGGAAGCCGACGAGCTACACGAAGCGTATACAAATCACGGCAAGGAGTATGCCCTCGAAGTCGCTTCCGAGTTCACCACGATGGTAGGCAAGTCAATCACTCGCAAGATGGTTGATCTCGACTCGTCACTGCAAACGTACCACAACTACGCTCGGCAGGCTCTGATCATCGCCATTGGTCAGGAACCCGCGGGTTCCGAAGCACTCTACGGAATGGGACGTCTCTTCCAGGTAGCTGCGAGAGAGAATCCAGTCGCCGCAGAGATTGAGAATGCCAAAGCGAAGTCGTTCCTGCTGACATCCGCCGCGGCAAACACGCGCAACTGGAAGTCAACCAACGAACTTGGCGTCATGTTTGCCCGAGAAGGAAAGCTCGTTCAGGCAACGAATGCTTTCAAGCGAAGCATTCTGGCCAAACCGACCGCAGAAGCATGGCAGAACCTGGCGACGATCTACGAAAAGCAGAACAAGCCAGAGCTTGCGGCCGTGGCACAAACCAAGTCGTACAATCTGAACGGCGGCTTCGACCAGGATATGCCAACCGAAGAACAGATCGCAGCCTACGACCAACCGGCCCGGCGATTGTTCTCGCTGGACCGCAATCCTGGCATCATGCCGACGGCGGAAGAGTCGGTTGCCCAGATTCCATCGCGGCAAACAGTTCTGTCGGCATCGTCGATAGCGACTGGCGGCGACAAGGGTCCGGCGAGAGTCGTGTCCACCGAGATCCCGGTTCGCTCCGGGAAAATCCTGAAAGCGGCTCCACCGAAGGCTTCTTCACCAGCGAATGCGATCAGCAAGGCAGTCAAAACGGTCAAGCCAGAAAAGTCGAAAAAGTCGTTTACAGAGACGATCAGCGGCATGTTCCGAGCCAAGAACGGTGTAAGTCGTACCGCGAACTCGAAGGCTCACACCCGATTGCGATAGTCAACGCGGGGAAAAATTCGCCGGAATTTGCAATCTGAAAAAATTCCTGCGATAACCAGCAAGATCGAGGGGCTCACGACGAAACATCGTCAGTCCCAGCGAAACTTTCAAAACACTCATCTCTGAAGCAGCCACTGCCAGAACAACAAAATCGCAACGCCACACGGTCCTTTGATGGGTCGTGTGGTGTTTTTGTTTTGTTAACCGTTCACGGATATTGGCATTTCCTCAGGCTCGCGAGGGTCAGGCACAAATTTTCGGCATTTGTCCGCAAAGCGAAATAAGTCCGTTTGCCGCCGAAAAATTGGCCCAGCCCCTTGCCCGCGTGAACGGTTACTTGTTTCGAGACTGTCAATTTTCTCTCTTCACTTGAAAAAGGTGGACCTAATGATTTTTCGACAATTGCGAACTTCTTTTCTGCCATCCCGCGCAACAATGGCAAGCAGCATTCTCCTCGCAGCGATACTATCCTGCATATCGAATGTGCCTGCAAACGCCGTCACCTACGAATTCAACTTTGACGATGTCGATGACGGCATGGTAATGGCGCCTCTCGTCGGATTTGGCGCTGTGAGCTTTGACGGCGGAGCGTTGGCGGACGGCACGTATCCCATGGACGATTTCAGCAATATCGACATAAGTTTTAACTTTTCGTCGTTAACTTCGTTTTCAGAAATGGACGTTGTGACTCCAACGAACGAAGTTCTCTTTGTCATTTTGAATGGCGGTCAGTCGTTTAACTTCAGCAACACAAATGGCAGCCCCGGAGCATTTGGCGGTGCGATCGACTTCATCAAGGACGACATGACGTTTGGCCTCTCCACCGAGCCACCTGGTACCGGCGGCAATCTTGATCGCTACTTCGTAGCCGCCATGGACAACAGCTTTATATTCTTTGGTAACTACGAAGGAACCCTCGTACCAGAACCCTCCGGCCTCGTTCTCGTCGCGCCGATACTGCTATTGCTACTGACACGACGGAAACGTCTGACAGCCGCTTAGAAGAACAGCCGACGATGCGCGCGAGTCCTGCTACCTCGGGCGATTCGACAGATATTCGGAGAATTCGTTTCAGTCTCCTCCGTCCAATCCGCGTTTCAACCGGTAAAAACACCGATATAATCAGCATCGGGCCGATTTCGCAGCGGTGCAAAATAACCGCCGCGGAATGCGCATTGTATAGGTAGTATTGACGACATCTGAAGATCGAGAGGAACCGTGGATCCGGCCCTGGTGCAAACCGCCTACGAAGATCATGCGACGGACCTGAAAAGGTACCTCCTCTCGATCCTTCGTGATGATGCGACGTCTGAGGATGCGCTTCAGGACACCTTTGAAACGTTCATGCAAAAAGGTGATTCCGTTGCCATCAAATCGACTCGAGCATGGTTGTTTCGAGTCGCTTATCAAAAAGCAATGCTTGTGAAGCGAAAGTCCGCAATGCGAACCCGTAATCATGAAAAGATTGCATGGCGGCTACAGTCAACCCAGTTTGACGAAACGGAATCAGCAGAAAGTTCAACGATCCTTCGTGAAGATTCAGCCCGAGTCACCGATGCGTTGGGTGCCCTGTCGGAGAATCAGAAAACGGTCGTGAAAATGCGAATCCACGATGGCCTGAAGTTTCGGGAGATCGCGGAAGAACTAAACCTCCCGCTAGGGACAGTTCTTACCAGGATGCGATCGGCGCTGCAAAAGTTACGAAACGAACTAGAAAAGTAAAACGATGAACACTTCCGATCAACTTGAAGAACTTGACTGGCTGGCATTCCAGTACGTCGCAGACGAACTGGATGACGTCGAACGTGCGGCCTTTGAATTGCGACTGGAAGAAGATACAGCTGCTTGCGAAGCCGTCGTCTCCGCGATGAAACTCGCTCAGGCAGTTGACTATTCCTTGGGGACAGAGCTCAAGAAGGATGGCACAACGCTCGAGGCTGTCGACCGCGAAATCAGGTCCACATCCCAAAGTCCGGCGACTGCGAATCATTCATCGTTTGGCCTCACGGCAGCATTCTCCATTGCGGCAACCATCGCGGCGGCAATCTGCGGATGGTGGTTGATCAATCAACCAGCCGCGAATTCATCTGACAATCATGGCACCGTCGCCATCGCATGGGCAGACAGTGGCGAGGACACAAACTGGGCCTCTTCTGCCGACTTGATTGTCGCTGATGAACTGCAGTCCGCTGGATATGAGAGCATTCAGGACGCGGAAGACGATTTGCTTCTTGATTCAGATGATGAATGGTTACTGGTTGCACTTGTAGATATCGAAGACACGAATTCGGAGTCGATGGAATGATTCGCCAGAATTGCAAGTTCGCTTTCATCGTACTGACTGTCCTGACGGCATGTCTGGTCCTGTCGGGCTCAGATGCTTCGGCTCAACCACCCAGAGACCGGGACGGACGAGGCGAGCGAAGGGAGCGAGCCGACTCTGACGGACGTAACAGGCCGCCCCGAAACGGCAGGCCGGGACCGCCGCGCGGGCCGGGCGATGAACGATCTCGCAATCGGGGAGACCGCGGAAGACGGTCGTCCGAACCGATCCCGGAATCCGAGGTACTTACCTTCATTGACAAAAACCATCCCGAGTTACTGAAATCCATCGATTGGCTCAAGAAAGAGCGGCCAACGCAGTACGACAACGCGTTGCGTGGAATCAGCGGGCAACTTCGAAGACTCAAGGCGATTAAGAAACACAGCAACGACCGTTATGAGTTGGAACTGAAGCTCTGGCAAGTTGACTCGAAGATTCGACTACTCGCAGGCCAGCAGACACTGAAGCCTTCCGATGAGCAAAAGGCGGAGCTGTTGGAACTAATTGCCGAAGACATGAAGTTGCGCCCGCAGGTAGAGATGGAGAGAATCAATGCGCAGCTCGATTCCCTCAAGGAACGGCAACAGAAAATAGAGAAACGAATCGCCAATGGAATGGATGACAGCAAGGTCAGCCAGCGGCTTGAAGAAATCCTTGAACGCACACAAAGACGGATGGAGTCGGTGAGGGGATCGCGAAGTGGAAGACGCGGCCACCCCAAAAAGGATGTTAAACCTGAACGGAAACCTGAGACTGGCGAATAGCCCGATTTGAACCCGGGGTAAACCGCTCAGGAGTGGCCTCATGGTTAACATCTGCCATAATATACAGTTCGCTTCGGCGGCTAAATTGGCTGGCGAGCTAACACCCAAAGGCCGTCCGGCCACACTTATCACAACGAAGATCGTTTCATAATCGTCGCAGTCGAAAACCCCGTTTTCGCAATTCGGGCAGCGCCGTGTTTTCCGGGTAAGCGTTCGCGGATATTGAGGTTTCCTCAGGTTCGAGAGAGTCAGACACAAATTTTCGGCGTTTGTCCGCAAAGTGAAATAAGTCAGTTTGCCGCCGAAAAATTGAGCCAGACCCTTGCCCGCGTGAACGGTTACCTTTCCGATGAACGAGTTTTGAATTGCCTCTAATCTTTTGGCAGCAGATCCATGATTATACAAATGAGAAACTCACGAGTTGCTCCCTGCCTTTTCGTTATTGCAACGGTCGCCGTAGTATCGGTCCTTGCGATGAAAGCCATCGGCAACAAGACGATACAACCTGAGTATCGCTCCGACCTTCAGTCTGCGACCGTTCGATATTCAAAAGACACTGACGAAGTCCCGGATTTTCAGCGGCATGTCGCGCCGCTCCTTGGACGACTGGGCTGCAATGCTCGCGCGTGCCACGGTTCTTTTCAGGGACAGGGCGGATTTCAACTCTCGCTTTTCGGTTACGACTTTGATCACGACTACGCGTCGTTACTCGAAGACGCCACCGGTCGCATCGACGTCGAATCTCCTGATGACAGCCTGATTATTGCCAAGCCAACAGATGCAGACATGCACGAAGGCGGTTTGAGGTATGAACTCGGCAGCTGGGAACATCGCCTGCTGAAACGCTGGATCGAATCTGGCGCGAATCCCAACGGTGAACAAAAGCTCGAGCGACTGGAGTTGATTCCTGATTCGCTTGAACTGACCAGTCCCGACACACCGGTGCAGCTCCAGGCGATTGCGCACTGGTCAGATGGTACAGCCGAAGACGTCACTCCGCTGACCCGGTTCGAGTCGAACAATCCTCAAATCGCCGATGTCACAGAAACCGGAGTCATCACGACCAACAACACGCCCGGCGACACCCATGTCGTCGCCTACTACGACAGCGCAGTCGAGCCAGTGCCGGTCCTCCACCCGTACAATCCGGCGACTTCCGTAGCCAGGTCAAAGGCACCAGCTCCGACTGAGATCGACAAGCTTGTCGTGGCCAAACTCGACAGATTGAACATTCGCCAGTCGGAACTCAGCGACGACGCGACTTTTCTTCGACGAGTCACACTGGATATCACCGGCACGCTTCCCAGCCCCAAAGCTGTCAAAGAGTTCCTCTCAGACGAATCAAACGACAAGCGGGCGAGGAAGATTGACGAGCTTCTCGACACGCCGGCTTATGCCGCATGGTGGACGACGTTCTTTTGCGACTTGACCGGCAATAACGAGACACAGCTGAAGAATGCCGGCTACGGACCTGCGAAGCTCAGCCAGCAGTGGTACGACTGGATTTACGAACGAGTCGAAAACAACACTCCCTACGATGAACTCGCTGCCGGCATCATTCTGGGGCGCAGTCGCGAAGAGGGTGAGTCGTATGTTGAATTCTGCAATCGGATGAAAGACAGCTACCATAATGATGCGGCGTTTGGTGCTGATGACTCGATGCCGTACTACTGGATGCGGCGTGAGTTCCAGGACGTGGACGCCCGCACCATTTCGTTCGCGCACGCCTTTATGGGTATTCGAATTCAGTGTGCGCAGTGCCACAAGCATCCGTTTGACCAGTGGACCCAAAATGATTTCCAGGAGTTCTCGCGTTTCTTTTCCGGCGTCTCGATTACCCGAGCAAGAAATGTCGCCAGAGAGGACCGCATGCAACTCATGAAGATCATGAAAGATCTTGGAATACAAAAAGACACACCCAACGGCCAGCTCATTCGGGAGCTCACAAAGCATCTAAAAAATGACAAAACGGTCCCTTTTCCCGAGTTAAAGACACATCCACCAAAGCCCCTCAAGAAACAGGGAGAGAAACTCTCACGAAAAGATCGCAAGAAGACATTCACCCAGGGAACTTTGCTGGGTGACGAGACAGTCGACATATCCGAATATGCGGACGCCCGCCAACCAGTGATGGACTGGCTACGCAGCCCCGAAAATCCGTACTTTGCAAAAGCGCTCGTCAATCGCGTGTGGGCGAAGTACTTCGGCGTCGGAATTGTCGAACCAGCCGACGATCTCAACCAGGCGAACCCGCCAAGCAACGCACCGTTACTTGATCACCTGACTCAGTCATTTATCGAAAGCGGTTATGACTTTAAGCAGCTTCATCGCGAAATCGTCAACTCGCGTACTTATCAGCTAAGCTGGGAGACGAACGATTCCAACATTGCTGATGCGCGAAACTTTAGCCATGCCCTGCCCCGAAGATTGCCGGCTGAGGTCATTTATGATGCGATCGCGCAGTCCGCTTCAAACGACACGGACAATGACGCGTTCCTGACAAGTATCAACGGTCGCGCGATCGCCATACCGGGTACGGAGAGCCGACGACGAGGAAAACAGGCGAGGAATGCCAAAAATGGCAAGAAGCAGGATCCAACATTTGCCCTTAGTGTCTTCGGAAAATCAGAACGAAAGACCAGCTGCGACTGCGAACGTTCTTCCGATCCTACGTTGATTCAGACGGTGTACCTCAAGAACGATCGCGACATGCACCAGGTGCTCCGGCGCAAGGATGGCTGGATCGCCGACGTCAACAATTCGTACTCGGATGCGCCGCTCAATCCACAACAGAAGAAACGGTTGATCGCGGCTGAACGGAGGCTCGCAAAACTCCAGAAAAACAAACGCCAGTTCACCAGAAACGGCGATGAGGACGGAGTGAACCGAACTACCCGCGGCATTAACACACTCAAGCAGCGCATCGAACCGTTTCAGGCTCGCAAGAACGCGCCGAGAAAACCGAACAGGAAAAGCCCTCTTTCCGCAGAAGAAATTGTCTCCCAAGCCTACATTCGTACGCTCAGTCGCTATCCAGACGAATCCGAACTGGAACGATGTGTAGAGCACCTCGAATCCGGCGACGACCAGTTCGAACTTACTGGCGACCTCCTGTGGGCGCTGGTGAACACCAAAGAATTTATTGTCAATCACTAGAATCAACGACAGTTGCGCCAAAACCATCGACGGGACAAACGCATGAGTGCTCACAAACAATGTGACGGCATGACACGCCGCGATCTGATCAAGGTTGGAATGCTTGGATCAGCCGGACTAACGATGAGCGGCCTCGACCGACTTGCGAGCGCGGACAACGGGAACGTTTCACCCAGTGCTGCCGCCAAATCGGCCATCTTTATTGAACTGCCTGGTGGCCCCTCGCACATCGACACATTCGATCTCAAGCCGGACGCGGCCGCTGAGTTTCGTGGGGCATTCAATCCGATCAAGACGAATGTTGCGGGCATTGAAATTTGCGAGCACCTTCCGAAGCTCGCAAAACAAGCCGACAAGTTTGCCATTATCCGCGGCGTCTCTCACACTTTGGGGGCTCACCCACTCGGCCAGGAATTCATCTTCACCGGAAACCGCCCCAATCCATCCGTCAAATATCCTGGCTTTGGATCCGTCGCTGCCAAAGAGCTGCCAGCGGAAGTCGACTTGCCTACGTATGTCGCCGTTCCACGCACCCAGTCCGGCGCCGGGCATCTTGGCGTGAACTACGCTCCGCTAATTACGAACGATGTACCGCGAAAAGGCAAGCCATTCAACGTTCGCGGAATCACCCTCGCCGGGGGCGTCCAACTGGACCAGTTCCACAGTCGCCAGAAACTGCTGAATGACCTGGACGACCGCTTCGCATCGATTCAGGAGAATAGCGACTTGTTGTCAGGTTTGGACCAGTTCAGTCAAAAAGCGTTTGATATCATCACTTCCAAACGTGCTCGCGAAGCTTTTGATGTGAATCGGGAATCCAAAGCGTTTCAAAACCTGTTCGGTGACGACAAGTTCAGCCAAAGTTGCCTCCTCGCGACTCGACTGGTTGATTCCGGAGTCAAGTTTGTAACACTGACATTTGGTGGTTGGGACACACACCAGGAGAACTTCAGCAAACTGAAAGACAACCTTCTTCCGCAACTGGATGCTGGCCTGGCAGGGCTGTTTGCCGGGCTTGCTCAAAAGGGCTTACTCGAATCAACTGCCGTCTATGTAACCGGCGAGTTTGGGCGAACTCCAAAGATCAATGACAAGTCGAATCCTGGTGGCCGTGATCATTACCCAAGATGCATGTTCATGCTGATGGCTGGCGGCGGTATCAAGGGAGGCCAAGTCATCGGAGAGAGCGACGACAAAGCGGGCGGCCCACGCCACGAGGGATTCAAGCCAGAAGACGTCGCTGCCACGTTCTATCACACGCTCGGTATCGATCACCGAAAAGAGTACGACACATCGATTGGCCGTCCGATCTCGATCGTCCGCGATGGCAACATCATTCGCGACTTGCTCATCTGACACCTCCGAGCTCGTAAGCTTTTCATGACACGGGATCGGAATCTACGGGATTGCGAAACACGCTTTAAAAGCTTTTTCTAAACCTGAATCCGGAAGTTCGTAGTACCGCCTTTAGGCGGAAATTCCATTCTCAATTCCGGCTAAAGCCGGTACTACGAAAAGTCTTGAAACAGCTTCTAGCCGGCTACAGAAAGTAGCGCAACGAAATGCCCTCATCTGCACTCGCAAGACAGAATCGTCGTTGAAGTTGTCTTCCGCCAATTTATAATGGGGACTTTTACGTAGCAGCCCTCAAGTTTCACTTGCTGGCGATTTTGGTCGCTTTGCTGCTTACGGATATAAATTCAAACGATAAAGGATCTGGACCTCGTGAAATTGACCAAAATGCGTGTTCTCCTTCTCAAGCTAATCCTCGTGGGAGTTGCTTCCGCCCAGGTTGTCGTCATCGAGCCTGATGATTTCGCCGACGGAACGATTCTGGACAACATCTCGCCGGTTGTCACCCTTTCCACGGGCGCGTTTGATGATAATCAGCCGACATTTTCAGTCACCGCCGAAACACTCACTAATGCACAGACTACGACTGGAGATAAAGTCTTTGCACATGCGGGTGTCTCGTTCTTCTCCGATGTCCGAACTTTCCGAATGGACTTCAACGAACCGGTCTCCGCAATCTCAATCGACTACATTGCCAGCGGCTTTTCTGGCGAAGCTTTTGCCGGCCTTTTGCAAGCCTTCGATGCGAACGGCACTCTGATTGTCGAAGACACCACGGCACCACTTTTCGATGAGCAATTCGAAACCTTGACTGTGAGCGTTCCGTCCGGAAATATCGCGTATGCTCTGGCATACCCGCCCGAAGATCCATTTGGCCGTCTCGACAACTTGCGATTAACCGTCGTTCCCGAACCATCTTCAGCAATCTTGCTTACGATGGCGCTACTGGTCGTCGGCTTTCGATTGCGTCGACGGTAGAAGCCTGTTCCATCACGGCGCAACGGGTGCGAAGCAGTAAACGCATCAACATCTTTCGCGACCAGACCCACCCAACGCACCCAAAGGCGAGCCGGGTTGCGTCAGCTCCCGGGTGTGTTGCGGTTCTGTGCATCCACTTCAGCACGTCGATCGCTACTGACAATCTCAGCATTGCGGCAGTTCCCACCTGGGTGCTCGTCGGTGTCCGACGGACGTGTAGCGTCTCGGGCGACGTGAATCCCGATCGAGAGAAACGAAATGACGCTACACCAAAGTTGAATGCGCTCTAACGCAACCCGGCTCGCCCATAATCGTTTTTCAGTCTACCAGCTTCGTGAATCACGCAGCCACGTGATCTGAGCCGTATGATGATCCGTGTGCCAAACGTAGTTTGGCAATGCTTCGCGAAGAGTCACCTGGTCGCCAATCTCCGGATGGAAATACGTGCGGCTGAGTTGATCTTCATCGAGGTTCGCGACGAGTTCACCCCAGCGAGTGTGCAAACCATCAAGAATCAACATCGAAGGTTCGATAGGTAAAGTCGTTGCATCGACGACTTCGGACCATAGCGTTTCGTTGTAGCTCTTGATGAGTGGGATCTCTTCCGTCAGCGCCCACTTGAACCGGATGTAGGCATTCATGTGACTGTCTGCCAGATGATGCACAATCTGCCGGATGGTCCAGTTTCTATATCGGGTGTCCAGCTGTGATGGTTCGAGGCCAGCGACGGCGTCGCGAATTTGTCGCGGAGCCAGTTTCAGCTGCCTGACGTAAACCGCTTTTTGGGCAGCGTCGTAGTTGTCAGGCGGTGTGAATTCGCCAGCGGGAAAATCGGGAGATTGTTCAGAGATCATAATGCCGCCCGGTTAATGGAATTGAGGCACGGCGTGTATTGTAGCAACAGTTCCGAATAAAATGGTCCAGGGCAATTGTCGAATCTGGTCGCGAAAGATGCTGGTGCGTTTGATGATTCGCACCCGGGGGCTGACGCAACCCGGCTCGCCGCTGAGTGTGATGGTGGGGATGGCCGCGAAAGATGCTCGTGCGTTTGATGATTCGCACCCGGCAGCTGACGCAACCCGGCTCGCCGTTGAGTGCGATGGTGGGGATGGTCGCGAAAGATGTTGGTGCGTTTGATGATTCGCACCCGGGAGCTGACGCAACCCGGCTCGCCGTTGAGTGTGATGGTGGGGATGGTCGCGAAAGATGCTGGTGCGTTTGACGCTTCGCACCCGGGAGCTGACGCAACCCGGCTCGCCGTTGCTAACTTTCCCTGCGTGCGTCCTCATTCCATACCAGCCGATCAACGCCAACGGCAATGAATGCCCCCGCGAAGTAACGCAGGAAATCAGCCCAGACAAAGCCCTGTCCAAGGAACAACCGGCCGATCCTGTTGGCCCGGATTGCAACCAGAATATGAGCATCACTCAATTGGCTGATTTCAACGAACACGCTAATGGCGAACGCCAACAGTCCCATTCGGACCGCTGGCCAACGTGGAAAACCAATGGCCAATGCGATGAACACGGCAACGGTCCACAGTGCATCTCCAGTGTTGTCGGCCAGGAATCCAGGAAGTACGTCTCCGAACTTGCGAGAGGCAAGTCCCAGGCTGATCACTACCAGCAGGACGCCAATCAGGCCCAGCCTGTTTCTGTCAGTCTGAATCAACCAGGGACTCCATTATCCTTATCCACGAGGCGGCAGGTCGCGTCTGCAAGATCAGGTGCGGGCCCTCGAGCTCGCAAATTCGCATGTCTGGTTTTAGCTCTTTCATTCGCGTGGCATGCGTGGACGATACGAGTCGATCTTGCGTCGGCAGAAGGTACGTGACTGGACAAGTCAATTCACGGAACTCTTTCTCTACGTTGATTTTCGAAATGAGTTCGATTCGTCGAGCCAACGTGATGGCCGATTGCTCGCGAACAGCTTCTTTCAGTTCAGGAATAATGCTCTGATGACTTCCGATTAACCGGCTGGCAGCCAACGATGGCATGGGCAGTCGAAATAGAAATTGCCACGGTATAAACGGTGCGAACCACGGAAGTGGCGATGTCAGGAACGAAGCAACGATGACCAGATGCGACACGACACGGGAGTGTCGATTCGCCAACATGACAGAGAGCGGGCCAGAAAACGACTCGCCGAAGATCATGCAATCGGTGAGATCATCAAAAAGGTGATCGAAATGGCGAACGAGGCCGTCGTAATCGGCAGCCGGATCATCCGGCAACGTGTGAACGTTGACGGAGGCACATTCCGGGGCTGCCTCCCGGAACGGCTGAAGAAGTCGATCGGTCCCGTCCAGACCGGGAAATAGAAGGACGTTGTCAGGTCGCATGCCGTTTTTGATCGACTATCGGATCGACTATGGTTCGACTATGCCAACAGATCATCGATCGGCTCGCCTTCTTCGACGAGCGGAATCGGGCGGCCATTGTCCGTGTAGTTCTCTTCGAGTGGCGACATTCCGACGGCGGAACAAAGTGTCGCGAGCACATCTTTGACGCCGACTTTGTTCTCGTCGACTTCCATGCCATCCGCGGTTGTTTTGCCGTACGCTTGCCCACCGGCGATGCCGCCGCCGGCAAAGACGCATGACCAGGCTTGCGGGAAGTGATCGCGGCCGGCACTCTGATTGATCTTTGGCGTGCGACCGAACTCGCCCATCCAGAGTATCGTCGTGTCTTCGAGCATGCCGCGAAGCTTCAGGTCTTCGATGAGCGTCGCCCAGCCGGCATCCAGTTCGCCGGAGAGTGTTTTGACCGCGTTAAAGTTGTCGGCGTGCGTATCCCAACCGATCCCGCCCGAAGTCGTACCGAGCGAAACTTCGACGAACGAAACGCCGCGTTCGATCAATCGCCGAGCCAACAGGCAGCCCTGCCCAAAGACTCCTTTGCCGTACGCTTCCCGAAGCGTTGCGTCTTCTTTCGAAAGGTCGAATGCCTCACCGGCTTTTTTGCTCATCATGTTAACGGTTCGTTCATACGTCTGATGATGCGCCTTCGCCGAAGCACTGTCAGGATGATCGGCAAGGTACGAAGCCTGCAATTGTTCCCACATCTCCAGTCGCCGGGCCATGCGTTCCTTGCCGACCGGGGCCTTCAGCGAATCGACTTGAAGTCGCGCATAACCATCATCACCAACCGTCGCGCCGCCTCCATCCGTTGCTCCGACAACCAGCGGCGCATATTTGGCTCCGAGGAACCCTGGCCCAAAGGCATCACGATTAAAGGCGCGGAAAGGACCGATACTCACATAGTTGGGTAGCTCTTGCTGATCAGTCGGCATCGTCTTGGCAAGGGCGGCTCCGATCGGCGGGTAGTTGACCGGCCCCATCGGAGATTCACCAGTCCGCATCAGATACGTTCCGCGGCCATGGTCGCCCTCTTTGGTGCTCAGGCTGCGGACGACCGCCAGATGTTCCGCATGTTTGGCGAGCTTGGGCAGGTGCTCACTAAACCGCAAGCCGGGCACGGAGGTCGCGATCTCTTTGAACTCGCCACCGTTCTCGTGATCCGGCTTCATGTCGAACGTGTCTGTCTGCGTCGGACCGCCAGGCATCCAGAGCAGAATGCAGTGTCGTTTCTTTGGCGACTTTTTACCGGCGGCTGATTCGCTCGATCCGGTGGTGTCGGCATTCGCACGATTGGCAATCTTGGGGAACCAGCCGCTGGCACTCGCTCCAAAGACACCCATCCCTGCGGCTTTGATTAGTCGACGGCGATTCAAGCGAGTCATCACGTTTCCCTTTGTTTTTGCGCTCAGTCGATTTTTGGCGTTCGGGCCATGCCAGACGACGGCAGTCGAACAAGCCGGACATCTACAAGGTTAATGCAATCCAGTGCTGGATCCAAATATCGACAGAATCAAGGCTCGCGGCGTAGTTGAAAACGTGCCATTTGGCCCGCTCCCCGGTTTTTACACGCCTTTCCGCATGGTTGTTCGCTGGATTTTCAAAAATTCGGCCATTACCAAGCTCCGGCCAAAAAAACAGCCTCCGATGTTATTCGCCACTTTTCAAGAAATCTTGGATGGTGCGATCGCTCGCCAACAACGGGACGAATCCGGCAACTTGGGAGAAAATCACGCCATTTGACCAGCCCCCACCGTGCAACCAGTTCTATATACCGAAATAATCGGGGCCTCAGCGCATCCTATATAGCTACCATCATCGCCTCGCCCCACCTGGATTCAGGATCCATTCATGATTCATCGTTCTGTAATCATTTTTGCAGTCGTTCTTTTCTGCGTTTGTTCCGCCGGTGAAACTACCACGCTGGCTCAGCCACCGGGCGGCCCCGGTGGGCAAGGCCCCGGCGGACCAGGCGGGCGAGGTGGAAGAGGCGGGCCCGGCGGATTCCCATCGCCTCCGGTTCTTGATGCTATCGACGCAGACGGTGACGGCGAGATCTCGGCCGAAGAAATGGCGAATGCAGCCAAGGCGCTCGCAGAACTGGACAAGAACAAGGACTCCGAACTTTCTGGAGACGAGTTGGTCCCGGAGTTCTTTCGCGGAGGAAGAGGCGGGCGCGGTGGCGGGCGTGGTGGTCGGGGCGGCGGACGTGGTGGGCGCGGCGGTGAAGTCATTGGAAAGCGGATCGAACCGGAAGATCTCGACTTCAAAGATGGAGTCGCGTCGATTCCTGATCACGCGACTTACCACAAACTGTCGTACCGTGGCGAACAGGTGATGATCGATACGTTCCTCTCCAATCTCGAGTTCGTAAAGTTTACATTCAACAAACCGAACACGGATGAAGAGCGGCTGTACTTCATTAATACAACAACGCATCGGGCTCACCACATGTTCGGCCAAGCCGCCGGGCTACCGCGTGGCCGAGGCGACGAACAAATGAAGGGCGTCCTGGTTTACCGCCCGATGCTAAAATCGCCGAGTGGCAAGCAGGGTCTTTACACGTACGAGTTCGAACCGTTCGATGAGTACAGGTTCGAGATGGTGCAGCTGGCTCGCGAGGCGCTCATCGAAAAGATGCCGATCCTCAAGGGCAACCTTGGCTACTTCCCTCGCGGCGAACGTGCGATGGCCAAAGTCAATGCGGACCGCGCCAAATATAAGGCAGCCAACTTGCCGATCTATCTCAATAAAGATCTGACGAGTGCGGACGTCGCCTACCTGCCGCTGAACGCGGGAACGTCCTTCGGTCGACTTCGAATCATGGAGATTAACCAGATTCCGAATGCACGCGACGTGGTAATCTACAAGACGATCCCGAACGAGCTGCCTCGCACCTCCGGCATCATCACCGCGGTTCGACAGACTCCACTTTCGCACGTCAACCTGCGAGCCGTACAGGATCGCGTTCCCAACTCGTTCATCTCTGGAATTCTCGAAGATGAAAACGTCAAGTCGCTGGTCGGTGAATTCGTGGCCTACTCGGTAACGGCGGACGGATATGAGTTGCGAAAGGCGACGGAGAGTGAGGTCGACGGCCATCTTGCCAAGCTTCGACCGGCAACGCCCCAGTCGCCGGAGAGAGATCTTTCGATCACTGACATCTTGCCGCTCGAAAAGGTCGAATTCACGCATGCCGATGTTGTCGGTGTCAAAGCCACCAATCTTGCGACGATGCGAACGTTTGGGATGGACGATGAGATAATCCCAAATGGCTTTGCAGTGCCGTTTTACTTTTACGACGAGTTCATGAAACACAATGAGCTTTATGATCGCGCGAAGGAACTAATTGAGAACGATTCGGTTAAAAAAGATCCCGAAGAACTGACTCGCCAGCTCGCGATCATGCGAGCCATGATCAAGAACGGCAAGATGCCAGAGTGGATGATGAGCAAGTTCGATGAGCTCCATAAGTCATTCGCGGCAGGCACGGCGTTGCGTTGTCGATCGAGCACGAATAATGAAGACCTGCCGGGTTTTAGCGGAGCCGGCCTTTACGATTCCTGCACACATCGACCGGATGAGGGGCATCTTTCCAAGTCGATCATGCAGGTCTACGCCAGCCTCTGGAATTTCCGGGCGTTTGAAGAACGCGAATTCTACCGAGTCGATCATTTGACGACTGCGATGGCAGTTCTGGTTCACCCAAATTACGATGGCGAGCGAGCCAACGGAGTCGCGGTTACGACCGACATTCTTTATCAGACGCAAGGCAACTACTATCTGAACACACAAGTCGGCGAAGACCTGGTAACCAACCCTGAGGAAGCATCGATTCCTGAAGAAGGCTTGTTGGACTGGTGGGACAGCAAAAAGTATCAGGTCATGCGCAGCTCGAACCGGATCGACAAATCTGAAGCGGCTAAATCGAATCAATCGACTGAATCGAATTCTGGCCAGATCCTTTCCGCGAAGCATCTTGAGCAAATGAAGGATTGCCTCGCCAAAGTACACGGCAAGTTCGCAAAACTCTACGAGACGACTGCGGAAGATGAGCGATTTGCCATGGAAGTAGAATTCAAGATCACAGAAGATGACAAGCTGGTTATCAAACAGGCGCGCCCATGGGTATTTGCCGATGAACCGAAAGAGTAGAGACTGAAACGGCTCGGGCTGCCCGCCACGCGCATGCGAAGATCTACACAACTAACGAAGATCTACAACTCATGAAGGCGAGCCGGCTGCGTGAGCTGCCGGGTACGAATTGCTCCAGAACCCAAATCCAACTAACCATCCAAAACAACCAAGCCAGACAATATTCGCGCAGCATACGGCGATTCCAACCTTCTCGATATGTTCACCCACCCGGGCAGCTTACGCAGCCGGCTCGCCTACGAATGGCACTTTAGCAACCAAGGAACCACGCATTGAATAATCGCAACTCACAACCCACCGCGATCGGACTACTCCTTGCAATCATTCTTTCCACTTCGGCAAATGCCGAAGACTGGCCGCGATTTCGTGGCCCCAATGGAAGCGGAGTCAGCACTTCGTCCATTCCTACGGAGTTCGGCAAAGAGTCGAACATGAAATGGAATATCGAACTTCCGGGCCGCGGAGTCTCCAGTCCGATCGTTGTCGGCGACAAGGTCTTTGTGACTTGCTACTCAGGCTATGGCATGGGCGGAGATGACGACGGAGAGCTCGAAGATCTCAAACGACACCTCGTATGTATCAGTCGCAAAGACGGCAAAACGCTCTGGACGGCGACTGAAGATGCCGCCATGCCAGAGGATCCCTGGTCGGGAATGGGCGTTCCTTCTCACGGATACGCAAGCCACACGCCCACGAGTGACGGCGAGCGCGTTTACGCATTCTTTGGCAAATCGGGCGTGTTCGCTTACGACATGGATGGAAAGAAACTCTGGAACAAAGATGTCGGCAAAGAATCCGGTCGACAGCGATGGGGTTCTTCGTCCAGCCCAATCCTTAGTGATGATTTACTGGTGGTTCTGGCTTCGGACGAATCGGAAACCATGTACGGACTCGATGCGAAAACAGGCGAAGAACGATGGAGCACGCCGGCTGCAGGATTTTCGAACGTCTGGGGAACGCCGGCAATCGCTAAAGGCGAGAAGGGCAATGAAATCGTTGTCGCCGTCCCGGAAGAAACATGGGCGATCAGTGCCGAAAGTGGAAAACTGCGATGGATGGCTCCAGGCAACGGTGGCGGTTCGCACAGTATCGTGATCGCGGACGGGTTCGCTTATTCGATCGGCGGCAGCCGCGGTGGGGCGGCGGCGGTCGCAATCAAGCTCGGCGGGAAGGGTGAAATCGACGAACCAGACTGGGAGACGAGAGCAGCCAGCCGGTTTGCGACTCCGGTGGTCTACGACGGACGGATTTACACCGTCGCCCGCGATGCTATCCAGTGTTACGACACATCGAATGGTGAAGAAATCTACCAGGAACGATTGCCCGCCAAGCTCGGTGGCGGTGATGGACAAGGCGGTGGCGGCCGGCGCGGTCGATTCGGCGGGCAAAGCTATGCATCACCGATCGTTGTCGATGGCAACCTCATCGTCACCGATCAGGGAGGTACCGTTTACATCATTAAGACCGGAGACAAGTTCGAAGTCGTCGCAAAGAACGACCTCACGTTTGACAAGAGCGGTTTTAACGGTACGCCAGCCGTCAGCGATGGCGACATGTTCATCCGATCCAACACCAACCTGTATTGCATCGGCAAATAGATAAACAGAACCGGCGATTCAAAATCGGAAAACGAACATGGTGAAATACATGCAATCCAGGAGTGAGATCCTGTTCCTTTTCGCGATACTGATCGGGATAGCAACATTCTCATCCAGCAGTACGTTCGCGCAACCACCGGGTCCACCCCAGGGTCGACCGGCTGAAGGAAGACGTGATGGACCACCGCAGCGTCGTGGCGGATTTCGCGGACCACCGGGATTCCTGTTGATGACTGCGCTCGACGCAGATGACGATGGGAAACTGTCGGCTGAAGAAATCAGCAATGCAGCTGCAGCGTTGAAGAAACTGGACAAGGACGGCGATGGAAAATTGTCCGGTAAAGAAATTGGCTGGCCACCGGACTTTGTACGAGGGTTCGGCGGGCAGCGAGGCGGACAGCGTGGTCGACCCGGCACCGACCGTGACAGCCCACAAGGTCGAGGCGGACCCGCCGCCGACCGAGGCCGACCGGGTAGAAGTCCTCAACCATCTCGACCCGACCGACCAGGTTTCGAGGAAGAATAGCGAGTGCCCACCGGAGTTCGAGCATTTGGCAAAATTGCATCCAATGGTGTAGTCAGTTCGAAGGGGCAATAATGCTCAATTGAGATTCGAACCAGATTAAAATCACGGGATGGCGGCCGGTTCGTTCGTAGTGGATCTTGTTAAAGATCCTTGCAACATATCGCTTTCGCGGACGACTGAAGGATCTTTAACAAGATCCACTACTCAAGCTCGACTTTCGCCTTCGCCGGCGCACGCTTTCTGGTGCATCCGCCTCCATCGCGCAACTTCTCTCAAGAATCCTGAACCCTCTCCCACCGGAACTGGCACTCTGGTTGGATGATCTCTGCTTTCGGCAAAACCGTCACGGCACCCGGCGCCGAAAAACTGCAATATTCGTGGAACTTCAGGGAGCGCCACCACGTCCAAGGTTAACGTGACGAATTTGTGTTCGCGACAAGCCAAAACCTATACTTCACCGAACCGCTCTGCCCTCCCCGATAGTGCAAACTGCCACACTGGAGTCCAATGATGAATCAGCTGAAATGCCTTTGCTTTTTATTCCTTGGAGTCACCATGGCGGCGATACAGTCTGGCTTTGCCGGTGAGATCGGTTTTATTGAAGACTTTGCGCTTGCGAATGATCGCAACGCGGCACTCGAGCAGTTGATTCCGGGAACGGAAGACTATTACTACTACCACGCCCTGCACTACCAGAACCTCGGGCAGTACGACAAAGTCGAAGACATCCTCAAGCGGTACATCAAACAACACAAGTACACCCAAGGCGTGCGAGAAATTCAGTACCGCCAGGCTCTCCTCACGTATCCGAACGCTCCGAAAAAGTCGCTTGAGTTCATCCGTGCTTCCCTTGGCATCCACTTCAATCACGAGAGGCAATCGGAAGAAGCGCTTCGCAAACTTCCCACCGCCCTCGATCCGCAAACCATCTCACGCGAGTCGCTGGCAAAGCGGGCATTCAGGAGATCACGCAACCTCAGCCACTTTACTCCTGACGCGAATGAGTGGCTGCTTGATCAAAAGCTGACACCGGAACAACGGCGCGACCTGCTGGCACGCATCAACCGCCCCGACCATGACAAACTTGTCGCCCACGTTATCCTTGACCTGAATCACAAAGGCAGTCGCGGATTCGGATCGCTACCCATTCACTCGAAACTGCTTCTCTCGCAATTGGAAGAATGCATCCAGAAAAAGCCGGCGTTACTCAACGACGGAAATCTGGTGGATGCGTATCTTCGTCGCCTGCGTCCCAACGCGGACGTTGATATCGAATCTTCGCCGGAAGAACGCAAAGCCCTACTGGAACGGCAGTGGAAGTTCGCTTCACGACTGAAGCCCAATTTCAACTCACTCAAAGCGCATTTGCTTTACCATCGCCTGGCCTTTGATCGCGATCAGGGTGACTACAGCAAACAACGCCTGATGACTTACCTGCGCCTGCCCAGACAGATGCACTACGTCGCACGCGACTTCCTTCAATCGAACGAAGCCCGTCGCAATGTTGCGAATCTGAATCAGGATTTTCAGAAAGCGACCTTATGCGTCCCCGTCAGAAATGATGAACAGGTGATTCGCGACTACCTCGCCCACTTTTTCCTCAAGGAAGTAAACACAAAGGCCTACGAGCCCTATGTTGACTCGACGTGGCTCAAGCACCTTTTTGCCGAGACAAAGTTGATTAACGGCCTTGGAGACGCCGAACGATGGTACGCCATGCTACCGCCCGCAAAGCTCCAACAATTGCGGGACCGAATCGACCTCGAGTTCGCGGCAACAACGCAACAATTTTTTAACCTGCAGGAACCGGTCGAACTCGACCTCGATATCAAGAACGTCAAAAAGCTTCTCGTCAAAATCTATCGCATCAATACGCTCAATTACTTTCGCCGTCACGGACGTGATGTGAATACGGACATCAAGCTCGATGGGCTCATTGCGAACGAAGAACAGTCGTTTACGTACGATGTGCCAGAGATCCGTCGCGAACGAAAGCATTTCAAGTTTCCGCAGCTGTCAGATGCAGGTGTTTATGTTATCGACTTTGTTGGAAACGGTCGCAGCAGTCGAGCCGTCATTCGCAAAGGCCTGCTCCGCTCGATCAACCGGGTCGTTTCCAAAGGCCACCTGTTTACAATCCTTGACGCTCAGGACACGCCGCAAAAGGGCGCGAAGCTCTGGCTGAATGGCCACGAATTCACGGCCAATGACGATGGCCAACTGATTGTGCCGTTTTCCAACACTCCACAAAAGCGTTCGGTTGTGTTGACATCGAACGGACAATCATCGGTCGATGTTTTCAATCACCAGGCCGAACAATACAAATACATCGCTGGCATTCACGTAGATCGCGAATCGCTTGTGAAGCACGAAAAAGCCAGACTGCTTGTGCGGCACGGGCTCATGCTGAATGGAACGCCCGTTTCTCTCAAGTTGCTGACAGATCCGGCTCTGACGATCAGGATGACGGACCTCGACGGCATCGAGACTCGCAAAGAAGTCAAAGACTTTACGATCTGGGAAGATCGCGAGTCGGAGTATGTATTTCAGGTGCCGCCACGGCTGGCCACAATCCAGTTCACTATCAATGCGAAGCTTGAGATCGCATCACAGAACAAGGAAACGTCCGTTTCGTCCAGCAAGACCTACACGCTCAATGAAATTGACCGGACGGAAGAACTCGAAGATCTGCACTTCACGATGATCGGTGAAGACTATTATGTGGAGCTGCTGGGCAAGTCGGGTGAAGATCGTTCCGGTCGCCCCGTTCAGCTCGAGATTCGCCATCGCGAATTCACCGATACGGTTCGTCAAACGTTCCAGACGGACAAGTCGAGTCGCATCAAGCTTGGCAAGCTCGAGGGCATTGCGACTGTTTCAGCAAAAAGACCGTCGGGAACGAATCGCAGCTGGAACCTGATTGCAGACCGCCACTCCCAGTACGGAAGTGTGCACGCACTTGAGGGCGAGATCGTTTCGATCCCCGCGATGGGGATTGACGAAAATCAGCCAGTCCAGGAACAGGTTTCGCTGCTGGAACTACGTGGTGGCGCGTACACGTCGTCCGCTATCAAATCCGTTTCGTGGTCAGACGACTACCTGAAGATCAAGGGACTTTCGCCCGGCGACTATTCCCTACACATCAAGCCAACCGATCAGTTCATTCGCCTGCGAATCGCCAAGGGCGTCAGGAAGCTCAATCATGTATTTGGCGTGTCCAGGCATCTGGAATTGCGAAATGGAGCTGGCAAAGACGATCCGATTCAAATCGGCAAAGTCACCGTCGGCAAACAGAACGTTCGCATCAAGCTCGCCAACGCAAACAAATTCACACGAGTCCACGTATTCGCTTCGCGATTCCAACCGGCTCACGTTGCGTGGAACAGTTTTGCGTCCATCTCCGACCGGGAACCGACCAACCGCAAGGTGCGACCGCGGCGTTCCCTGTTCAAGTCCGGCCGACAGCTCGGCGAAGAAGAGCAGTACATTCTCGACAGGTTGGATGGTAAACACTTCCCGGGCAACATGCTGCAACGACCAAGCATGCTCCTCAATCCATGGGATCTTCGCGCCACGGATACCGATCAGCAAGTCGCGGCGGATGGCGACGCATTCGCGGATTCCCGCGACGATGAGGCGATGGCTGCGGAGAAAAAGAACAGACAACAACGGCTGGCCCACGAAGCCCGTGGTTGGTCCAACCTCGATTTTCTCGCCGGCGGTTCGCCCGTCCTTCTCAACCTGACTCCGGATGACGAAGGATACGTCGAGGTGGCGCGCACTGACATCGAGGGTAACCGGCAGTTGCAGATCGTAGCTGTGGATCCGCTCACCACGGTCTACCGGATGGTATCGCTGCCCGATTCACGCCGTCAGTATGGCGACTTGCGATTGGTCAAGGGACTCGATCCGGAGAAGCACTACACGCGCCAAAAGTCGATTCAGATTCTCACCAAGGGCGATACCTTCAAGATCGCCGATATCAGTTCGGCTCGATTCGCATCGTACGACCGGTTGGGCGATATCTACAAAGTCCTGTTGGCCCAGAACGGCGACCCGAACCTCGCCGAGTTTGAATTCGCGTTGCGATGGCATGAACTGGATGAAGAAAAGAAGAGCGAATTGTACTCGAAGTACTCGTGTCACGAGCTCAACTTTTATCTGATGAAGAAGGATCCCGATTTCTTCGAAAGCACTATCAAGCCATACATCGCCCACAAGTATCACAAGACGTTCCTCGACCATTGGCTGCTCGGCTCGGACCTGTCCGACTACCTTCAGCCATGGAATTATCAACAGCTGAACGTCGTGGAGCGAATCCTGTTGGGAAAAGTTGTCAAGGAAGATTCGTCGCATTCAAAACAGCATATCGACGACCTTTTCACACTGATGCCTCGTGACATCACACACTGGAATGGTCGTTTCGAATGCGCGCTCGCAGGCAAACGGCTGGAAGCATTCGGCAACTCTGCCAACCAAATGGAAGCTCGAGGTTATGGATTGTCGAACGAGCTATCAACACTCGGGCGGGTCAATAGCTTGAACAAGGACCGGCCAATAACCTACGGCGGGGAGGGCTACGGCGTGGGAGGAGGCTTCGGAGAAAATGCACCTTCGTCCCAACCGCAAGCATGGAACGACAAAGCGAAATCCCGAGCCAGGTACAGCGGACGAGCTGATGGTGGACGCGGAGCCGTGCGCGGGTTGAAAGAAGAGCTTGGCTTGGAAGTAGCGGGCGAAGCCAAAAGTTCGAACGGAAATGAAAGTCCGAACGACTCTGCTGGCGCCGTGCCGATGGAAGCAGATATGGAGGAAGCGGAATCACTCTTTTTCAGCGACAGTGGGGTTGTCACGGGAGCCATCATAAACGGTAGGCAGTTCTACCAGAAACTCGAATCTACAAAGGAATGGGCAGAGAACAATTACTATCGTTTGCCGATTGAAGCACAAGACTCCCAACTGGTAACCGTGAACGCTTTCTGGGCCGACTATGCGAAGCACCAGGACGGCCCGTTCTATTCAGAGAACTGGGCGGCTGCCGCGAAGAACTTCACCGAGTGCATGCTCGCGCTGGCGGTTCTTGATCTACCACTCGAAAGTGAAAACCATGACATCACTTTCGATGGCCCCGAGATGCGCATCAAAGCCGCCGGGCCAGTAATCACGCTCGATGAACAAGTACGAGAAGTGAGCGTGGATAACGACGCGGCAACGCAAGTGCTCGTCCGACAAAACTTCTACCGACGTGACGATCGGTATCGCCAGGTAGACGGCCAACAACGCGACAATTTTGTGACCGACGAGTTCCTTATCCACACCGTTTATGGCTGCAACGTGATCGTAAGCAACACCTCCTCGTCGCCTCAAAAGCTCGACATTCTGATCCAGATACCAGAGGGAGCCATTCCAGTCAGCGGAACACGCTACACCAAAACCGCTTCGGTGCAACTGAAACCGTACAAGACACACACCATGGACTGTGAATTCTACTTTCCGGTTGCTGGTGAGTATCGCCACTTCCCGGTTCATGTTTCAAGTGACGAGTCACTGTTGGGATTTGCAGAACCGGTTCAGCTAAATGTTGTGGCGAAGCCTACGACGATTGATACCACCTCCTGGCCATTCATTTCGCAGAATGGAACGAACCAGCAAGTCCTTGATTTCCTCAAAGAGAACAATCCCCAGCGATTGTCGCTCGACGACATTGCATTCCGCATGAAGGACAAGTCGTTTGCAAACAGCGTCTATGCGTTGCTATCGGCACGACATGTATACAACCATGCTCTTTGGTCCTATGGGATCAAACACGACTTGCCAGAGATCATCGGCGAGTACCTCAAGCACGCCAACCAGTACACCTCTCTGTGCGGCGACTATATCGAGAGCGAACTGCTGACCCTGGATCCGGTCGCGCGAAAGATCTACCAGCATCTTGATTTCAAGCCACTGGTAAATGCCCGCGCCCATCGACTGGGGCGAAAACGACAAATCCTCAATGACCGACTGCATCAACAGTATCACCGATTACTGAAGGTCCTTTCCTACCGCACGCGGCTGGATCACGACGACGAAATGGCCGTCACGTATTACATGCTTCTTCAGGACCGAACCGAAGAAGCCATCGAACACTTCCAGAGTGTGAATGCGAGCAAACTCGATACGCGACTGCAACACGACTACTTCACAGCGTGGCTCGACTGCCTGAACGACGATCCGATGCAAGCCAGAACGATCGCCGACAAGTATGCAGATTATCCAGTCGACAAATGGCGAAATGCCTTCGCATCGATCCGTTCGCTCGTTGAAGAAGTCAACGGTGGCAAGCCGTCGCTGATTGACCCACGCGATCGCACACAGGCGCAAACCGAACTCGCGTCGAAAGAACCCGGTTTCGAGTTTGAGATCGAGTCGAGTGAGGTGAAGTTGACATGGCAGAACCTCGATTCCGTTCAGGTCAATTATTATCTGGTGGATCTCGAGCTTCTCTTCAGTCGCAATCCGTTCGTGCAGGCAGTCGCCGGACAGTTTACGAACATCATGCCGAACGAGTCGCAAACCGTACAGCTTGAAGGGGCCGCCGGGAAAGGAACGAAAACAATCGCACTACCCGAATCGCTTCGCAATCAGAACGTGATGGTCGAAATTGTTGGTGGCGGCAAGTCGCGATCGGAGGCGCACTACGCGAACTCGATCGACGTCCAACTTTCAGAGAACTACGGCCAGTTGCTTGTAACGCATGACGAGTCAGGTCAGGCGATCCCGCGGACCTATGTCAAAGTCTACAGCCGCTTCGACGACGGAAGCGTCAAGTTCTACAAGGACGGTTACACCGACATTCGGGGGCGTTTCGACTACACGTCACTCAACACTGACGATATTGGCCGCGTGCGGCAATTCTCATTACTGGTGATGAGCGAAGACAACGGCGCTGTCGTGAAAGAAGTTGCACCACCGGCGCGGTAGCACGTGATAACAGACTCCCGTAGCCGGGCTGGCAACAGCTCGGGAGAAGCGCGAACGCGTTACGATGCTGGATTGCATCCAAACAGAACCATAGCGTGCGAAGATCCGCCCGAAGTGTTGCCACTCCGGCTACCAAAGAGCCCAAACTAAGCCACCCAATCTACCGGATTCTGGTTATAGAAGCGCCGTAGTAAATCATACAACTCGGCATGTGTTCGCTTCATGCGAACCGGCGTCTCGAAGAAACACTCACTGGCGACAGCAAAGAACTCCGCTTTGTTCTTTGCACCGTAATGTTGAAGAATGGTCCACTGCCCTCGCGAAGCCGCACCGCAGAGATCGGCAAACTCGACCTCCATGACCTCCGCCCATTCCTGTTGGTCCTCTTCGCTGTCGAAGATCGGAGTTCCGCCCATCTCGCCGTCCAATCCATCAAGGTGATGCGCGAACTCATGCACCACGATGTTGTATCCATTTCCTGGCGCTGTAGCACTGAGGACATGATGCCACGACAGGAGTATCGGCCCGTCCTGCCACGCCTCACCCGCACGAACTTCATCCTCTTCCACAACCGTATGTAGCCTGCGCTCAAATTCGCGCGGAAAAACGAGGATCGAACGCACGCCGTCAAAATAATATCCGCTGGTCCCGAGCAACATCATGCCCGCATGCCCGGCGATCGTCACCTTCATGACATCGCTGACTTCGAGACCTTCGCACCCTTCCCAGTAAGATTCGCCAACAATCACTTTCACGCACTCGTGAAGCTTGTTCCGCTCGGGAACGCTCAACTGCCGATATTGCCAGAGATTATTGTGAAGCAACTCTTGCCATGGCCGTGGAAACGGCTGGGCAATGAGCTTCTTGCGGTGACGTTTCCTGAACCAACCGAACATCAATTCCGTCCATGCACACGACGAACTGCCCCAGGCGTTGCTTCCCGGCACAAGAAAACTGCCTTTAACTCCACCAATCGGGCGAACGGCTCAACCGCACCCCCTGCCTTCGCAAGTACAAAAGCGACAACGTCAGGGTGAGCATCGAAATCGCGATGTAGCGAACCCAAAAAGCAAGTACTGATCCGCCCTGAGCATGCATCGGAAAAGCACAAATGACTGCAATGATTAGCCAACTGGCCCACAACTTCGAACGCAGACCGCGGACGGTCAGGCATGACTTGATGAGCGAACATGTTACCCACCATTGCCCGAGGACAAAATAAACAGCAACCGTGACAAATATCACGCGACCGGTCCAGCCTCCCGAAAAGTTGATGGATCCGTCATCGCCAGGCAGCCCCATGGAATGGCTCACTCTCTGCTGTGTCAACACAAGTGCCACCACCACCACGGCAACCGAATAAATCCTCCAGAAACTATTTCAAATCTGTTCGAAGTACCGGCTTTAGCCGGAATTGAGTCCGGAATTTCCGCCTAAAGGCGGTACTACAAACTTCCGGATTCAGGTTTCGAAATAGCTTCTACATCTTTTCCAGATACCGGTAGCTTTCGCCAATGCTGGCGATCGGGTCCGGCGACTGATCCTGCTCAACGTGACATTGCTCGACACCAATCTTCTTCGCAAGCTTCAGTACTTTTGCAAAGTCGATGGTACCGTTGCCAACCTCTTTGAAAGCTTCTTCCGGAACCTTTCCCTCGTCATAAATGACAGGCGTGTCTTTCGCGAGGTCTTTCAGGTGCAATTGCGAGATGCGCCCATCCAGTTTCTGCATCGTTTGGATCGGGTCCCACCCCCCAAGCTTCGCCCAGAAAACGTCGAGTTCGAATTTGACGTACTCTTTGTCAAACTCGTCAATGAAGATGTCATATCCGGTTCGATCGCCGTCAATCTTCTCGTACTCGAACGCGTGATTGTGGTAGCAAAGCTGAATACCCGCCTTGCTGCACGATTCACCTGCCGCATTGCATTTTTCCGCCATCTGCCTGTACTGATCCGCTGTTTCGCGAAACCCCTTGCCCACGTAACCGTACACCAGATGCTTGAGGCCATTCTCAACGGCGGATTCCAGGAGACTGTCGAACTTGCCATACACTTCCGAATCGGGATTCCCGAGGACTTCCCAGTTCATGAAAGACGAAGTGATGTTCATCCCATTGTCATTTGCCAACTTGATCAGATCTTTGTCAGTAGGATCACCAATTTCGACTTGCTTGTATCCCGCATCGGCAATCGCTTTGATGGTACCGGCAGCATCCTTTTCCATCTGCTCTCGCACGGTCCACAACTGCAAACCAATCGTGCTGAAATACGGGTCGCTTCCGGGTAAAGCAAACAATGGGCGAACCAGGCTGGCGGTCAACGTGGCGGCGGACAAATGAACAAACTTACGACGGTGCATAGCAAGTCTCTGAGTTCGACGGGTCGTATCGCGAAACCTCAGGATACCACACACGGCCAGCAATTCGCCTCGTCGAAACGCGGAACGAACTAACGCCAGCAGCCCGCTGGAGTTACAAAGTCGCCTATGGCAGCTGCGGCAGCTGCGAAAGAGATTCACGGAAAATTAGAATCGCGACGGCACCTCGAGCCGACCAGGCAAAAGTACGAATCCAGTTCGAGGTCACCAGGAATTGATGGCTGGCGACGTCAAAGCCGGTTGCCAATCGTGCATGCGCAGGAACCTGCAGAGCGCATGTAGATCCCCAAACGATTGCGAGCAGGACTACGCCGATAAGTGCGAGATGTCCCGGAACATTATCCGGCGAGAATCGCCACAGCCAGATTGCAGTGATTGCCTCTGCGAGCATGAAAGGGGCCACAACCCAAGTCGTGCGACTTTGGTGAATTTCTTCATACTTTGCAAAGTCGACTTTGCCGACATCTGCCATCATTGGGTAATGAACCACCTGGACAAACCAGATGAGTCCGACCATTGCTAACGTGGCGTAAGTGTGAATAGCGACGATGTTTTGCATCATACTTCGAGCTTGTGCATTCCCAATTCGCGAGCCGCACCATGAAGCTTCTTCATCGCGCGAATTTCCAGCTGCCGGACGCGTTCTTTACAGACGCCTAGTTCTTCACCGAGACTCTGGAACGTTCGCTTCTTGCCGGCAGAATTCATCCCAAACCTTTCGCGAACGATGTGTGCTTCGCGATCGTCGAGCAATTGCAGAATCTCGCCCATCTGATTAGTGAGTCGCTTCCACGTCAATTCGTCAATTCGATCTGCCAATTCACGGCTTTCCGAATGATCAAATGAATCGGAGATTCCAGTCGCCCAGCGTTGCCGATCCCGATGATTACGTTGAATCAGTCGCCATACTTCCCGCTGAACGGCCCGAGTCGCGTAAGTGCTGAATCGAAACCCACGATCAAAATCGAACTTGTCGACGACGCGAATCAGACAGGAGATTCCCTCACTGAGAAGCTCGTCGAACGGATTCTTCTCGTCGGCGGCTTTCTTGACGATGGAGATTACCAGTCGCGTGTTGGATCGAATAATGTGATTGCGAATCTGATTCGCACGCTCCACCCAAGACTCGATACTTTCGACCTTCTTGCGACTGGGCCGCTTCGGGTTCAACTGGGAACGGAGTGCGTTCGCGCGATACTTGTAATAATTCAACCAGCAGAACAAGTCGACTTCTTGCTGCGGCGTGAGCAGTTTGACTTCGCACAAACGAGCCAAATGAGCCGGCATGTCCCGAGCGACGTGCGACGGAAGACTCGGAGCCGCGTCGAGCGGCAATTCCGGCTCTCTGGCCTTCGATTGCTCCATCTCCCGAAATCCAGGGTTATCGATGAAGGCAAGCTCCCGATGAACGATCTGCTCAGCTCTTAATCGAAGAGCCTGCCGCTCACGTTGGGCCTTCGTGAGCTTCTTGCTCGCGGTTTTCGTCGCCTTGCTCGCGGATTTCGTCGCTTTTCGAGCGGTTTTCGTTGATTTTGCACGCGTTGTTCGTTGAGTCGTTTTGGCGATCATACCAATTCCCTTCGCTCAGCCTTCGATCAAATTCGTTCAATCCGCTCACATCGTACATCGACCACTGCGGATTCGCAAGTGTCAAACCGACCTCGGTGCCGATTCATAACCCCCAACCAGAATACCCTAAAATAACAGCAAAAATTGCTCTAATTTACGTGGCCGCTCCAAAGACAGGCGATACTATAACTAAGTAACGCTTCAAGCGGATCGCCAACCATATTCGACCGAAACGTCCACCAAGACACAAATCCACAACCCGTAGTCGCCTGAAAATTGGCCGATATGCCACAACTTCTCACTACAAAACAAGTCGCAAAGGCGATTGGAATCAGCGAATCTTCGCTGAAACGCTGGTGCGACGCGGAGAAGATTCCGTCGATTCGCACGGCAGGAAACCATCGGAGGCTGCGACTGACTGACATCGTCCAGTTGGTTCGATCCGGCGATCTCGAGCTGCAAAACCCGGAATCGCTTGGATTGCCAGCGAACTCAGGGAAGGGCAAATGGTGCCTCGATCGCGGGCAATCTGAACTGCACTCCGCGATTACGGCAGGCAACGGGGACGCGATAAATCAAATCATTTTTGATTTGTTCCTCTCTGGAATTACGATTGCGAAAATCTGCGACAAAGTCATAACGCCCGTCTTGCACGGCATTGGCGAAGAATGGCAAACGGGCGAGGTGAGTGTCTACCAGGAACGACTCGGGACGAACCTGATCTCAAGGACGTTCTACCGATTGCAACAAACAATGCCGCGGCCCATCCATAGTGCTCCGCTCGCGATCGGTGGTTCGATCGAAGGCGACCCCTACACAATTCCAACATTGATGGCTGAAAGCGTACTCCACGAGGTGGGATTTCACGCGACTTCCCTTGGATCAAACGTGCCTCTGGAGAGTCTCGCTTTGGCTGTTTGCGACAAAAGGCCACGCATCATGTGGCTGAGCCTTTCCAAGATCAGCGACACAAAACGCTTCATAGGAGAGTATGAAAAATTCTACGAGAAGGCGTCCCAGTACGCAGCGGTGGCGGTTGGTGGACGAGCCCTCAACGATGAGATCCGCCAACAGATGCAGGCAACTGCCTTCTGCAATAACATGGTTGAATTCGCCAACTTTGCGAAAGCTCTCCGGCCCCAGCCTCCCGGCTCTTCGAGCGCGTCTGATAATTAACGCGGATCTCTGCCTGATCTTGCGATTCCAACGCGGCTTTTGTGATAAGTGGTGCTGCATTGCGCTGTTTTTCACTACGCACAGCTGCTCCCAGCATTCATATTTACCGAATCGGGCAGATCGGCCACGATAGTCGAATATGGAATTCCGCTTCGAAATTCCACTCCATCGCCAGGCGTTACAAGGAAGTCGCCGTTGCCATTCATTCGCTCCCAACACGCGCTGCTAATCATCGGTATCGCGAGCCTCGTGCTCCTGACCAATCTTGGAGGCGCCAAGCTGTGGGATCGTGATGAGCCGCGAAACGCGGGTTGCGCCCGCGAGATGCTGGAACGATCCGACTGGGTCGTCCCCTGGTTCAACGACGAAATCCGCACGCACAAACCAGTTCTTCTGTACTGGTTGATGATGGCAAGCTACTCAACATTCGGTGTTTCTGAATTTTCGGCCAGGCTCCCATCAGCACTGCTCGCGATTGGAACCGTATGGCTTACGTGGTGGATCGCCCGGCGACAATTCAATCCCAAAGTTGCACTATGGTCAGGCATCATCCTGTCAACCTTCGTGATGTTTCCAGTGGTCGCTCGCGCGGCGACTCCGGATTCAACGCTGATCTTCTTTACCACTGCCGCCATCGTTGCATTCGCCCATTTTCAGTCGGCTGCGAATCGCGACACTGGCTCATCATTCCAATTTCCCGGCTTTCGCCAATCACTCGTCATCTACGCCATGATGGGACTTGCCGTACTCGCAAAAGGCCCAGTCGGACTTGTGTTACCCACGGCAGTCATCGGTTTGTTCTGCCTGATCAAACGACTGCCGTCAGCCGAAATTAAAGAGCGCGAAAAACGCGTGCACCTCAAGAAGCGCCATCGACTGCTGCAAGTGATGCCCGCGTTTCATCCACGCCACTTCCTTGAAACGTGCTGGGCAATGCGTCCGGTTACGGCGATTTCGATTGCGTTGCTTATTGCGGGACCATGGTACGCGTGGGTCGGCTGGCGCACGGATGGCTTGTGGCTGATGGAGTTCTTCGGCGAACATAACCTTGGACGTGCGACACGGTCGATGGAAGGGCATGGTGGATCGCCACTGTTTTACTATCCAGTCGCGATTCTTGTTTGTTGCTTTCCATGGTCTGTTTTTACGATCCCAACAATTCTCACGACTAATTCGACGATCAACAAGCGAACAAACGATATCAATGAAGGGCAACGCGACTTAACGATCCTGATGACCTGCTGGATCGCCGTTTACGTCGGCGTCTTTTCGCTCGCTCAAACGAAATTGCCCAGCTACATTGCGCCGTGCTATCCGGCGATCGCAATCCTGATGGCGGCTTATGTTGCACAAGTCGCAGAAGACTTACCCAAACGCGTGCCTACGCGATGGTGGACAGCCGGTCTGACGATCGGATCTGTCGGCGGGCTCGCGATGATCGTCGGATTGGCAATCGCCTTGCGAGACACATTTCCCAATGAACCAGTCGCCATTTGGCTGGCGGCGATCGGCGGCATTCCGGCGATCGGCGGTGCGGTTGGATTGTGGAGGAGATACCAAAGAGATTTTCGTTTTTCGACATTTGCCTACGGCGTCGCAGCGATCGCTTTTGTGGTCGCATTACACGGGTTTGCGACGCAGGCCATTAGCGAGCGGCAGGAGTATGCCAACATCCTGCCAAATAAACTGTCGGCAGGTACTAACAATATGGAACTCGCCTGCTTTGACCGGCTTGAGCCATCATGGGTGTTCTATTCCGGGTCGGCGGTAAAACACTTCGCAAAAGATGCAACTCCGGAAGCTCTTTCATTTCTTGCACGTTCCGAACACGCCCGCATGATCGTTCCGCGTTCGGCTCTGAGCGACCCCAACCTGTCGGCAGGATGTGTCGTCGTCGACGAATGCAAGTATTTCCTTCGCAAGGATCAGCTTTGCCTTGTCAAAGCCGCCAATCCAATCGCTGCCAATCCAATCGCTGCCAATCCAATTGCTGCCAATCAGGACGCCAAACGCACTGCGGAGAGGACTGCTCGCAAAACGAAAGATTCGCTAGAATAAGAGCCCTGCCACAACCGGTGCCGACTTTCCCGCTGAACACAGGCATCAGTCTCTATCCGTTGCTTCGCTCGTTTCCTTCACGTTGGTTCCACCACATTTAAGACATGCCAACTCGCATTGCCTGCCGTCGATTCCTTCGCATGCCAAAACAAATCCCGTTGACGATTTTGGCCCTCTTGGCGATAGCGATCTGCGCGGTACTTCCGCAGTTCGCTTCCGCCGCTGGAGCACGTGTTCAGGCTGTCGCTGGCGAGCCATTTGGCGTGTGCGAAATTTCATTTCCCGTAGAGTCCAATGGAAACGAATCGTGGCAGTGTCGCGCGACGGGCATCCACCCGACGACTGACCGAATTCTCTTTCCAATCCTCGAACATCCGGGGCTGCTCCGGCGGCTGTCGTCGCAAATGGACGGCAACCTGCCGCAAGCCCCCAAGCGAACGGGAATTTGTTTCCTGTTTACGGGTTCGACGCCTTTTGAAGTTACCATCGGCGGATCTGGCGAGAAGATTCTGATCACTCCCGAACCGCATCGACCGGCAAAACACGCCCGGTTATCGCGCAAATGGTGGAAGCACATCTGGGGTCCACTCGGCGACCGGCTTCGTGACAGCAGTCGCCCCCGACCAGTCGAGTCATACCTGGCGGGAATGGGTTTGTGGCGGTTGGGAATCAACAGGCATCCGGTAGATCGCCCAACGACTATCGGCCAAATGGATGAGATCATTCTTGGCACCAGTCGATTGCGTGCGGACATGTTGCGAGCCGTCGCTTTCGACCGCAATCCTGCCACCCCGGCAGCTTTACCGATCCCAGAACCTATTCGATGGTCAACCACGCCAGCAAAGCCGCTTGGCGATGTGGAGATCGAGCCGATCGCAGAACGCGTGCCGTCCAACTGTTTTTATATCCGCTTCGGCAGATACACCAACATGCTCTGGGCAACCCGGCTGCTCGAAGAACATGGCGAAGAACTCAGCCGGCTGATCACGCTTCGTGGCTTTCGGGGCGACTCATCGGCGAAAGTTCAGCGCCAGCTGAACATTCAAAAGCTGCCATTCGCTGAACTGATCGGCAATCAGCTCATCTCCGACGTCGCCCTCGTCGGCCGTGACATCTTCCTGATCGACGGGCCGGCATTCGGCGTCATCCTCAAGTCCGACAGCAAGCTATTGGCCAGCGGCTTGAAGAATCTCCGTCGTGACGCCTTGAAGAAATGGAAGGAGCAGGGTGCAACGCTCGAAACGCGAACGATTGCTGACCATGACGTCTCGCTGCTATCGACACCGGGCTTTGAACTACGATCATTCCACGTCGAAGACGACGGGTATCACTTCATCTCCAATTCGGAAACGATGGTCCGACAGTTCCTCGGAACGAATTCGCTGAACAAGTCGCAGGATACTCTGGCGGAGTTGCCGGAGTTTCAATACGCACGATGGTTGATGCCGCCTGAGAAGAAGGACTACGTTTTTGCCTACGTTTCTACCGACTTTCTCAAGTCGCTTACCGAGCCGGCTTATGTGACTGAATTGATGCGCCGAATGCGGGCTCGAGCCGAACTGACCACACTCGAAGTCGCCGTGGCTGCTGACAAGGCGGTCATGGCCGCCCAGGCCGCCGCCGGATCACCCGTCGCTGCCATCAGTTCTGGCGATATGGTCGCGGATCTGAAGGCGCGGCAAATGTTGCCACCGAATTTTGGCTTGCGAAGTGACGGATCCCGACCAATGTGGCAAGGCGGCTCCGCCGTCGACAGTTTACGCGGCGCCGTTGGAACGTTCTTGCCGATCGCCGACGTCCCGGTGAACTTCCTTTCGCCGAAGGAAGATCAGATGTGGTCGCGATTCGCGAATCATCACGTTGGTAACTGGGCGGCGATTGATCCAGTCATCGCCCGGATTCGCCGCGAAAAAGTCCCCAATCGCCCCAACGGCACGAAGAGCGAACGATTGATTGTCGATGCGCGCGTGGCACCACTGCAGCGAAGCAATGCAACAATCCTGATGGGACTTCTCGGCGAGAGTCGCGCGAGACGATTCGATACGCCGGAAGATGCCGTCATCAGTGCCGAAGCGATTGTGAACCGGAGCTGGACGGCAACAAATGCCGATTCGCATGTGCGATTGTCGGTGGCAGATGGCGAACACATCCCGCCCATCTTCAGCACAAAATTGTTGGAGCTATTGCGGCTGGCAAAACAGTTACCTGTCACAACCGTCGTCCAGCCGGCCAACGCCGCATTTGATCGACGTTGGTGGAGGCGCGACCCGGCAAATCCCAATGATGAAAATTTTTACGGCCCGCTGGGACTGATCGGTCGGCCTTTGGACAACTACGGAGCGATCGTGTGGGATGACAACCTCTTAAACGACTTGCCGCCAACCATTGAGACAAAACCGACGAAGAACCCTGGTCAACTCTGGCTGACGGTCAAGGAACTCGGCGACTGCTCGCTCACCGAGGCTGTGAAAGGCATCGCGGCTGTTCGAGCCACAGAAGGTTCCTTGCGAAACGCACAAGTGTTCCATCAGTGGACTTCGCTACTCGGCCTACCTGTTGCCGACGGTCCCGAGCTGACAAAGCGGTTGGTGAACATGACGCCTGTCTGCCCGCTCGACGGCGAATATCAGCTGGCCATGCAAGGCGATTGTGAGCATTGGCGAAGCACTTCCTGGGGTGATCAGTTATCACTCGTCGACGTGCAGTCGTATTCGCCGGCGCTTCTGAAGTGGTTTCATGGACTCGATGCCCGCCTGCTGGTCAGCGGTGAGGGGCTTGAACTGCATGCAGATTTGATGGTCGAGTTTGAGGAAGAGAAAGGTCCAGAATCCAGCGACGAAGCGATGAAGAGTGACAAGAAGAAATCGCTCTTTGACAAGCTGCCTTTCTCAAAAGGCCTTTTCCCAGGCAACAAGGACAGCAGCGCAGAATAATTCTCAGGACGATGCCCCAACTTCCAATCAAGTGAAGCTGCTAAGCTAAGGATCGTTCGTGAAATTACTGCCTGATCTTCCTCCGTCTTTCCCGCGCAGGCGGGAATCCATTGAATCGAATTGGCTTTTTGATGCAGGGAAAGGCATTGAGCGTTAATACGCTTCGAGTGTGTACCCGCGTTCGCGGGGAAGACGGCAATAGGCGCCATAGGCCGTCAATTGAGTCATCATGAACGGAGATTCGGCACTAGAGCGGTTTTCCAATTGGTGTAGCGTCCTGAATTCGAACCCGCTGCGTGAGCGAGGGATATTCTGGTTTTGCGACGCTACACCAAATTGAACAAAGCTCTAGTTGATCGAGCGATCCTAAACCTTCGACTGAGAGGCATCGCAACTCATCTGGTATTGCCCTGCCGCCCTGCCCCCTCTAGCCTATTATTACTGGGCAAATCGTGCCCCTAACGGATTGCTGACTGCCACGGACTGAAACTTGATGAAGAAGTACACTCTCCTTACCGGCGCTACCGGTTTCATTGGCCAATATGTCTTGCGACGCCTGCTGGCCAAGGATGTTCCCGTCGTTTGCATCGCCCGAGCCAAGGGTGACATGACGGCTGCGGACCGCGTGATGGAGTTGGTGAAACAGTTCGAAGCAGCCGAAGGGCGTGAGCTTCCGAAACCGATCGTTTTCACTGGCGACATCACGCAGGAAATGCTCGGCCTCGACGACAACGCACTCGACTGGTTCGAAGCCAACTGCAAAGCCGTCATACACAACGCCGCCTCGATTCGGTTCCATGCTCCGGACAATGATCGCACCAAGGATCCGTATCTGAGTAACGTGAACGGAACACAGCACATGCTCGACTTGTGCAAGTTCGCCGAGATCGAACAGGTCTTCCACGTTTCAACGGCTTATATAACCGGTTTACGTGAAGGCGTTTGTCTCGAAACGGAACTGGATGAGAATCAGGACTTTGCGAACGACTATCAACGCTCCAAGTTCGAAGCCGAACAGATGACTCGTGGCGCCGAACACATCAAGTCGCTGACAGTGATCCGCCCAGGCATTGTCGTCGGTGATTCGCGAGACGGTTCAACGACGGCTCCTGATTTCGGACTGTACCACTACATCCAGTTCACCACGCAAGTCATGAAGATGGCCCGATCAGGCGGTGCCGAGGGAACGGTCAAGCTAAACATTCGGTTACCGTTCGTAGGAACCGAGCCGCGAAACTTGATCACGGTGGATTGGGTCGCTGACGCGATGACTCACATCATTACGACGCCAGAATTGCACGGCGACACCTACCACTTGACTCCCTCCGAAGCCACGACCTCGTCCCGAATTGTTGAGGCCATGGGGAAGTATTTTGACTATGAAGGAATTGTGTGCATCGGCGAAACGATTCCGGAAGAGGAGCGCACGGAGTTCGAAAAGCTCTTTTTCGACTACGCCACTCAGTTCGAGGTATTCTGGGGCGACGAGCCAACGTTTGACAAAACGAACACGAACGCGGCCTTGGCAGATACGATTCCGCAACCTCCGCTCGACGACGAATGCCTGAGAAAGATCATCCGTTTCGCTGTCGAAGAGTGCTTTAGTTAAACCAAGTGCCATTTCCTCTCGGTCAGCAAGAGTGGCGATGATTCGACCGCGATTTAATATTCGACCGCGATTTAATATTCAACTGCTTCTAATCGTCGTCTCTCTCGCCTGCATCGCCCTCGGGATTTTCCGCAAGGGACGTTTCGGCACATCGGTACCCGTCGGTAGTGTCGTCAGCGACTTCAACGTCGCAACGCGTGAAAAGCTGATTGAACTGGATGAAGACCCAATTAGCAAAGGCGAAATACTCGGCATGCTGCGGTTTGTCAGCAACGGCAATCTTCAGGAAGAGTTCAAGTACCTTATCGATGCCGAGAGGCTCCCTCGCGGCAGCTATCTCAAATTTATCGAATCAACCGACGATGACGGATCTATGCAATGGCAAGTCATGCTCGTCGTTCCAACCGACGAGACGTTCTATACCTTCTCAATACGCGAGTTCCCACACGCCCCGTAGGTTCACCTGCAGTGTCCCTTGCCAAGTCAGTAGAAAGCCGTTGATCCCCGCCGTAAATGCATTTACGCGAACATCGGATACCAGGCAAAAAGATATTCCATTCGACTGATTTCAAGATACCTGGTCAGACCCGGTGCCGTTTTTCGTATCTCGACTGGGTTTGCCAGCTTCCCTGGGCAATCAAAAAAAGGCCGAACATCGTCGATGCCCGGCCTGAGAGTTTTTCACCATCGCTTATCTGCGACGACGGAACATTCCCAAAATCATTCCGCCCAGCAGCAATGCCCCTGCCGACCCCGGTTCCGGAACCGCAAAGAACTCGACTTCGGCGAGCTGCATGCTGTTTGCTGCACCCGCATCGACCAGATCAGTAAAGACCAGTTTGTATGACGTGTAGGTGTCGGTATTATCCACAGCAACGATCGATCCCATGGTGTCTGGCGTGGCGGGAAGCGAGAGAGAGCCTGAGTCAAGCAAGACCCAGTTTTCATCAAGTCCATTGCCATTGTCCGCGCTGACGATCGCATCGTTGGTTCCATAAACTTCGTATTCCGAAGGGGTACGTTCCGGTGCATCATTTGCCGTTGTGATTCGGAAGCCGCCCAGCGGATTCGTTTCGCCAGGAGTCACGATGAATCCGGAATTCGCTCCACCAAAGTTCAGGTACTTGTTGAGCGTACCGTCGATGACATTCCCTGGATTTTCGCCAGCCGGATAACTTGATTCGAACGCAACGGGGCCATATGCAAGTGCCGCATCACCAAGTCCGACGATTGCTCCGCTCGCATCCGTCGACTCAAAAATGTTGACGTCGCCGATCTGCATGCAGCAACCGTTATTGTTGTCTCGCAACGTCGGAAACTCGACTCGGTAGGAAGTGTAAGCGGTCGAGTTTGGGAACGAGTAGACTGGGCCGGCTGCGAAACGGTCGATGGGAAGCATGGCGTCGCCAGCGGCGATTTGAGTCCACATCTCGCCATTCCCGTCTCCGTTGTCGACGCTGGAGATGGGATCGTTTGTTCCAAAGACGATCCAGGTTGCAGGGTCGCGACCCTCAGCGTCATTGGCGGTGTTCATCATCATGCTCTGGATGGTCGTTGCACCCGCCGAAGGAGTGAAGATAAATCCAGCCGGACCAGCATCACCACCAAAGTTGAGATATTTTGTATTTGGATTGTTATCAAGTGCGAATAACGGAGCTTCCCCGCTTGGGTAGTCGCTTTGCGGCGAAGCAGGGTCTTCGTCAATTGCGATAATGAAATCGGATGGTGTCAGAAAGTTTTGTGCTTGCGTGGTTCCAACACAAATGCACGCAGAAACAGCGAGCAGCAAAAATCGAGTCAATTTCATAAGTTCTTACCCCATTTGAAAAGTGAAAAAATTGGGTCGATGAAGACCACGTTATCCAAACAAAAAAGTCAACAGACACGCCCCGGACGGGCGCATTTGTTGCAATTTTTGAAGACAGAATCGGTGATGCCTCGGAGTTGTAGCCTAAATCTCGATCAAACTTGGTCTACTGACAACCGACGACATCCAACACTCACCACCGAAGGTAGAGGCTGGCTTTTTCCGGTCACAATGGACGCTCTTTTCGACACAGCAATGGACGTATGCGGAACAAAGGAGGAATACTTAAGTTTTGAGTGTAGCGCTCGCCGCCTAACGGGTCAAGAATTAATTAAATTCTGAAAACTGCGAAATTCACTTTAAAAACCTTGGGCGATAAACGATGGGGCGATTGATATTGGCACGTTTCTCACCGAACTGCCGGAGCTCGGCGAGCTCAACCGTGGCATAGTCGCCAAGCTCGCCGGAGTCGCTCCCATAAACAATCATACCGGGCAGAAACTGGGTAAGCGCAAGACGTTTGGAGGCCGTGCCTACGTTCGCAGTGCGCTCTGTATGCCAACGCTCGTGTACCCTCCAATCCAGTCGTTTTGATCAACGATTACTGGCCAAAGGAAAGCCGAAGAAAGTTGAGCGAATAGCTTGCATGCGAAAGCTGCTCACTATTCTCAACTTGCTCATTAAGAAAGACGAGATCTGGAATCCGCCGGCATTGGAAACGCAAAAGGCGGCTGAGCCGAAGCTCAGCCGTTGTGCATCATTGACGCATTCGGCCATGGATACTCCTTGCGAAGTTGTGTCTCAACATGGCTCCACTCCGTTTTTCCAGGCAAACGGAATGCTATCTCACATCGCTCATTGACCACTCGCCACGCCTCAATAATTTCAGCGTTGGGACGTTTTGACAAGATTTGACTGGCCGAAAGACCGTCGCTGTCCTCGCTTTCCCGTTTATCGTGTTCACGATCGGGCCGCAACTTTTTTACATGATCGCCCCGACGCCGAAACAGGTTCACTTACGATGGTTTGACAGCTTCGCTGGGCAAACAAAAAAAGCTCGCATGAAAATGCGAGCTTCCAAGGATGACTACTTTTTTGTACCGATTTTCGATTACGAGCGACGTCGACGAACGACGGAAACGACGCAACCCAAAAAGGCTGCGGCAAGCAGTAGGATGCCCGCTGGTTCAGGAACAGACTTTACACCGACTCCATCAAACCAAACACGGTTACCGCCGGTAGAGTTGCCGACGAAGACGTCAATTGCACCACCTACTGGCGATACGACGCCCAAATCAACGCAGTACAATTCGATGTTCGCTCCACCACCTTGTGAATCAAACAACGGAGGAGTACCACTAAATTGCAGGCTGCTAGCCTGCGATACGCCAGTTGTTGAATGACTCGGAGGCATTTCATCTGGCGAACCAAAAACAGACAGAGCACCGCTGGTAAGTCCCGTCTCGTTATACCAATTGTTCGTTCCACTGGCGGCAACGTAGAAGCAGGAGTAGACCTGGTAAGACGGATCGGCAAGCCCAGTGACAGTGTGGGTCAATTCTTCACCAACCACATTTACGGACTCATAAACATTCCCATCAGTTCCGTGGTCGGCTCGGTCACTCCACCCATCAGCGACCGAAGCAGCGCCACCTCCGTCGGACTGCACGGTATTAGCGTCCGAAGCAACATTGTAAATGATAGACGCTTCTCCTACCGACACCAACGTCGCGAGCGCCAACACTAAAGCGCTAACGGACAATAGACTAACTTTATTCGCCATAGCTTCCCCCAATTATCCTAGTTAGTGAAGTTGTATTTGAAACCTTAAGATATACCAATTTTGACACGTGTCAAGGATTCGACCATAATTTTGTCATCAGTTCGGTCCACCGTAAACTGCGTGAACGACTGGATCGAGACGATTTAGGAAGAATGCTATGTGCCTCTGCGTATTTTATACCGATTTTGACACTTGTCAAGGCCTTCGATCGTAATTGCGGCATCGCTTCGGCCGACCGTAAGCTGCGTAGACGATTTGATCGAATCGATTCAGGAAGATCAGTTCGGAATATTTTTTCAGATCGGGAATGCGTTTGCATGGTCGACTCGAAAGCTTTGATTTACGAGCCGTTTTACCGCTTCATGCAAGGGCACTGGCGCTCGCTATCAACGCAATTCGGGGTCTCTGCACTAGAAACACTAGAACACGGCGTTTGCAGAGCCAAAACTCGCTGCAATCAGCACCAGTAGGCAGCGCAGCCGACCGTAGGGAACCGTTGATTGGGTTCATGCGAATGCGAGACAATTCGGCCTGGAATCAACATTGCGAACACTGCGGCAATGGGTAGACGGAAGAAATTCGACTTGGTAAGCGGCAATAATGAGACCTGCCTCCTTATCGCTGGACCACTTATAGCCTCGTTCAAAAGAGTTTCGGCAAATCGCCGATTTATCTTCCAAGTTTTCGACTTCTCTGGCGAATTGGCGACAGAAGCTGTCTAATTTCTTGCGAAACAAACCCTGAGATTTTTCGATCAGCTACCTTTCGCCGACCAGGAGCCTTCGATGAAACGATCACTCGCGCTAACCTTTCTATTCACTTTGGTCCTCGGCCTCGCCCCATGCTTTGCTGACGAGCGGCAAGACGATCTGGAAAAAGAAGTCCGGCAACTGGTTGAAGAGGTGAAGCTCGACGACGTGAGCCTGGACACTCTCGAACAGCTACTTAAGAAAGTCGCCAAGTCGATCAAGGCGCGAGAGAACGAGGTCAAAAAGGGCAAAGCCGCAAGCGAGAGCGAAAGGAAAGCGAAAAAGGAATCTGCCAGAAAGCAAGGGACTGCTGACGAAATCGAAGAGAATGCAGAAGCAATCGCTGAGGAAGTTGAAGAGCGGATGGAGCGAGTCGCCGAGGCCGTAGAAGAACACGCCGAGCATTGGGGCGAAGAGTTTGCTGAAGGATTTGAAGACTGGGCAGAAGACCTGGCCGAACGCTGGGAAGAATGGGCCGAAGAACACGCTGATGAGTGGGAAGATTGGGGCGAGAAGTTCGCCGAGCGTTGGGAGGATTGGGGCGAGAAGCTTGAGCAGGAAAAGGCGACCTTCGCAGAGGCCATCGAGGAAAATGAAGATCTTCTGAAAGAAATGCCCATCGAGCCACTGATGGAACAGATCGTCGATTCACTCGAAAGTGTCAAAGACATCCCCTGGGACGACCTTCAAATCAAGGAGCAGGACGTTAAGTCGTTTGTCGACAAGATGCGGGCAATGGCAGAAGAAATGTCCGAAGACATCGACATTGAGATTGAGATCGATTCCGACTCAATTCAGGAGGGTGTCCGCGCCGCCATGGAGCGAGCCGGAAAGGAAGTCGAGAGGGCGAAAAAAGAAGCCGCACGCATGAAAAAGAATGCGGAGCGACAGCGGGCACAAGCCATGAAGCAGGCTGAAAAAGCCAAGGCTCAAGCGATGGAAGCCCGTGACAGAGCCATCAAGGTTCAAAAGGAAATGATGGAACAACACCGATCGCTGGAAGAGGACCAACGCGCGCGAAACAAAAAGGCGATAGAACGTCGCATGCGGGAATCTTCCCAGGCTCCGATCGACGATTTCCAAAACGACCTAAAGGCGATCCGGGATTCCATGGAAACCCAACAGGACCAGATCGAAAAACTACTTCGTGAATTGATCGAACTCAAATCAGAAGTCGAAGAACTCAAATCAAAATAACAAATTGAGACAAAAGCCATTTGTTCAAAGGACGCGCCACGGCGCGTCCATTTTCGTTTGACAGCAATCCCCGCGGTGCCGCCTCTGGCGAACCGGCCGAATGCTGCAAAGAGTTCAATGCGACTCGACAACCACTTCCGCCCTCTTCCAGTGCCTCACGCCCGGCGAGCCGGCTGCGTGAGCTGCCGGGTGGGCCTTAGAGTGATCGCTGCGCCATCGACCACCGCAGCGAACCAAAGCGAGCTCGCTTCTCCTTCGCGAATCTGCGGCTGGCATCGTCCTTACGGCCCCCTCGGCCAGCTAAAGTCGCAGTTCCGCCTGCACTCCCCGAATTGCTATATTGTGTTTCCTGAGCTCGTTCCTTCGAATTGAGAAAACACATGAAACTCCCGGCGTTCTTACTCTTGCTGCTCGCTGGCCTGGTAACAGCACAAACCGCGGCTCCACCGGCAGCACTTTCCGAGACCGCCATCGCCGCAACAACATGGGCCAACACGCTCACGGAAGAACAGCGCAAAAAAAGCCACTTTGAATTCAACGATGAAGAACGACAAAACTGGCACTTCGTCCCGAAGATACGAGCCGGCCTTTCCCTGGGCGAAATGACGGCAGGCCAACGTTCGCTCGCCTTCAAGATCCTGAAGACCACACTCAGTGAAGAGGGCCTCAAGCAATCCAAAGAAGTCATGATGCTCGAATCGGTACTCGCCGAAACGGACAAGCGACCTGGCTTTCGTGATCCCAAGAAATACTACGTGGCAATTTTCGGCAATCCTGCTTCAGGCGACCCGTGGGGCTGGAGGTTCGAAGGACACCATCTCTCCCTGAACTTCTGCTCGATCGACAACGCGATTGTCAGCTTGACTCCCGCATTTGTCGGCACCAATCCGGCCACCGTTCAGACCGGCCCGCACAAGGGTTTGCGACCGCTTGGCAAGGAAGAGGACCTTGGCCGGCAACTGGTTAAGTCGCTAAACGATGAACAACGCGAAAAAGCGATTTTCAACACCAAGGCGCCTCAGGAGATTATCACGGCTGAAGAAAGTCAGGCGAGGTTGGACTCCAAAGAGGGACTCGCCGTGAACGAACTGAACGCAGAACAAAAGAAGATATTTGATGAGCTCGTGAGTCTCTACTTTGAACGATTCGACGAAGAAAAGGTAACCATCCTGAGAAAGCAGCTGGCAACAGAGAAAGACAGCTTACTCTTCGCCTGGGCCGGCGGAACGGAACTCGGCGAGCCACATTATTACCGCGTGATTGGCAAAGAATTACTGATTGAGTACGACAATACGCAAAATGATGCGAACCATGCCCACTCGGTGCTTCGGTACTTCAATGGCGACTTTGCCAGAGACGTTTTAAAAGAACACTACGAACACGGGCACAAGCACTAGGCGCCCGTACGATGGACGTCCTCGTCCGTCCGCCCGCAACCCACATCGACGGACGTGGACGTCCATCGTACAAAATACTGGCTTGGCTTCCACACACTGAAGTCCCGAGATTCAAAATGAACGCACCTGCAACCGCCGATATCCTCGCCAAAACAAAATCTATCGAACCCTGGATGATCGAGATACGTCGCCGGTTACATCAGACTCCGGAATTGCTTTACGAACTTCATGAAACGACGATAACTGTCCAGGCCGAACTCGACAAACTCGGTGTGAAGTACGAAGCCGGCATTGCCCAAACGGGAATCGTCGCCACGATCGGCAACGACAGTTCGCGCTGTGTCGCCCTTCGAGCCGACATGGATGCCCTACCAATCCACGAAGAAGCCGACGTGGATTTCCGCAGCCAGACCGAAGGGAAAATGCACGCGTGCGGTCACGACTGCCACACGTCGATGTTGCTTGGGGCAGCAAAAGTCCTCAAAGAGATGGAAGGGGACTTGAAGGGTACGGTAAAGCTCTTTTTTCAACCCGCCGAAGAGGGTGGCGCCGGCGCCAAACAAATGTGCGACGCAGGCGCGATGGCAAATCCGAAGGTAGAAAAGGTATTCGCGATTCATGTCTGGCCGATGCTGCCATCCGGGCAACTTACAAGTCGGCCGGGATCTTTTCTTGCATCTACCAGTTCGTTCAAGATCAAAGTCACGGGAAAGGGTGGCCACGCGGCCATGCCGCAACTTTCGATCGACCCAGTCACCACCGCGTCCAAGATCGTTCTCGAAGCGCAAACACTTGTATCACGCGAGCAGGATCCACTTGAAGCCTGTGTCATCAGTTTCACGACAATTCACGGCGGCAGCATCTACAACGTGATCCCGGAGTCCGTCGAACTCATGGGAACGATCCGTTCGCTGTCATCCGACAACAAAGACCACCTCAAAAAGCGACTGACCGAAGTCGCCAAAGGAATTGCAACCATCAACCGCTGCACTGCAACCGTCGAGTTCGACGGAATCGACTACCCGGCGACTTCGAACGACCCCGCGTTGTTCGAAGAGGTCTTTGCTATGGGCGAGTCGATTGTTGGAAGCGGCAATTTTCCCATCTGCAGTCCCGTCATGGGTGGCGAGGATTTCGCATTCTACGGCGACCACGCACCGACTTGTTTCGTTGCCGTCGGTTCGCGCAACGAAGGGGATGGCTGCGTCTACGGACTACATCATCCAAAATTCAAAGCCGACGAATCCATCTTCCACATCGGCACGGCACTTCATGTGGCTTTCGCACTCGAGAATGTCGGGTAACGAAACGTACGATGGACGTCCACGTCCGTCG
>CALHZT010000201.1 GCA_938040995.1 uncultured Pirellulaceae bacterium | reverse complement strand
TCAGCTGTCTCACATTCAGCTTCCTCACACTCGGCTGTCTCACTCGAGTTCTCGGATGCCTCTTCAGCAGCCGCACGCTCAGCTTCTTCGCGCTCGGCTTCTAATCGCTCGGCTTCTAATCGCTCAGCCTCCTTCGCTTCCGCCTCGGCAGCCTGCTTCTCTGCTTCCACAGTGATGGCAGACGCCAACTCGTGCATGCTCGAAGTCCATTCAAGCCCGGCTTTAGCGAGGGCATTCTCAGGATCAACCTCCAAGGCGTGATAGAGCGCCTGTTCCGTTGATTCGATTGAATCGCTGGACCACGCCTGTAGCAACCAGGAAGTGACGCATGTCTCGTCCAGGTCAGCTGACGCAGGGAGAGTCAAACGATCGCCTGAGAGCAGTGCCTGAGCTGCATCGACAAGGTGTTTCGGGAGAGTGGTGTCCATAGAATTTCTTTGAATTGGCGAGTATACAGGAGGGGTCTCACTTGGACTGAGAATCTGGCCGGCATGCCTTCATCTCGCCAACCAAGGCACCAAATGGCGCCTTGGATTTGTCAACGTTTACCGTTGCTGGTACTGGTCGATTCCTTCTTCCTTCCAGACGTTCAACGTCTTGGTGTCGGCCTCTGGAATCTTCACGCCAATGGCGTTCACCGGGTAGTTGAACTTCTTCTGAATTTCAATCCAGTTGTTGCGGATGTTCTCAGGAATGGGCATGTGTCTTTTCCTCTTTGATGTAATCTGGTTCGACCGACAGCGGTCGTCTCCAAAACCATAGGTCCAAGCGGGCCTGGAAACTGGCTAAATTCAAACGGAAGTACCGGCGGAACTTGCCATCTGAGCAAACGATTCCCTCAACTCCACCAAACCCCCATATTCCTCACCAAGCGGATCAACAGGCCCAACCACGGAAATTGTCAGATTCGGCAGTCCTGCAAGTAGTATTTCTGCAGCAAGTTGTTTTAAATCTTCAATTGAGACCTGGTCGATCTCGTCGATCATCTCGTCGTCGGACAACCGCTTGCCGAAATGAAATTCCTGAGTCGCAATCCTCGATACGCGGTTCGAAATGACGTCAATTGCCATTCGGCTTTGACTACGAACCAGCATCTTGGATTTCCACAGTTCTTCCTCATTAATCGGCTGTTCCCACAGAGCGAGCGACGTTAGTTGAATCAGCACCAACTGTATTGATTGCATCAAATTCGCAGTGGTAGTTGCTCCAGTAATAGTCATTGCGCCGCCTCGGCGGTACGAGAGCAAACCTGACTGAATTGAATAAACCAGCCCATTCGCTTCACGCAGGGACTGATAGAGACGGGAGCTCATTCCACCACCGATCAGGTTGCTGAGAACATGCAGCGAGTATCTGCAGTCGGCTCCATAGGACGGCGTGGGTAGTGCAACCGTGAAGCTGCATTGCTTGGTTGGCATGGAATTGACTACCACTCCACCTCGCAAGGCAGGCAGATCAACTTCTCTCTCTACCGCCTCGCCTCGAAGCGCCCAGAAAGCATCCTGAGCCTGCTCGACAACCGACTCGTGCTCTACGCCACCGGCTGCCGCGATAATGATTCGATCGGGACTGTACTGACGCGAAATGAACTGCGCTACATCGCTGCGATCCAACTGCTCCACGTCGGCAACGTCACCAGTCACCGACTTGCTAAGACTGTCTTCCGGCCACAGACACTCTTTGGTCAACTGGAGGAGCACTTCATCGGGATTGTCCTGCGAGCCAAGGATTTCCTGACGAATGACCCCTTTTTCCCGCTCAAGCAGTTCTTCCGGATACGTGCTTGCCACGAGAATGTCCCCGAGCAAGTCAATTGCGTAGCTAACGTAGTCTTCGAGAACATGGGCGAAGAAACATGTGTAGTCCGGAGCAGTAAAAGCTCCAAAGCACCCGCCCGCTGCGTCAATTAACTCGGCAAGATCACGATTGGTACGAAGCGGCGTACCAAGAAAAAGTGCGTGCTCGCACAAGTGTGCCAACCCGTTTTTCCCCACCGGTTCGTCGGGTGGGCCAACATCAACCAGTACTGAAATGCCCGCACTACCTGTATTCGGAACACGTTCGGTGATCACGCGGACACCATTGTCCAGTCGCGTGCAGTCTGTCTGTATTCCAATGGGCATTTGGGTCTCTTGGGCGCAGCTGTGCCGACGCCGTAATGTGCAAAAGCAGTACGTGTGGATTTTCATCGGATATTGGACCGTTGAAAAACCAGACATCCAAACTTCATCACTCCAGGCACTGCAACCCTAACACCCGTTCGAAAATCAACAGAATTGAGAGCGGCTCAACAGATTGCCGACATTTTAAACAGAAGGATCGATATCAACGCTGTTCCACCATCGGTTCAGCATCCGTGAATACGAGGAAATCACGTGGGCTCAACAATTCTAAAAATCGCAATCTTCGTTATTGCGGTTGTTTCGGGTGCGATCTTCTTTTTCGCAAAGTCAGATTCCACTGAATCCAGTGCCGGCAATATCCTGGCTTCGAAAACCGCGTCGAACGCCACTCAACCGGCGGCTCAAATCACGACACCACAACCTCAGCCAGCACCAACGTTTCAATGGGACAACTCCGACGATTTGCCCGCGGAAGACGGCCCACCTGAAGCGCCCACTTCTGATTTTGGCTTTGGTGCCGATGAAGAAGGAGATGAAGTCGGTCAGACCATCGAGTCCTTCGATTCCGATTCTTTCAATGCCGATTCCAATGTGACGCCTTCGACGGAAGACGGCTTGAGCGAGACCGACTCTTCCAGCCTGGATGAGTCATCGTCATTCGACGATGTCGAAAACATTGAGCCACCGAGTGCTCCAGAGCCAGACAACGATTTCGCAGAAGAGAATACGCCATTCCCGGAAAACGATTCGACGGCAGATCAAGACTTCGCCTCGGAAAGTAATTCACCGAATAGCAATCCGCTTGAGAACGACTCATTCGAGAACGATCCAATTGAGGTGGATTCACGGGGGAACGATTTATCCGATTCGGAAGCGTTCTCCATGAACGACGACAAGCAAGACGACGACGAATTTGATTCATTCTCGACGGATGACTCGCCTGGCGACACCAACCAAAACTCTCTCTCTTCTGCCGAGCCCGAGTCAACACTGAGCGATTTGGGCGATACGAGGGATCTCAACGCGGATCAATTCTCCAACACTGAAAACAGTAATTCCGGGAATTCAGAAAGATCTCTTGAGGACACTTCTGAGCTGCTCGAGGAGCCTCAAAACGTCCCAGAAACCGCCGAGCCAATCGAAACTGCCACTTCCGACCTGCAACTGGATTCACAAACGAATAGCTCTCTCAATCGACGTACGTCGCTACCAAACGAAGTTACGACGAATGAAATTACTCAGCCTGCCCCCAGCCAGAATGACTTGCAAGCAGTCACGGATGGACCGACGCACCGAATCGCGATGGAACAAGATGCAGTACTCGGAAGAAGCGGCATCATCGATAACAATTCGCTTTCAGGTGAACTCATCAATCAGTCCTCAGCAGTTCCAGTGCCCACGCCAGTGACCCAAGCGAACCCGGTTCCCTTCGACCACATGCCGATGCCAGCGGTGACCGAACCAATGGAATCAGGCACCGAAGTCGTTGATGTACCGAAGCAGTTTTCTGGCGAATGCTTTCAATCAGAGATTGAAGAGTTTGGATCGCAATTGTTCTGGCCGTCGACTTCGAAATTGATCACGGAAGCAGATGCCGGAAACGCAATGGCTCCTGTCAATCAGCCAATCAGCGAGCCAGTCGATCAAACGGTCAGTCGACCAACCAAAGATGAACTGATCAACTTCGGTCCACAAGAGCCAGGAATTATCTTCGACACCGACACCTCAGGGGACTGTGCCCAGTCGCCCGCACCGACCATGACCACCAAACCGGGCACGTCGACACCACTTCTGGCTCCGGCCCCGTCAACGTCAACGACGCCTGCACCGTCTACATGGTCACCCTGCAGCCCGGAAAGCGCACCAAGAGTTCGATACATCTGGATCATTCCAAAGTGCGAATGCAAGAAACCGCCCAAGTGCTGCGGCAAATAGACTTTATTATTCGTCGAAACCAAAAGTCTTCATGATTTCAGGCGGAGCGGGCAGGAACTGAAGCGGCTGCATGGAACAACTTGCTCGCCCCTGACTTAGACTCCGGATGGCACTCGAATAGCCGAAGAGTTCCGACAACGGAGCGTGAGCCTCGATCACTGTATCCACGCCCCTCGGTTCGGTATGGGCGATAATCCCGCGTCGCTGCTGAATATCTCCAACAATATCACCCATGTGCGCCTCCGGGGTTGAGATATCCATCTTCATGATGGGTTCCAGCAGAACAGGTTGACCTTCCCGAAGCGCTTTATCAAATGCATCCCCCGCCGCAATTCTGAATGCGACTTCATTCGAATTCATCAGATGTGCTTCACCGCCGAGAACCGTAATCTTCAGCTTGCTCAATGGATAGCCGCCGATCAGGCCGCCGCCATCACCACGACTTTTCAGTTCGTCGATCGCGGCCATCAGAAACTCGCCCGGAACCTCTTCGGGTGAACAGCGACTGATTACCAGCGCACCCGACCCATCATGATCAGAAGATTCGACGCTAATTTTCAGTCGGGCAAACAACTGCTCGGTAGGCATCTGGCGATTGCATTCGCCCGTGACCGTGACCGCGTTCGCAATCGTCTCGCGATAGTTGACGCGTGGCTTGTGTACCTTGACGTCGAGATTAAAGTCGCGAAGTAGCTTGTGTTTGATCACCTCAAGATGCAGTTCGCCCATCCCGCTAATCAACGTCTGACCGGTATCTTCGTTCTCGTCGGCACTGAAAGTCGGATCTTGCCGCTTCATCATCTCCAGTGTGTCGGCGAGCTTCTTTCGCTCCGCCGTCGATTCCGGCTCGATCGCCATCGAAATGACCGTTTCTGGAAACTCAATGCTCTCGAGAAGGATTGGTGATTTCGAATCGCAAAGCGTATCGCCGGTCACCGAATCGCGCGGACCGATGATGCCGACAATGTCGCCCGTTTTGACCGAGTCGACCTGGCCTTCCCTGTCGCGTTTCGTTGCGTGGATCTGCCACAACTGGGCGACGTTTTCTTTCTTGCCTGAGCCGGCATTGATGACTCTGGTATTTGCCTTGAGCTCGCCGGAATAGACTCGCACCCAATAAGTATCGCCTGTTTTGGCGGGAAGAATCTTGAACACCAGACCGCAGAACGGTTCCTTGGCGGCTGGCTTGCGAATTTCCGGCTTGTCTTCTTTGCCGGGATAGATCCCTTCCACGGGCTTCATGTCGGCTGGACTGGGCAAGAAGTAGGAAACGGCATCCAGGACTGGCTGGACCCCGATTCCATGCAGCGCGGTGCCGCAAAACAGAGGCTGAATCAGTTGCTCAATCGTCGCGTTGCGGATGACTTTGCGAATGAGTTCTACAGGAACTTTCTCTTCGGCGAGAACCAGCGCCATGAGTTCATCGTCAAATTCGCAAAGAGTCTCCATCATCGACTCACGCCACAACTGCGCTTCGGCCAGCATGTCACCTTCGAGCTTATGCTCTTTGACGTTCTTGCCATCCTTTTCCGGCTCGAAAGTCAGCAGCTTCATGCCGATCAGATCAATTACTCCGCGAAACGGATCGGCAGTGTGTGATGGTCCCGCGCCGGCGGGAATCTGAACGGGTACGGGCGTCGCGTCCAGCCGGTTCCTGATTTCGTTCAGTGTTCCTTCAAAGTCTGCACCTTCGCGATCCATCTTGTTGATAAAGACGACTCGCGAAACATCGTACTTGTTCGCTTGCCGCCAGACCGTTTCACTCTGGGCTTCGACACCTTCCCGCGCACTAAAAACGACAACGGCTCCGTCAAGAACACGGAGGCAGCGCTCGACTTCCGCCGTAAAGTCCACATGGCCTGGTGTGTCGAGCAGGTTGATCGACACGTCTTTCCAGGGAAACGTGACGCAAGCCGAATAGATCGTGATTCCGCGTTCCTGCTCTTCAGGATCGGAGTCCGTTTCGGTCGTCCCTTTGTCCACCATCCCGAAGCGATGCTTGGCTCCCGAGTAGTACAGCATGCGCTCGGTGACCGTTGTCTTGCCAGCATCAATGTGGGCAATGATGCCAATGTTTCGAATGGTGTCTAGTTTGCGAGCCATTACTGTTTACTGTTCGTATTTAAAACTTTGGCCTTGATGGGAGCGAACTATCAAAACCGAAATGGATTGGGACTGGCTTACTTGCAATTCCTGGAATTCGTCATTCTATCGGTGAACAACCAATCAAGTCAGTGTAGAACGGCGGGCGCCGCCCAACGGTTCCGAAGTGCAATCCGGCGAAAACCGCAACGGGCGCATGAAAAAACCACGCCTGTTGGACGGACCAAAAGACGTGGCTGTGTATAAAACGACTTACCAGGCGAAGTGGGCAAATGCCTTGTTCGCTTCGGCCATGCGGTGAACGTTCTCCCGCTTGGTCATTGCCGCACCTTCCTTGTTGTAGGCGGCAACCAGCTCTTCAGCGAGAGCGAGATGCTTTGGGCGGCCTTTCTTTTCGCGAACGGCACCCAGCAACCAGCGAATTGCCAACGATTGTTGACGTGTCTTGCTGACCTGCATTGGAACCTGGTACGAAGCACCACCGACTCGCTTACTGCGAACCTCAATTGCCGGTTTTACGTTTTCCAGCGCTTGAGTAAATACGTCGATCGCTTCCGCTTCCGGAACTTTCTTTTTGATTTCATCGAGGCTGCGATAGAACAATCGCTGAGCGACGGTTTTCTTCCCGTCCCACATCAGGCAGTTGATGAACTTGCTGGCAAGCAACGAATCGTGACGAGGATCGCCCTTCAGTTGCGTGCGGCTGGCTGTAATTCTTCCCACGATTAACCCTTCTTCGCGCCATATTTGCTGCGTGAACGTTTCCGACCTTCGACCCCAAGTGTATCGAGTGCACCGCGTACAACCTGATACCGGACACCCGGCAGGTCTCGAACACGACCACCTCGAACCAGAACGATCGAGTGTTCCTGAAGGCTGTGGCCTTCACCCGGAATGTAAACCGTTACTTCTTTACCATTCGACAGGCGTACACGCGTGATCTTCCGCAAAGCCGAGTTTGGCTTTTTCGGCGTCATGGTACGCACTTGCAAACAGACACCGCGCTTCTGTGGGCACTGATCAAGGACCGGGGCCTTGCTCTTGCCTTTTTTGCTTTTACGTCGCTTACGAACGAGTTGATTGATGGTTGGCATATTTTTGCTTAATGCAGTTAGGCTTTGCAGCTTTATCAGTTACCCAAGTCTCGTATTTCGCTCAGGGTAGCCCTTCAAATTAGTGGATTCACGCCCTCTGTCAAGGCGTACCTCAATGTGGTAGCCAGCGAACTCCCCCTTCCGCACACCGGTTGGGGAAACCTTGACGACCGCTACCGATTCGCCGGCTGCCGGCAACGCGTGCCGACGCCAGCATCCCAAGCCTGCTTAAAGGCCTCCGTCCAGGCGATCTTGCAGTTCTTTCAGCTCATCCCACTGTCCGTCTCGAGCCAACTTCGCCTGATCCGGCCACGTCATCGGGTTGTGAACGCCCAGCGTGGCATCCGCAGCCATCATTGTCTCTCGGACCTTTTCGGGCGTATGCCCAGCCAAATCGGCAAATGTCCGAATGCCTGCAGACTGCAGAACCTGACAAATCTTCGGGCCAATCCCCTCGATCTTCGTCAGATCGTCCATTTCGGTGACGCCACCGCCGCCTCCAACAGCACCACCGCCGCTCTGAAGCGAGAGGTCGATTCCGCCGTGCAGCTCATCCTGCCACGCCCTTAGACGATCCCAGTCACCAGCCGCAGCCAGTCGGGCTTGCTCCGGCCAGGTCGTTGGATTGTGCACACCGAGGCTTGGATCAATGGACGTCATTTTGATTCGAACCTGCTCGGCCGTCATCGTGCCCATCTCACCGAAAGTCGCAACGCCGGCCTTCTTGAGTACTTCGCTAATCTTCGGACCGATGCCTTCGATCAACGTCAGGTCGTCGCCAACCTGGCTGAAGTCAGTCGCCGCACTGCCGCCAGCCGGAACACCGCCACCAACGGGTTGGGTCGTGCTACTCAATCCGAGATCTGAACCAGGCCCGGTACCGATTCCGGTGTCGCCACCTCCTCCGATGACTCCGCCAACCGCACCCAGCATCGAGGCGTCTCCACCTCCAACTGGATTTGCCGGTGGCTCGGCTCCCGCCGAGCTGCCAAGGAACATATCGGCAACGGCTCCCGTCGCCGAAGCTGTCGCTGCTGGATCGGGCGTCGCACCTGCGGTTCCGTTTCCACCATCGCCCGATTCGAGCAATGGGAAGCTGGATACCAGCGTCCGCTCTTTCTGAGCCGCCAAAGCCGCAAGCGCTTCGGGGCGAATTCGTACTTCCGATTCCTGGAAACTTCGGAAACCTGTTCCAGCCGGAATCAGGTGACCAAGAATCACGTTCTCTTTCAGGCCGACAAGCTGGTCGATTTTTCCAGCCAGTGCGGCTTCCGTGAGAACCTTGGTTGTTTCCTGGAAGCTGGCAGCAGAGATAAAGCTGGAACTTTGAACCGCCGCCTTGGTAATACCCAAAAGCTGAGTACTCGCCGTTGCCGGACGTGGACGCGATCCCTTGGCAGGTTCGCCACCAAGGGCCTCAATCTTTTCGTTGACTTCTTCGAGCGTGTCTTTCGGCACGATCGTATCAACTTCAAAGTCGCTATTTCCCTTGCTGGTAATCTTCAGGCACTTCGCAAGGTTCGAGTTCGCTTTGCGGAAGTCGAACTTGTCCATGATGCTACCGGGCAACAACGTCGTATCGCCCGGGTTTTCGATCTGAACTTTTCGAAGCATCCGGGCAATGATGACTTCGATGTGCTTGTCATTGATATCCACACGCTGGCTTTGGTAGACGCCCTGAACTTCGTGAACAAGGTACTGTTGCACCGCTTCTTCACCCGAAATTCGAAGAATGTCGTGAGGCACCAAAGGACCATCAATCAGCGACTGACCTGCTTTCACAAAGTCACCCGTCTGCACGAGGAAACGTCGACCGTGTGGCACCAGGTGCTCTCGCTCGATACCACTTTCACTTCGAACGATCAGCGTTCGTTTACCGCGCTTCTTCTCACTGAGAAGTTCGACCGTACCGTCGACTTCAGCGATAACCGCCGGTTCTTTCGGCTTTCGAGCCTCGAAGATCTCGGTGACTCGAGGCAGACCACCCGTGATATCCTGCGTACCGGACGCTTCACGTGGTGTCTTGGCGACGACCGTACCTGCAGCAACTTTCGCACCCTCTTCCACATCGATGTAGGCACGTTCCGGCAGGTAATAGACATCAAGCGTCTTGCCTTCACTGTCCTCAACGATGATCTGCGGATGCAATTCACCCTTGTGGTCAGTAATCAGTCGGCGGACGTTACCACCCTGATCCTTCTCCAATCGCATTGTCTCGCCTTCGACAACGTCTTCGAAGCGAATCTTGCCGTCGATGTTCGCAAGAATTGGAATACTGTGCGGATCCCACTGACATAGTGTCGCACCGTCTTTGACTTCCTGATCTTCCTTGACCAACAGGACCGCACCCTGAGGCACTTCGTACTGCTCAAGTTCACGGCCTTTCGGATCGACGATCGCAATCTCACCATTTCTGTTGAGTACGATGTCCTGGCCTTCCTTGTTGGTCACGGATCGCATTCGGGTGAACTTGACGATACCACCCTTCTTGGCCTTGGTCTCACTTTCTTCCAGATCACGACCGGCCACACCACCAATGTGGAACGTACGCATCGTCAACTGGGTTCCCGGCTCACCAATACTCTGAGCCGCAATGATTCCGACCGCCATGCCTTCTTCGACAAGGTCACCGGTGGACAGATCCATTCCGTAACAGCGACGGCAAACACCGAGGTCGGCTTCGCAAGTCATCGGGCTGCGGACCTGAATCTTTTCCAGTCCCATCTCTTCGATGCGACGGGCGATCTCCGGCGTAATCAGCTCGCTTTCCTTGACGATCACTTCGTCCGTAATCGCGTTCACGATATTCTGTCGACTGATTCGGCCTTTGACCGCATCCGTCAGCGAAACTTCCACTTTCTCGCTTCGATACTTGACTCCCTTGGTAATACCCTGAGTCGTACCGCAGTCTTCCATCGTTACCACAACGTTCTGGGCAACGTCTGCAAGCTTACGAGTCAGGTAACCCGAGTCAGCAGTCTTCAGAGCCGTATCCGCCAGACCTTTTCGGGCACCGTGCGTCGAACTGAAGTATTCGAGAACCGTCAGACCTTCGCGGAAGTTCGCCTTGATCGGCGTTTCAATAATTTGACCCGACGGCTTGGCCATCAGACCACGCATACCAGCCAGCTGGCGAATCTGCTCAACACCACCACGAGCACCGGAGTGCGCCATGAGGTACACGGGATTCACATAGCCGTGTCCGCCACGATAATCCGTCTCGATCGCGGACATCATCTCGGCGGTAATCGCCTCTCGGGCATGAGTCCATGCATCGAGAACCTGGTTGTATCGCTCCACATCGGTGATGACACCACGCTCGTAGAGCTTGCGATACTTGAGAACCGTCTTTTCGGCCGCGTCGATGATGCCAGTTTTTTCAGTCGGCGTGACCAGATCGTCCGTCGCGAAGGACAGACCGCTACGGGTACTCTCACGGAAACCAAGCTGGTTCATGTCGTCGAGCAATCCGATCGTATCCTTACGACCCAGCGTCTGGTAACAGTCGGAGATCACACCAGACAAGTCGCCGGAACGCATGGTTACGTTATAGAAATCCATCCCTTCCGGAAGCATGGTGTTAAACAGAATGCGACCATACGTCGTATTGATCATTGCGCCGGGCTCGTGCTTGCCGATTTCTTCGGAATGGATCTTGCGACCCTTCGGCAATCGAACATTGATCAGCGCGTGTCGATGAATCACACCCAGCGAGTGAGCCAGATGAGCTTCCTCCAGCGTCGCGAAGGTCATGCCTTCGCCCTTCCGACCGGGCTGTGACATGGTCGTGTAATAACAACCCATCACGACGTCCTGCGACGGACTCATAATCGGCTTGCCATTGGCAGGACCGAAGATATTGTTCGTCGAGAGCATCAACGTGTGGGCTTCTACCTGTGCTTCAATCGAAAGCGGCAGGTGAACGGCCATCTGGTCACCATCAAAGTCTGCATTGAAACCTTTACAGGCCAGCGGATGCAGATGAATGGCGTTTCCTTCTACCAGGACTGGCTCGAACGCCATGATCCCCATGCGGTGCAGGGTAGGGGCACGATTGAGGAGTACTGGATGGTTCGTGATGACGGCTTCGAGAATATCCCAAACCTCTTCATCCTTCCGCTCCAGCATCTTCTTCGCACTCTTGATGGTATCGGCGTGACCGAGTTCCTTGAGCTTGCGAATAATAAACGGCTGATAGAGTTCCAGCGCGATCTTCTTCGGCAGTCCACAGTTGTGGAGCTTCAGTCGTGGACCCACCACGATCACACTTCGTGCCGAGTAATCGACACGCTTTCCGAGCAGGTTCTCGCGGAAGCGACCCTGCTTACCCTTGATCATGTCCGTCAACGACTTGAGCGGGCGATTACTGCTACCAAGTACGGGACGCTTGCAGCGGTTGTTGTCGAACAACGCATCTACCGACTGTTGCAGCATTCGCTTCTCGTTGCGAATGATAACCTCAGGTGCATTGAGATCGACAAGCTTACGAAGTCGGTTGTTACGGTTAATGATCCTTCGATAAAGATCGTTCAAGTCGCTGGTCGCGAAGTTGCCGGAATCCAGCAGCACCAACGGACGGAGATCGGGCGGAATGACGGGAATCACGTCAAGAACCATCCACTCCGGCTTGTTGTCACTGTCGCGAATTGCTTCGACGATTTTCAGTCGATTGATGTAGTCTTTGCGCTTCTGCTTCGAACCGGTTTCGGCAAGATCGACGCGAAGCTTTTCCGACAACGAAACCAGGTCGTATCCGGAAAGCAGCTTGCGAACCGCTTCGGCACCCATGTCGACTTCGAAACTTCCCACACCGTACTCTTCGCGGGCAGCACGATACTCTTCCTCGGTCAGAAGCTGCTGCTTCTCCAGATCGGTCGTGCCGGGATCCGTGACAACGTGATCCTGGAAGTAAATTACCTTCTCGAGGCTGGAAGTCTTCATCGCCAGCAGGTTTCCAAGTCGACTGGGCATCGCCTTGAAGAACCAGATGTGTACGACAGGTGCGGCCAGTTCGATGTGCCCCATGCGCTTTCGACGCACGCGACTGTGCGTCACTTTGACACCACAGCGGTCACAAATCATGCCCTTGTACTTCATTCCGCGGTACTTACCGCAGGCGCATTCCCAGTCCTTCTCAGGTCCAAAAATACGCTCGCAGAACAAACCGTCCTTCTCAGGACGATAAGTCCGGTAGTTAATCGTTTCGGGCTTTTTCACTTCGCCAAACGACCAGCTACGAATATCGTGCGGCCGGGCGAGGCTAATCTTCACCGAAGCGTAATCATTAATCTTGTCGTAAGCGGATTCGCCAATTGTCATCTGCGGGAGCTCCTGTCAGGTCGCTGTGCGATGAATCTTGTATCTCAAGGATTCAGTGTCGCGTGCATGTTTCTTGAAGTAAGTCCAAAGTCGCCATGCGACGTCACTAAATCCGTCGTTTTTCCAATTGCATATTCAGGGCAAGGCCACGAATCTCGTTCGTCAACACATCAAAGCTGGCGGGCGTGCCGGCTTCGAGAGTGTTTTCACCTTTCACCATCGATTCGTAAATCTTCGTTCGTCCTTCCACGTCATCACTCTTCACCGTCAACAACTCCTGAAGAATGTAAGCGGCACCATATGCTTCGAGTGCCCACACTTCCATCTCTCCAAATCGCTGGCCACCGAAGCGGGCTTTTCCACCGAGAGGCTGCTGCGTAATAAGCGAGTAAGGACCGGTACTTCTTGCATGCACCTTGTCATCCACGAGGTGATGCAACTTCAGCATGTAGATGTAACCAACCGTAGTTTCCTGCTCCATCTTTTCGCCGGTTCGACCGTCGTAGAGCCACGCCTTGCCATGCCTCGGCAAGCCGGCCTTCTCAAGAACGTCGTTAATTTCCTCTTCGGTGGCACCATTAAACACAGGCGTAATGGCCTGGAAGCCAAGCTTGGCTCCTGCCCATCCGAGATGCGTCTCAAGAATCTGACCCACATTCATACGACTTGGAACACCAAGCGGATTGAGCAGGATCTGAACTGGCGTACCGTCAGCGAGGAATGGCATGTCTTCCACAGGGAGAATCTTTGCGATCACACCCTTGTTTCCATGGCGACCAGCCATCTTGTCACCAACCGAGATAACCCGCTTGGTCGCAACGTAGACCTTCACCATCTGAAGCACGCCACTACGAAGTTCGTCACCACGTTTCATACTGTTCAGCTTGCGATCACGAACATCGAGAGCAGCTTCTACACCCGGCCATTGCGCCTTGTAAGTTGCTTCGATCGCCTTCACCTTGTCGGCGCTTCGCATATTTCCGGTAACGCTCTTCAGGCGAAACTGCTGGGCTCGCTCGGCGACAAACTTCGGGTCCTGGCCTTTGGCAATCGGCGTGCCGTCTTCGTCCGTCAGCGTCTTGCCGACCGTTGCTTCCATCTCGGCGATCATCACCGTAAACAACTCGGCGACCCGCTCGTTTCCTTCGGTCTCAACGTCCTTCAGTTCCTTCTCGAAGATTTTTCGTTCGTCTTCGCCAAGACTCATGCGGCGTGAGAACTTCAACGCGTCGATCACGATCCCTTCAATACCCGATGGTACCTCCAGCGAATCGTTCTTTACGTCTTCACCAGCACGGCCGAAGATTGCGTGAAGTAACTTCTCTTCCGGCGTCAGCTCGGTCTTCGATTTTGGAGAGACCTTACCGACAAGGATGTCACCTGGTTTGACATACGTTCCCACCTGAATAATTCCGGAATCATCCAGGTTGCGAAGTGCCTTTTCACTGACGTTGGGAATATCCCGCGTGAATTCTTCGCGACCCAGCTTGGTATCACGAATCTCGATATCGAATTCTTCGATATGAATCGAAGTGTACACATCATTCTGAACCAGCTCTTCGCTGATAATGATGGCGTCTTCGAAGTTGTAACCGTCAAAGGACATGAACCCGACGAGTACGTTTCTTCCGAGAGCAAGCTGACCACGGAAGGTGGATGCTCCGTCCGCGAGAACCTCCCCTTTTTCGACTTTTTGTCCAGGCATGACGAGTGGGCGCTGATTGAGCGAGGTTCGCTCATTCAAACCCTGAAACTTTTTCATGTCGTAAACATCATTGCCGACAACAATACGAGTCGCATCGACGGCATTGACTTTGCCGGCTCTCTCCGCTCGCACAACCATGCTGGAGTTCCGGGCGACCTCAAGTTCCATCCCCGTTCCCACCAGTGGTGGCTCGGCGACAAGCAATGGAACAGCCTGCCGCTGCATGTTGGAACCCATCAGGGCGCGGTTTGCATCGTCATGCTCCAGAAACGGAATCAAGCCGGCGGACACACCGACCATCTGGCTGGGCGCCACATCCATGTACTCAATCGCATCCGCGGAGACCAACTCAAAGTCGGCACGGTGACGAGCAACGATGTTCTTTTCTGTAAGTTGCTTGCCTTCGACCTTTGCGTCTGCCGGAGCCACAAAAGCGTTGGCCTCTTCGTCGGCTCGCAACCATACGACTTCTTCCTGCAACTTGCCTTTCTTTACCGGACGATAAGGAGTCACAAGGAATCCGTAATCATCGACGCCGGCATAAATCGCAAGGCTGGAAATCAGACCAATGTTCGTACCTTCCGGTGTTTCAATCGGACAAATGCGACCGTAGTGCGAAATGTGAACATCACGCACTTCAAAACCGGCTCGCTTACGGTTCAGACCACCAGGCCCAAGGGCCGACAGTCGCCGTTCGTGCGTCAGCATGGAAAGTGGATTCGTCTGATCCACGACCTGCGACAATTCGCCACGACCAAAGAAATACTCGATCGCTGCCGCGACACTCTTCGGATTAATCAGACTCCGAGGCGTCATGTCCTCGGTATCTTTCAGGCTCATTCGCTCCTGTACCGTACGTCGAAGCTTCAGGAATCCCTTTCGCAACTCGTCACATGCCAGCTCGTCAATCGTTCGCAAACGACGATTGCCAAGGTGATCAATATCATCGACGTGTGCTTCATCCGAACCCTCGGCAAGCGCGAGCAGGTAAGCGATGGATGCGATCAAGTCGTCGGGACGTAGAGTCATTTCCTTTTCAGAAACGCCCAACTGCAACTTGCGGTTGATACGGAATCGTCCGACTCGACCCAGTCGATAGCGGTTCGAATCAGAGAACTTCTCGCGGAACAGCGTTCTGGCTTTTTCCAGCTGCGGCGGGTTACCCGGACGCAGTCGCTGATAGATCCGTAGCAGTGCTTCTTCGTGGGACGAAGTCGCATCGTCAACCATCGCGTTCAGGATGATCGGCACCTTGGGAGCCGGCATGACCTCACACTTCTTGACGCCCACCGAACAGATGATCTCTGCGGTGTTCTTCGTAATCTTGTGCCCCGCTTCAACGATCAACTCGCCAGCACGATCCGAAGTCGACGGATAGACGACATCATCCACCGAGATCTTGCCGTCCAGCTTGTTCACACTGCGCCCATCGACGACTTTGAGCGTCTGCGTCTCGTAGAAAGCGCGAAGCAAATCGGCATCACTGCTGTACTTGGGGTCAATGGCACGCAGCAGCGTCGTGGCAGAAAATTTTCCGCTCTGATCGATCCGCACTGTCATGCTGTCTTTTTTGGTGCAATTGCACTCGATCCAGCTTCCTCTTTCTGGAATGATCCGGCAGCTTGGAAGCTTACGATCGGATGTGGTGTCATCTTCCAGAACAAAGTCGACACCCGGGCTTCGATGCAACTGACTGACGACCACACGCTCGGCACCGTTAATGATGAATTCACCACCGCCAAGCATGATCGGAATGTCGCCGAGATAGACTTCTTCCTCGACCGGCTCGTCCTTGTTCAGTCGCAAGGTGACGCGAAATGGACGACCATACGTCAGCCGCAACTGCCGACATTCCCGCGGCGTGTACCTCGGCTTGCCAAGGTCGTACGAAACGTACTCGACGTTGATCTGCTTGTCGTAGCTTTCAACAGGAAAAATCTCCTGCAGAACGCTCTCCAGTCCAAAATTCTTTCGCTTGTCGTTCGCAACATCTTCCTGAAGGAAAGCGGCGTAGCTATCCGTCTGGATACCAGTCAGATTTGGAGTCGCATAGTGTCCCTGTTGACTTCCAAAAATCCGGCGCTCTGACGGGACGATACGTCGTTGTGTAGGCGTTGCCATATGCGCGAAAACTCCTCGATGGGGAAAACTCAGTGGGTGGGATCAGCTGGCGAAACGGAACGTCGGGAATTTGAACAGCACGTCGAACCACTCGAAACGGTCGCCGTCTGCGCAACAGATCCAGAACACAGGAAAGGGTGCCATGGGCGCGCAGCGGTAGCCGCTTGCGTTGCGCCATCGCAATTGACTCGGGAAAATCGGAGTCGCGTCAAATCTCGGTTCCCGAACCGCGCCGCCCGCCATGACGACACGATCACAATGCTGATGAAATTGCATGATGCCAAAAGTTTGACACCACAACCAAATCAAACGAACGAAACAGAAGTGATCGCGGCCAATCCCGCGATCACCGAAACATCGGCTACTTGATCTCTGCCGAAGCTCCAGCTTCTTCCAGCTTCTTCTTCGCTTCTTCGCATTCTTCCTTGGATGCGCCTTCCTTGACAGGACTTGGAACGCCTTCAACCAGCCCTTTGGCTTCTTTGAGGCCCAAGCCCGTGATCGCACGGATCTCCTTAATGACGGCGATCTTCTTGTCGCCAAAGCCGGTCAGAATGAGATCAAACTCAGTCTTCTCGCCGCCGCCACCAGCGTCTCCACCGCCGCCACCGCCAGCAGCTGCCATTACGACACCACCACCAGCAGCCGGCTCGATGCCGTGCTCATCTTTCAAATAATCGCTTAGCGACTTGGCGTCCTTCAAAGTCAACTCGGCAATTTTATCACCCAGAGATTTCAAATCCGCCGATACTTCGACTGTTGCTGTTTCTTCCGACATTGCTTCCACCCTTTCTACGAGTACATCGCCTTGACGATGTTCAGTTACCTAAATGTGTCAATTAAAAACGCGGGCTGGCTGCAAAACTGCAGCCCCGGCGTACTACTATTCCTCGGATTTCGATTTCACCTGGCTCGCCAACGCTCCACCAGGGCCCGTCAGGCATGCAGCCAAAGCTCGTCCTGGCCCCAGAATCTGACCAGCCAACATACTGAGCTGCTCAGGACGGCTGGGCCATTTACTGATCTCGGCCACCCGCTCCGCACTAAGCGATTCGCCATCCATGACACCGCCTTTGGCTTCAAAGGCAGGCAACTCCTCATCCTTGTGCAGTTTGATGGCTTCTTTGGCCAGCGAAACAATGTCTTCCCCGCCCCACATGACGGCGACAGTGCCTTCGCAACTCTCAAAAGCCGGCGCCAGCGGCGTGCCTTCAGTGGCCCGCTTCGCCAGACTGTTCTTCACAACCAGTATCCGCATGTCCTTTGCTTTGAGATCCTTCCTCAACTGGACAGTACTGTTCGCATCCAAACCGATGACATTTACGAGCAACGCATCGTCGACTCCCTCCAATCGACTGCTCAGATCTTTTGTCACCAGATCTTTGACGTACTTACTCATGTTTGATTCTCCGTCTGGCGATCATGCCGCCAAACCATTTCACTGAACAAACCCGGCAAACTGCCAAGCCAAAAATACTCAACTAGGCAGCCACCATCACACTTGGGCTCATCGTGGCACTCAGCGCCACGCTCTGCACATACACGCCCTTACAAGTCTGTGGTTTCAGCGACTCAATAAACTTCATGAACGATTCCACGTTCTCCTGAAGCTTGGTCGGCTCGAAACTCAACTTGCCAACCACCGCGTGAACGATGCCGGCGTTGTCATTTCGAAACTCGACTTTTCCAGCCTTGTACTCGCCAACCACTTTGGCAACATCAGGCGTCACCGTGCCGGCTCGAGGCGAAGGCATCAAGCCGCGTGGCCCGAGGACTTTCCCCAACGGCCCCACAAGGCCCATCATGTCCGGAGCCGCGATGCACGCATCGAAATCGGTCCAGCCATCCTTGATCTTCTTGGCAAGATCCTCCTGCCCGACTTCGTCAGCACCCGCTTCTTCAGCCGCTTTCGCCATGTCACCCTTCGCAAACACAACGACTCGCTGCGTACGACCGATGCCATTCGGAAGAACGACCGAGCCACGGACGATCTGATCCGCCTGCTTGGGATCAATCCCCAACCGGATCGCGATCTCGACCGTCTGGTCAAACTTCGTATTGTTGAAATCACCAAGCTTCTTGACGGCATCAGCAAGTGACACCGGCTGCTTGGGCTGCTTGTCGAGCAGCGTTCTGTATCGTTTTGAACTCTTGGCCATAATGATTTCCGTATTCATGCGGATCGCGCTATCCAACCGGCGACCAACACTGAATGAATGCTGACTAACCTTCGACCTCAATACCCATACTGCGGGCCGTTCCTTCAATCATGCGACTGGCATTGGCAATATCCGTCGCATTGAGGTCAGCAATTTTCTTTTTGACGATGTCTTCAATCTGGGCTTTCGTTACCGTCGCAACCTTCTCCTTGTGCGGCACTCCGGACCCCTTGGCGATCCCGGCCGCTTGCTTCAGAAGCGCTGCCGCTGGAGGACTCTTGACGATAAAGTCGAACGAGCGGTCGTTGTAAACCGACACAACAACCGGCAATGGCATGCCATTGAACTCTTTCGTGCGGTCATTGAATTGCTGAACAAACTGCCCAAGGTTGATGCCGAACTTACCAAGCGAAGTACCTACCGGAGGAGCAGGAGTCGCCTGTCCGCCTGGCACCTGAAACTTCGCCTGACCTTCTAACTTCTTTGCCATGATTTATCTTCTTGAATCGTATTTGGTCTGAGTATGGGAAGTGTGTCCGTAACACGCAGCCCGCGAACATCGCGGTTCACCGCAGTTACACATTCTCTATTTGCCAATGTTCCAGCTCGACCGGCGTCGAACGACCAAAAATGTTGATCGTCACGGTCACGCGACCATTGCCTTCATCAATCCCTTCGACATCTCCCTCGAAGTTCTCGAAGGTCCCTTCCTTGATCCTCACGCGATCACCAGGATTAAACGGTATCGCAGTCTTGATCTGCTCGTCGCTGTCTTCGTCAGGCCGAACAGCCTTCACGATCCGGTCGACTTCTTCAGGCAACATTGGTGTTGGCTTGCCAGCCGCACCGGTAAAGTCACCAATCCCGGGAGTATCCCTGACAAGAAACCATGTCTCGTCGTTAAGGAGCATGTTCACGACGATATAGCCGGGATAAAGCTTTCGCTTCACAACTCGACGCTTCCCGTTCTTGAACTCTGCCACGCCCTCCGTGGGAACAATGATTTCCTTGAACAACTCATCAAGCCCAGCCACCGACACGCGACGCTGAAGACCCGCGCAAATCGACTTTTCACGATTGCTCTGAACCTTCAGGATGTACCAGTCATAGTCAGCATTCGAAGGCTCTTCTTCATCCAACTCTTCTTCAATTGGAGCTACATCGCCTACATATTCGTCTTCGTCATCATCGTCTTCAGCCGGATCGTACAGGTCTTCCGGGCGAATCTCCGAGTCAACAGGATCCTCGTCGGACTCTTCGGCAGCAGCATCAGCGCTGTCAGCCTCATCAACCACTTCATCTTCAGCAGCGACTTCAGCTGTTTCTTCGACCGACTCCGCCGCTTCCACGGCTTCCACGGCTTCAGCAGGCTCCGCAGCATCTACCGAGGCGGGCGCAGACTCAGCCGACGGTTCTACCGAACCGGAATCCATTTCAGGCGCATCGCTTGCATCGACAGGCTGATCTTCAGCTTGACCCGATTCGTCGACCATCTAACTAAACCCCCCGCCAACCAAACGGTTGCGGACCCTAAACCACTGG
>CALHZT010000200.1 GCA_938040995.1 uncultured Pirellulaceae bacterium | reverse complement strand
GCGGCTTTCCGCGGTGCCTCGAGCGGGCAGTACTTTTGAATGTACGACTTGCAATGCTGGTCGATTCGATCCGCCAGTCTTTCAGAAACTGGCAGCTTGTTCTTCTTGTAGTTTCGACGCGCGTTGGCGTAGTCCGCAATCGGAGCTCTTGCTTCAGAGAATCCCGCCATGCCCAGTCGTTCGTAAATGGACTCCACCGCCCCGACAGGGTTCGTGACGAGCTCCTGGAATGTTAGCTCAACGAAATTCTCAGCCGGGATGTGCTTATAGCTACGATCATAGCTTTCATACATGCGATCGTAACAGTCAAAGACGTAGTCTTCCATGTCCACTGCAGTTAGATCTTTCTGCAGCGCAGTCGTCTGGTTCAGCGCATTCCACAGATGAATCGTCGACGGAATAAACTTGTGTGGGTGTCGCGTTATGTGAATGAATTTCGCCCTCGGATACATCTCGAGCAGAGTGCGAATTCTGGCGGTGTGAGTTGGCGATTTGAGAACCAGCTGTTTCTTCCGCGATACGTTCAAATAGCCGACAAATTCCCTCAATGACGACTTCCAGTGAGCCAGTTCTTCCTGCGACAGACCTTCCAGAGTGAGTGCGTCCAGTGAGGCAGCTTCGTGACGTGGAAAAGCGATGTTGCGATAGAGCGAGGGTGCTCCTGCGACGCAGAGCGCGATCTCATCCTCTTGTGGCTCGTCCCACGTGATGCTCACGTTATCCATCGGTCGCTTGTTGGGCGTTCCCATCACCGTCTTGACGAGAGTTTCGGAGACCAGGAAGTGCCTTGGCGTTGCGCACTCCCGACAGGTTGGTGCCCAAAGGTTTGGATCCTGCGCGAGAAGACTATGAAGATACGTTGTACCCGTTCGCCAATGACCAATCACGAAAACCGGGTCGTCTACCAGAGGAGTTGTTCTAGCCTGTTGCCTGAAGCGGCGTTTCTGAAGCCGGTTCAATGCACTGTTCGCGAGTCCGCAAAGTGCAATCCAGCCAACCATCGGGTAACGCCCCTGAATGTCGTACTGATGTTCACGCACCAGGCCATGCCAGACCGACGTTGACATTCCGTGCCAGAACCGGGGAGAGAAGTACGGGTAGTTGTTGACTTTGGGGGATTCGTTTTGGTTCGCCATCTTCGTCTGATCATCCACTGCTATCTATCGAACGCAGTCGTGGAATCGACGAATACTATTTGCCTGCTGGAACCTTTTGAGGCGACGTCGGAGAGATTCGTTGTTTCGCCTATTTCCCCTGACCTGTGCCGGCAATGCTGTCACCAGAGCACCGCCGATAGGCCCAAGGTCCGCATCGAAAAGAGAGTCGCGTTTTCATTGGGGAAGACACAGCGCGCAAAAAAAGTAACCGTTCACGGGGGCAAGGGTCTGGCTCAATTTTCCGGCGACAAACCGACTTATTTCGCTTTGCGGACAAACGCCGAAAATTTGTGCCTGCCCCTCTCGAACCTGAGGAAACGTCAATATCCGTGAACGGTTACAAAAAAAGGGCCACCCGAAAGCGGGCAGCCCCATATCAAAAGCGGTGGAAAAATCCACCGGTATCCCGAGTGCCCCATAAGTCAGATGGATGGACCTATGAGGAATCCAAAAGTGGATCGCAGCCGAAAAAGCCGGATGCTCAGTGAAATACTAGTTCAACCAACGCGGTGCACAATGATAAAAACCCGATCCTTCCAGATTCTTCATGTCAGTGCCACCGGCAGCCCTTTTCCCGGTCTCGCAAGTGGGGAATTTTAACCGGCTATTTCTGATTAAGGTCGGGTTGTGCTGGTTAGCGTGCCTGTGCCTCCCACGGCACGTTTATCACTTTCGTGAAATGACCACCGCTGACGTACCACCCATCCTTCCGAAATCGACACCAGATCAACTTCGTCAGTAGCCCGCGATTTGGCATCCCGTCAAATTCGATCACCACTTGTTTCGCGGTAATGGGACTGGAATGGAAGAACCCGATGCCCGTTCTGGACAGGTCCTGGGCGATTGTGGTGAATGCGCCCCCGATGGCGTGTAGCTCCTGATCTACGGGGTTTAGCGTGATTGGCTCTGGAAACGGGTAGCGGACCGCAATCCGATGCTCGACAGCTGGAACGAGCTGGTTTTTATGGTTGCGACCTTGCGAAACCTGCTCGACGAATAGTCCCAGATCGAAAAGATCCAAATGCGACTGCTCAGGTGATTTCAACTGGGAATTCATTCTCGGTTCCTCCTAAATGAGATTGGGCCGAGGGGCAGTAATTCCTATGTCGGGTTAGTCTCAGCGTCAAACGACTTCACGAACAGGCTACAAGCGTTGCGACCAGTCATCATCGGGGCATTTGATGCCGTATTGGTTCAGTCGCAAGCCACCGGCGTAGTATTACCAGCAGATTCGCTGCCTGGCCCGAAGCGGCTCCGCAGTCTATTGGATTCCACAACGGACGCGATGTTGGACTCGTCCGATAAGCCGCGGTGGATCGATACGACGGCACGAAGTCGTCGCTACGGGAATGTGTCCCCTGCACGCCTAAATCGTTTGCGGCGTGAGTGCCTTGGCGAGTAGAGTCGCTGCGGCATCTGATTTTGAGAACACGGGTTCCATCTCGGCTGCACTGGCCGAAACGGTACCGGCAAGCGAAGCAGCAAGACCCTTCCGGAATCCGGCGATCTTGTCTCCGGCAATGCTGACGGTCCACTGCCCTCCTCCGGGCCCGAGGATATCCAGGCCGATGTCGGTGGGAGTTTCGTCAGTCGCCGGTTCCGCGGCAATCTTCTCGAGCTGTTCATTGAGAGAAAACGGCGCGGGTACTGGTGCGGGCTTTTTTCGTTTTCCCCAACGGTCTTCTTCGGCGTAATCCATCAGCCGTCTGGCCATTTCGTAATCCATCTTCGGGCAATGGATATCACCCGCAAGTTCTTGCAGGTTCGTTGTATCGAACTGCGGATCCATGAAGTCGTAAGATCCATAGATGGAAATGGCTGACCAGAGTCGCTGTTCCATTTCGTTCAGCGGTTCATCAGGCTGGCGGCCAGTGCCCCGGAACTCGATCCCGGTAAGCCCATAGTATTCGCTGGCATAGTCGATTGCGTCCTTCATCGTAATCGGATCGCTGGGTCCGAGATGGAACGTCTTTCCGATGGCTCGGGGGTCGTTATACAACCGGCAGATGACTTCGGAGTTCCAGTCGACGGCCGTAATGTTTCGTCGCTCTTCGCCAGTCAGTCCCCAGCGAACGGGGATGTGGTACTTGCCTTCTTCGTTCGGTTCGGTGTTTCTGGTCAACACAGAAGCCAGCTGCATGTACAGGTAAGTCCCATGGTACGTGCTGGTATATCCCGTTTGGGAATCGCCAGTAATGACAACGGGGCGGTATACCGTAAGTTTGTCGAAGGTGTCGCACTCACGAACGCTTTTCTCAGCCGTGAATTTGCTCTTTTCGTAGATGTTGCGAAATTCCTGTTTCACATCGAGGTCGTCTTCCATGACGAGGTCCTCGCGTTTTCCGCAAACGTACGCCGTAGAGATGTAGTGCATCTCGCGAATGTCGGTTGTCTTGCAAAGGTCGAGAACGTTTTTGGTGCCTTCGACATTCGTTCGCCACGGCTCGCCATCTTTGGTTTCGGCGAATTCAAGCGATGCAGCACAGTGCATTATCGTTGTGCAGTTTTCAGTCGTCCACGCGAGTTCTTCGGCGGACAGTCCGAGGTTGTCGCTCGTGAGATCGCCGGTCAGGCAGATGGGGCGCTGGAGCTGCGTATCGCCATCGCGCTCCCACATTTGCATGATCTGCTCCAGCCGTTCTTCGGCGGTCTGCTTCTTCGTTGCCCGAATAAGAACAGCGACACGATGACCATCCCGCAACAGATCCCGAACGAGGTACTGACCCAATAGGCCAGTAGCACCAGTCAACAGCACGTAGTTCCGCATGAATTCTCCAGAGAGCGACCATTGGTTTTTTGGTGGAGATCACCAAAGCCCGCATTTTATCTATCGTCAATCCGACGTAACAGCCCATCTGGGGCCTGACTGGTGCAATATGCAGCGAAATCCAGGAGGGTATTTCGGGATGGCAGGCTTTCAGCCGCCGTCAGCGGAGAGCGACGACGGCAAGATCCGTTGTCGTTGGCACAAGGATAGCTGAGCTCTCAGAGCTCCATGGCACCCTTGATGGTTTCCATTTTCATCGCGGCATCCGGCGAGTCGCTTTGCTCGAGCGCCTGCAGCCAGCGGCTGTAGATGTGCGTCCGATTCCAGTTCAGAATTTTGCTCTCCGTCAAAAGCAAACCACGATCGAGAAGCTCGATGGCTCCAGCAAAGTCACCATCATTGCAGCGATGGAGAGCCCAGTTATTAATGACGGAGGCCACATTCCCGGCGGCAGGCAGGTGCCCGGGGTCAAGTCGATGGCTCAGTTCCGTCTGCTCGAAAGCCGCTGCGAACTTTCGCTGGTCCAGTGAATGCAATCCTCGGTTGTAAAGCACTTTGGCCAAAAGTCCGACGGACGAAATTCGCCGGGCGGCTGCCGCGCCATCATTTGTCAATCCGATTCGGGAGCTGTCGATACTCCCGTCGCCAGCATTGGTCCCGCCATCCGTCGCCGCGAATCCATTCGAAGAAGTCGTTTCGATTGTGATGCTCGACCCGTCGGTGATCAGTTCGCATCTCACGTGGTCGGGCAGCGCGACTGGTTGGATCTCAAGACCCAGCGACTCGCCCAGCACGCAAAACAGGATCGTGCTCATGATGCAATTGTGGGCTCCACCCTGGATCGTCGCGCCGAGGTCGCAGCATCCTGGTTGGTATTCGCCCGTCAAAATTTCGCGGTGCAAGAATCGCAACGTCAACTCGGCGATCTCGTTCTGACTCGCTTCGGCAGTCACAAGGTTTCCCAGTCGCGTTTGCAGTGCCGACAGGCGTTTGCGACATTCGACGATCGCATCCCGATCCCGGTCGCCTCCAAGAATCAGAGCCGCGGTGAAGAGATCAAATGTATCGAGGGTTCGGTCCGCCAGATCGTGCAGAACCATTTCCCGCAAGTCGCCGTTTATCGCCGGCTGGATTTCGCTGTTTGCGATGGCAGATGTTGGTTCGGACGCGGCATCCTGCGCGAACGTGGACACAAGCACCATGATAGCGGTAGCAATGAGATTTAGCCGGCGAAGGTTTGGCCGTCGAGTCAGCATGGGCGCGGCAACAGCGAAGGAAGGGAGCGCATCGCCAGGGCGACACAAGATTGGGGATTGGGGACGAGCAAACTCTAGGTTGCACGCCCCGCCGCGCGACCGGTGACTGTGTACTTTTGGCAGCGTGGTTCAGTCGCAATGTCGGCTTGTGCCTGTCATGCCGGCGGAGAGTGCCGACTGTGCGGGCTGCAAGTCGTGGTTGCACTTCGTGGTTGCTACGAACCAACCATTTGAAGCACGTATCGATCTGTTGCCTCCGATCCGAATAAGGCCGCCCGGATCAGGGTTTCGCAGCCTATCGCATGTAGTCCGGGCTCGTCATATCCATGATCATGCCGGAGTACGCCATCACGGCGCGGATAATGATGACTGCGATCAGCATCGCGATGACTCCCCAGACGACGAAAGAGCCGATGACCGTCAGCGTGCTGGCCGCCGCCTTGGCCCTTTCGTCGTATTGCCTGCTCAGCCGGCCCAGCGTTTCGCTCATCATTCCCGTTTCTTCACCGACTTCGATTACATCCAGAAACTCATTGGGGAACTTGTTGGAGCTTCGCAGTGCGTGAGAGATTGTCTTTCCAGCCTTGAGGTCGGCAACGATTTCGTCCGTCGAGTCGGTGTACACGTGGCTGGCGGTACTTCGAAGGGATAACTTCATGGCACGCATGATGCTCATCGGTGTGTCGGTCGTAAGCGACAGCGTCCAAGCCATCCTGCCCAGTGAGATCGTCTCCAGGCACTTACCAAGTGCTGGAACCTTGTAGAGAAATCCCTGGATCTGTTTGCCACCCAGCCGGCCATGCCGCCAATTCTCGATTAGAAAGGCCGCGACCATGATGCCTGTCGCTACCAGGACGAAGAACGTGGTGACTCCGTGGCTGCCCTGCAGGCCCAGGCCAATCAAGTCCACATCCAGTTCGAGCGCTTCGCTAATGCCCTCGGAAATGTAAATCATGATCGCAACGACCGGGATCGCGAAAAGTAACTGGATCCCTGGCCATATCAGTCCCCGCAAGAACGTGCTTCGCAGACTGTCCATGTGCTCAAGGTGGTCTGCCAGGCGAAGAAGCACCTGATCGTTGTTGCCCGTATTGTCGCCAATACGAACCATGTCACGCATCAATTGCGGAAACGCGTTCCCGGTATTCTTGATCGCATCTGAAAGCAAAGATCCTTTCCCAAGCTCGTCAACGATTGACTCGAGAACGAACCGCCGCTTGCCGGTGAAACGTTCGGCTTCCCGCGACCATGCTTTTCTGGCATCTATTCCGGCTTCGAGAGAAGTGCCGACTCGCCTGCACATCCCCGCCAATTGCTTCAGTCGAAATCGTGGGGCATTTGGCATGATTGGTGGCTTTGGAATGCAGAGGGAAAGGTGCAGTCAGATCGCTGCTTCCCGCCGCGAAAATGACCCAGCGAATCGTAAAAGTCGACTGACAATGATTAATTTGCCATGCATTGATGGCGTTCGTCCAGTCTAACTGCCTCAATTCGAAACCAGCAGAGGATTGCGATTCCACGGAACAACTGCACCCTGATGGCCATCCTTCGGCAGACTTATTGAGCCGTACGCACTGTGATATACTCCAGAATCTGGTGGAGAGCACGCTCGTGATGACGAGCTTCCACGATCGCAAAAGGCGCAGCACAGTATTCGGAATCAGTTTTGACCCAGCAACCGAACTCCATTGCTCTGGTCGGGGTTGGCCTTATGGGCGGCTCGATTGGGCTCGCTGCGCTGGCTCGAAGATCCTGCGAACGAGTTGTCGGGATTGGGCGCGACGCGGCCCGGCTTGCGGCTGCCGCGGATCTCGGCGCCGTGACTGAGGTAACCACCGATCTTGCCAACGGCGTCAAAGATGTTGACCTCGTCGTCATCTGTACTCCGTCGGCTCAAGTCGCAAATATTGCACGTCAGGTTCAAGCAGCTGCTGAACGTCCGGTAATCATTACGGATGTCGCCAGCACCAAACGACAGATCATCGAAGACCTCGGCCCTGACATCGTCGCCGGCATGCGTTTTGTTGGAAGTCATCCGCTTTGCGGAAGCCACCTGACGGGTGTCGAAGCTGCCGAGCCGAATCTGTTTCGTCACCAGAAGATTATCGTGACCCCTGCTCAGCCCCGGCCACTATCGGTCGAAGTCAAAGACATCGTTCGCGAAGTCGTCTTTTTCTGGAAAGCTCTAAGTGGCATTCCGATTGAGATGTCGGCGGAAGAACATGATCAGGCATTGGCTGCGACAAGCCATACGCCGCACGTGATTGCTTCCCTGTTGGCGGCGTCGACTCCGTGTGAGGTGTTGTCGTTGGTGGCGAGTGGTTGGCTGGACACGACTCGAGTGGCAGCTGGAAGTGTTGAAATCTGGCGCGACATTTTGCATCAAAACCGGTCGATGGTCGTCAATTCCCTCAAGGGTTTTGACTCGTCGCTACAAAAATTCATTACGGCTTTGGAGTCCGAGGACTGGGACCAGGTCGCCAAAATTCTTGAAGATGGGAAGAATCGACGTGACGCTGTGGGAAGTTGACATATACCCGGCCGATTCGCAGCCGGATCGGAAAGCCGAACGTGTTGCCGCAGAAGCCGCCGAGCTGGGCGTGGTGGAAAACCTCAGCCTCAAGACGGCGCGTGGCTTTCTGCTCGAAGGCGACCTGACTCCGGAACAGGTGCTGACGATTGCGGAACGTCTGCTCGCCAACGCGGTGGTGGAGCGAACGGTGGTTGCCAAAGTCGGCGACCCGACTTTGCACACATCGTCCAATGGTCATTCGCAGCTTGTGCACGTTATTCCAAAACCAGGCGTGATGGATCCCGTTGCACAAAGTGCGAAAAAGGCGATTCAGGATCTGGACGTGCCGGTTTCGGAAGTCCGAACGCTGAGCAAATACTGGTTGGAGCCGCTCGATTCGAAACCACTCGACGCACTTTGTGAGCGCGTGCTGGCCAATGACTCGGTCGAGCAAGTCGTCGTCGGACCACTAAACCTGGAGCGGCTGGAGGTCGGTTCGGACTACAAGTTCGAACTGGTAACGGTCCCGATTCGAACGCTGGATGACGAGGGGCTTGAGCGGCTCAGTCGTGAAGGTCAGCTTTATCTGACGCTCGTCGAGATGCAGACGATCAAGTCGTATTTTGAGGAGCTGGGCCGCGACCCGACGGATATCGAGTTGGAGTCGGTTGCACAGACTTGGAGCGAACATTGCTCGCACAAAACGCTGGCGGGCCGCATCGCGTATGAATGCGAAGGCAAGCAGTGGCAGTTTGAGAACATGCTGAAGGAGACGATCTTTGCCGCCACGGTAAAGATTCGCGAACAACTTGGTGATGACGACTGGTGCGTCAGCGTCTTCGAAGACAACGCCGGGATTGTGACGTTCGATGATGACTATCACGTTGTCTTTAAAGTCGAAACGCACAACCATCCTTCGGCGCTTGAACCTTATGGTGGTGCCAACACGGGCATCGGCGGTGTGATTCGCGATCCGCTGGGGACCGGACTTGGTGCCAAGCCTGTCTGCAACACGGACGTGTTCTGCTTTGCCGATCCGAACACGGCGGCTGATCAATTACCGCCCGGTGTGCTTCATCCGCGGCGAGTCATGAAAGGCGTCGTTTCTGGCGTTCGCGATTATGGAAATCGCATGGGCATTCCAACAGTGAATGGCGCGATCTATTTCGATCAGCGTTATCTCGGCAATCCGCTGGTCTACTGTGGAAACGTTGGCATTCTTCCCGTCAACAAGACGAAGAAGTGCCCTCTGCCAGGCGATCATATCGTTGCCATTGGCGGCCGAACGGGCCGCGATGGAATTCATGGTGCGACGTTCAGTTCGGCAGAACTGACGAGTGAGAGTGAGTCGGTTTCTGGTGGTGCGGTGCAGATTGGGAACGCCATTACCGAAAAGATGTTGCTGGATGTGCTTCTCAAGGCTCGCGATGAGGGACTTTATAACGCGGTGACGGATTGCGGTGCCGGTGGATTCTCCAGTGCGGTCGGCGAGATGGGTGAAAAGCTCGGCGCCGAAGTCTGGCTGGATCGCGCCCCGACGAAATATGACGGACTCAGTTATACCGAGATCTGGATTTCCGAAGCCCAGGAGCGGATGGTGCTTGCCGTACCGCCGAATAATTGGGAAGCGTTCGAGGCGTTGTGTCGTTCCGAGGGTGTCGAAGCAACCATTCTTGGGGCTTTCGTTGAGACGGGTCGGCTGGTTCTGAAGTACGGAGATGAACAAGTCGCTGATTTGGCGATGGAGTTCCTGCACGATGGTCGCCCGCCGGTGATTCGCAAAGCGACTTATGAAGTTCAGCCTGCAAAGCCTGTGGATAACAGCAAGCTGAGTTCCGCCGTGTCGCACGACGAGACGCTTACCAGGATTCTTGGTTCGCTGAACGTGGCAAGCAAGGAATGGGTCATTCGACAATACGATCACGAGGTTCAGGGTGGCAGCGTGATCAAGCCATTGGTTGGTGTCGAGAATGATGGGCCAGGCGATGCCGCCGTGGTGCGTCCGCGACTGGATTCTTCTCGCGGTCTGGTGATTGGTTGTGGGATGAATCCGCTTTATGGAGATCTCGATCCGTATCACATGGCAGCCAGCGGTATCGACGAAGCCGTCAGGAACTGCGTGGCGGTCGGCGCCGATCCGGCTCGCATCGCGATCCTTGATAACTTTTGCTGGGGCTACACGGATCGTCCTGAAACACTCGGCTCGCTGGTTCGCGCCGCACTGGCTTGTTACGACGTTGCGACGGTCCTTGAGACTCCATTCATCAGTGGCAAGGACAGCCTCAATAACGAGTTTTCATACATGGAGGGTGGCGAGAAGCAGACGATTTCCATCCCGTCCACTTTGTTGATCAGTGCGATGGGCCAAGTCGCCGACGTGCGTACTTGCGTCACGATGGATCTCAAATCTGCCGGGAACAAACTGTTTTTGATCGGCGATACGAAGAACGAGCTGGGCGGGTCTCACTTCTGCCTGGTGAATGACATGCATGGCGACGGTCATGTTCCGCAAATGGATCCCAACGTTGCCGCGAACACATTTGCATCCATGCATCGAGCCATTTCGGGCGGGCTCGTTCGCTCCTGTCACGATTTAAGCGAAGGCGGACTTGCCGTTGCCACGGCTGAGATGGCGTTTGCTGGCGGCCTTGGTGCGTTCGTTGATCTTCGTAAGGTCCAGCATTCGATCGCGGACAATGAACTTGGCGATATTCGCCTGCTGTTTTCCGAATCCAATACGCGATTCCTTTGCGAAGTTTCGGCCAACAATGCCGACGCATTCGCGAACTGCTTCGCGAGTAACGGAATCCCTTGTGCCGAAATTGGCGAGGCCAACGAAAGCGGCAATGTTGAGTTCACGTCACTTGCCGGCGAGTCATGCATTAACAGTTCGATCGCCCAATTGAAATCCGCATGGCAATCACCGTTGGCTTGGGAGTAGCCTCAGCGACCGCGCACGTTGGTGTACAGGCTTTAGCCTGCGACCGCGCACCTTACTGACCCGAGAATTTACAACCAAAGCAATACGGCAGGCGAAAGCCTGTACTCCAACCATGGCCAAACCATCTGTCCTTGTTCTTCGCGCCCCAGGCACCAACTGCGATCAGGAAACGCAATTTGCGTTCGAACGCGCCGGCGCGTCAACTGAACGAATTCACATCAACCAGTTGATTGAAAATCCGTCCCTCGCGAACGATGCGCAAATTCTTTGCCTGCCTGGCGGATTTAGTTACGGAGACGACATTGCGGCTGGGCGAATTCTGGCTGGACAGATTCGCAATCATCTATGTGATCTGTTAAACGACTTCAAAACCAGTGACAAACTGATCATTGGTATTTGCAACGGATTCCAGGTGCTACTACAGACAGGTGTGCTGCTCGCAGACAACTTCGGTGAATCGGCACAGGCGACGTTGACCGACAACAAATCGGGGAAGTTTGAAGATCGCTGGGTCTATCTTGCGGCCGACAATTCAAGATGCGTGTTTCTCAAAGGCATTGAGAAAATGTATCTGCCAGTCGCGCATGCAGAGGGCCGCTTTGTGACTCGCGAACCTTCATTGCTTGACACACTTGGCAGTTCCAGCCAACTGGCGCTTCGCTACTGTCGTCCGCCAGCATTTGCCACCAACGGCAAAGTTCCCTACCCGGAGAATCCAAACGGATCGGACGGGCACGTCGCCGGACTCTGCGATGATACCGGTCGAGTTCTCGGGTTGATGCCGCATCCGGAACGGTTCATCGACCGTACCCACCATCCTCGTTGGACTCGTGAAGAGTTGCCAGAGAATGGCGAAGGCTTGCGCATCTTTGAAAACGCGGTCGAGTATTTCAGTTAGACGATCTTTTTCTTGATGGCGGATCGCGTTGGTGGCGTGGTCAGGGCCTTCGAAGTCCATTCCCCAACGCAGGCACTGGCCCCGGGGTTCACGGTACCTGTCAGGCGACGCAAACCTTGTTGGCATGGCCTTGATCATGATCCGATCTCGTGGATCGCGCCAAACGAGTTCCTGATGTTTGCAAAAGACAATCAGTCGATCTTGCAAACGCCATCATCGCATCTTCGACCGCCAATCAGGTAGCGTCGCTTGGCAACCCACTTGTAAGCCGCCTGCCAGAGCGAACCAGTCAGCGGGATGTGAAAGAGTGGATGGAAGATTCGTAATTTTGGCAAACGCCACGTGAGATACTGAAGCGCATGGTGGCCGGCGTGGCGATTTCCCGACTGGTCCACCAGCACCATTTCCTCCATCAGTTGCTCGTGCGAAAGATCCGGGTAATTTTCCCGAACGGACGGATCGTGAAGCGAAACAAAAGCCAACCGGTTCGCACCATCCAGCCGGTGAAACCGCTCGACTTGTGAGCGGCAAAAGCTGCACTCACCGTCGTAGATCAGGACGTCTGCTTGCGGCAGCTCGCTCGGAGCTGGCAATTCGGTTGACGGCGGGATGTTGGTTAGCGACGACGACATGTCCGGTGATTCGAAAAAAAAATTGCAGGAATTGCCGATTTTGAACGATATCCGCCCCCTGTCGGGCGAATAATCCATGGCAAATCAGGCCTTCGCGGCCGATATTACTATATAGGGATCAGTGAACGATACGTCCTGTGCAAGCGTAAAATGGCCATAAACTGATCGAGAGCGCATCGCTGCGGCGCTTGCCCCTATAATAACCGCTCGCCGGGGCCGGCTCGCAACAAGTCGACTTCGCTACGTGCATCTGAACTAGCTTCAATAATCCCAGATTCAAAACACCGGGGAGCCTTGAAATGGAAGAACTCAAGAAACAAGTCACACGCGCGCATCGCCGCATCGTCTTTCAGAAGTTCTTGACCGTTCTCGCCTGGTCACTCTTTATCACCTTCGTCATCGCATTGATCGCGATTGCGATACCAAAGATCTGGGCGCTCGGACTGGATACCGAAATCTGGAAGTACAGTTGGCTTGGTGGCGCACTCGTCGCCGGATTTCTGATTGCCGGCGGCTGGGCCCTGTTCAATCGACGTGGACCACTTGATGCAGCCATCGAGATCGATAAACGCTTCGGATTGAAAGAGCGTGTTTCGAGCACGTTCTCACTAAGCGAAAACGAGTTGCAGTCGGAAATTGGTGACGCACTCGTCCAGGACGCTTCTCGCCGCGTCGCTCGGCTGGATATTTCTGAGCAGTTCAAGCCGAAAGCGAAGTTCTTTAATCTGTTGCCTCTCGCGCCGGCGATCATCGCCTTCCTGATTGCTGTCCTGGTACCAGACGCAATTTCGAAACAGGCCGCGACCGCCGAAGCCAAAACAATCCAGGTCAAAAAGCAAATTCAGAAATCGACGGAAGAGCTCAAAAAGAAATGGGCCAAACAGCGCAAGATGGCGGAAGAGAAGAATCTGCCGGCTGCCAAGCTTCTCGGAGAACTCGAAAAAGGCGTTGACCAGCTGAACAAGAAAGACGTCGACAAGAAGAAAGCACTTGTCAAACTCAATGACCTCGCGAAAGAGATCAAGAAGCGCAAGGATCTGATGGGCGACGTCAACAAGATGCAGAAGCAGCTCAAGCAGATGAAGGACCTCAAACCAGGTCCGGCGCAGAAGATGAATCAGGCGCTCAAGGAAGGCAACTTTAGCAAAGCACTCGATGAGCTGAACAAGCTGACGGAAAAGCTGACAACGGGAAACATGAGCAAGAAAGAGACGGAGCAACTCGCGAAGCAGATGAACCAGATGGCTCAAAAGCTTCAACAGATGGCTCAGGCTCAGCAAGACGCGAAAGAGCAACTCAAAAAGCAAATCGCCGATGCCAAGAAAGCTGGCGACAACGCCAAGGCGGGGCAGCTTCAGCAAAAGCTCGACAAGATGAACGCGCAAAGTCAGCAAATGAAAAAGCTGCAACAGCTCGCGAAGCAGTGCGAGGCATGTTCCAAAGCGGCTCAGCAGGCTTCGCAACAGGCTGCCAAGAATGGTCAGCAGAGTGCTCAGGCAAAGCAGGCCAGCCAACAGGCGGCTCAGGAAATGCAGAAGCTGGCTGAACAGCTCGAGTCGATGAAGGGTGAGCTGGAGCAGATGGAAATGCTCGATGAAGCCATGGACGAACTGGCGGATGCCAAGGATCGAATGAACTGCAGTCAGTGCAATGGCGAGGGATGCGAAGCTTGCCAGGGCAGCATGGGCGGTAGCATGGGAAGTATGGCCAGCCGAATCCCCGGCGGTCAGGGAATGGGAGACGGCCAAGGCGTTGGTGACCGGCTCGAAGCAGAAACCGACAAGAACTTTTACGAGTCGCGTGTTCGCGCCAAGATTGGCAAAGGCAAATCGGTAACGACTGGCTTTGCCAACGGCAAGAATATCGCCGGTGAAGCGCTGGAGGGTATCAAAGAGGCACTCGAAGTCGACGCCAGTGATGCAAGCGATCCGTTGACCGACGTGAAGCTTCCCAAAGAGCACCGTGACCATGCTCGTGAGTATTTCGACTCGTTCAATCCCGAATAGGCGTACATGGCACGCTTCCGTTTCTCGCTCCTGAATCTTGTCCTGCTCATGACAATCATTGGCATGGGCGTGCTGATTTGGCGTTTGAATGCCGAATCAGCGACTCTCAGAGCCGAAGCGGTACTCTATCGCCAGCAGTTGGGGCATTTAAGTGTCCCTGAGTCCGAGGCCGACAAGATGCATGCGATTCGTGTCGACTCGGAAGAGGATCATGAGTGGCGATATCGAATCTATCTGCCAGAAGGCCATAAGTACCGGTTGCAACTTGGGGTAGGAAAGCTCCCGGGGAAAACCGGTGAGTTTTCGCAGGATCCAGCGAAATACTACGCAGCCATTTCTCGGCACTCATCCGGAATATCAACCTCCTGGGAGCCAGGTGAGTTCGTGCTCGTCTTCCGCGTTCGGCCGGTTCAGGTAGATGATGATGACCGGACGCACTGGAGTTTCGAATCACGCCGAATCGGTGAAGGCTCGAATGGAATGTTCAAGTCAACTGTTCCGTGGATGGACGATACGCGGGCGTGGAGCTCTTCCAGCAGTATGGTCTTACACACACAAGAGTCTTTCGAGATCGACAAGCCATTGCCGCTCCTGACAGTCCGTCGAAATACGGTAACGGAAAATCCTGGAGGTTTCTCTGCGAAGTCTCCACCAGTCAACGAAGACGCGGATGGTTTTGCGCTCTGGATCCAAGCTCAGTAGTCGCTATTTTGAGAGAGTGACTGTTGGTTGCCTGCCCTGGACCAACGCGTTGGTCGTTAAAACACTCCGGGAATTCGATGGCAAAAACTGAAGAAGTCATGATCGGGTTTCCCGGCGTCTACGTCGCCGCATTGGTGTACAGTTTTTCCGCGTGGCTTGTGCTGCTTCCCTTGGCACTATTCAGTGGTGATTTTCAGGATATTGCAATGGCGGTGGTCTACCCGATCGCCATGTGCCTTCTGGGTATCCTGATTGTCGGTCCAATTGGTTTGCTCTGTTTCGGTGCTGTAATTTCATTCGACTTTGCGTTTGGTAAGGTTCTGTCTTCGCGAACGGCCAGTATTGCGGCTGGTGGATTGACCGGGTTTGTATGCACGGGCGGCCCGCTGTGCTGGTCCGAGCCTTTCTGTCTCGTTCTCGCGCTGCCAGGAACCATCGTTGGGCAATTGTGTGCGGCTCGATTCTTCGATCGGAACGCGACGGATGAGCCATGTCGTGGCAGGCGGGATTGGTGGCGTTACGACCTTCGACAGATGATGAAAGCCACCGCGTGGGTTGCCGTCGCCCTTGCGTGTGCGCGTCTGATACCAAACGGTGTCCATGTCCTGGGGATTGGCTCACTCGTCTGGATCTGTATGCAGGCGACGACCTTCTATTCGGGCAAGACATTCAAACGGCTGCTCCTGAAGTCGCGCAGCCAGTAGCCATTTCGGCTATCGTGGGAAGTGCCTTCCGGAAAATCAACCGGAGACTTCGGCTTTCAGACGGCTAAGTAATCGCACTCCGTTCAAAGAACTCGGCCGGTAACAATCAACGGTGGGTTCATGAACCCACCGTGTGTGAAACAAATCTGATCGTTGCCTGGGCTCTGTGGATCAAATGGAAAACTGCATGGTATCCGTGAGCGGCTCGGCGCTAGCCGCCGGTGGGCACCGCATCTGGATATGCGATCCAATTTGTTACGTCTCAAAATGTGA
>CALHZT010000199.1 GCA_938040995.1 uncultured Pirellulaceae bacterium | reverse complement strand
CCCCACCAATCACGAGGGCGATAGCCTTCATTCCTTCAGGCCAGTCGGCAAACGATATATGAGTGATTCTTCTTCAAGTCGTCGTGACTTGCTAAAAAAAGCCGCGGCGATTACCGGTCTGGCGGCAGCTTCCGCCGGTTCAGACGCAGTCGCCGATTCGCCGTCCGATATTTCAGACAAGTTCCAGCCGGAAGAATACTGGAAGGAACGAATGCTGCCGCCGGACGATGGCAAGAAGTTCGGCTGGTTCGTGGATACGCGTCGCTGCTTCGGTTGTCACGCTTGCGAAGTCAGCTGCAAATCGGAAAACGATGTGCCACTGGGAAAGTTCATTCGTCAGACGCTGACGAAAGATATTGGCGAGTATCCGAAGGTCGCCCGTGCGTTTTTGCCGATGGCTTGTCAGCATTGCGAAGACGCCCCATGCCTGAAAGCATGTCCGTGCGGCGCACTTCACAAAGGGCCAGGCGGTTCGGTGCTTGTTGATTACAACACATGCTGCGGACATGGGACTTGTGTCGACGTCTGCCCCTACGGCGCGATCTACATGGACCCGGTGGCTCATCAAGCCGTCAAGTGCCACAACTGTTATCACCGAGCCGAAGAAAATCTCGAACCGGCGTGTGTGCCGACTTGCCCTTCCGAAGCGATTTACTTTGGCGACTTGAACGACAAGGATTCGAAGATCAATGTCGCGATGCGTGAGGCGGAAGAGGCCGATGGCGAGTTGAAGCAACTGCGTCCGGAGAAGGGCACCAAGCCGCGAATGTGGTTCGCTGGCAGTGGACCGATTGATCTGGAAGATCGTGTGCCGAAGGAGGGCGAGTCGTACAAACCGGAAGCGTACAACATTCACGGCTGGAAGGAGGACCAGGCATGAGTGATGAATCACGCAGGAAGTTTCTGAAATCCGCGTCGGGGTTTGCCGCGGCGTTGGCGGCTGGATCGGCAGCGCGGGTGATGGGTGACGATACGCAAGGTTCGAAGCGGTTGCCGCAGGGGATCGACCTCGAAAAGTGGAAGCGACTGAAGGGAAAGCCGTACGAAACGGGTTCAGTCGATATGCCCGGCGTTTGCAAATTGCCAGGGCCCAATGCCAAAAGAAACTGGCCGGACGTAACGAAGTACAAAGACGCCGAAACAGTTCACGGGATGTGCCAGCTCTGCAGCACCGTGTGCGGCATTACGGGGTACGTCAAAGATGGCCGGTTGCTGAAGATCGAAGGCAATCCCAATGATCCGAACAGTCGCGGGAAACTCTGCGCTCGCGGTCATGCAGGACTGAACCATCTTTATCATCCAGAGCGGCTTCTGTATCCGATGCGCCGCGTTGGCAAGCGCGGTGAAGGTAAATGGAAACGCATCACGTGGGATGAAGCGCTCGACGAGATAGCAGATCGCCTGAAAAAAGTCCGTGAAAGTGGACATCCGGAAGAATTCGCGTTTCACCAGGGCCGGCAGCGTTCCAAGGATGCGATCAAGCGGTTTCTTGATGCATTTGGTACGTCGACTCAGCTCAGCCATCGCAGTCTCTGTTCCGGAAATCGCCGAGCCGCCAATCTCGCGTTTCTGTGGGAAAGCGATTGGGATCTGAACGACGTTGAGCACTCGAAGTACATCCTGAATTTCGGATCGAACGCGTTTGAGGCGCATCAGGGACATGTCCCGTTCGCCCAGCGCATTCAGAATGGCCGCTTCAATCATGGAAAGGATGGAGCCAAATTAGTCACGTTCGATGTTCGCCTGTCCAATACCGCCGGGTGCAGTGACGAGTGGTTTGCGCCTTATCCCGGAACGGATGGCGCCGTCGCGCTCGCGATGGCTCATGTCATCCTTCGCGAGGGACTTCACGACGAGGAGTTTCTCTCGACGTGGACCAATGTCAGTATTGAAGAACTGAAAAGCCATCTGGCAACCAACACGCCGGAATGGGCCAGCCAGGTGAGCGGAATTCCTGCTGCCGACATCGCGAGAATTGCGATCGAGTTTGCCGAAGCCGCACCGGCTGCGACAACGATGTGTAACCGCGGATCGTCGGCTCATCTGAACGGATTTTACAACGACCGCGCGATTCAGATGTTAAACGCGATCGTTGGCAGTGTTGGAAAGAAGGGCGGGTGGTGCTGGTCGCCATGGGGCGGAGTCGATCCCGACTTCAAACCGCCGGCTGGACCGGAGAAAGCCAAAACGTGGAGCGTGCTGGAAGATCCGCCAGAGTATCCGCTTGCCAATGTCTGGCGACGGATGCGAGTCGGCGAGATTATCTACCTGTACCTGCTGCAGGATCGAGCCAAACTGCAAATGTACATGACGTACAATCTCGATTCGCCGCTGACCTGGCCGGAGGAGAGTCTCACCAAACAGGCTCTCACGGACGAAGAGCGTTTGCAGTTTCACGTTTGCATCAACTGCTTCTACAACGAGACGGCACATTACGCTGACATTGTCTTGCCATGGACGACTTACCTGGAACGCTGGGATCTGGATGCACGGGGTGCCTACAATCTTCGGCCTTACGTCGGCATTCGGACTCCGATGGTTAAACCGCTCGGTCAGTCGAAAGATATCCGTGAATTCTTCCCCGAGTTGGCTCGCAAGATTGGCGGCGGGATGGAAAAGGCGTATGAGTACGGTTCCATCGAAGATTACATGCGGGCCTGGGCGGCGAAAGTGCCCGAGAATCCCGCTACCGGCAAGGCTGGCCTCGATCGCTTGCTGGACGAAGGCGCGTATGAGAACACCGATCGCGAGCCATTCTATGAACCGTTCGCAGTGCGACTGACCAACGACGAACTGGCCGGCAGCCAGACCGATCCGACAACGAACCTGATTAGCAAGGACGGCAAAGGGATCGGCATCATGGTAGACGGTGTCGCCGTTCGTGGGTTCAAAACGCCCAGTCGCAAGTTTGAAATTCGCAGCGCGTTCGTGAAGAAAGTCGGGAAGAACGAAGACTGTTCCGATTTGATCGCGGCGAGCGGTTCAAAAGCCAAGAACCGACCCAAACAGCACGAAGGCTATGAACGCGAGATTAGCGACATGCCGATCTGGTTCCATCCGCCGGAACTCCAGAATCTTGACTCGAATGAACTTGTCATGACGAGCTTCAAGTGGAACGTTCACAACCACGGTCGGACAATGAACCTCAAGTGGCTCGCCGAAATCGTCCACGCAAACCCGGCTTGGATGAATCCTGAAACAGCTGCAAGTTTTGGACTGTCCGATGGTGACTGGATCGAGCTCACCAGCTACCAATCCGAATTACTATCTAAAACGGACGAGCACCTGAACCACTCGAAAGAAAAGGGCGGACGCGACACGGTTGGAACGATGCGAGTCCCCATTGTCACGATGCAGGGCATTCACCCGAAAGTGATCGCGATGAGCAATTCGTGCGGGCACTGGCAATACACGAACGTCGCGAAGGCAAAGTCCAGCCGCAATGAAGAAGGCCATGCTGTCGGAATGGACGGCGAGTCATTTCGTGACGCGGATTGGGAACGCAACATGTGGTGGGAAGACAAGTCGAATGGCGACCCGACCAAGTGGAAGCAGAATACCGGCAACGGCTGGAATCAGAACAAGCTGATGCCCATCGCACCTGATCCCGTCACCGGCCAACAGGCCTTTCACGGGACAATCGTGAAGGTCACCAAGTTGTCCGCATAATAAAAGTATGTTCCGTAGGTTGAGCACTGCTGCCCAACACCATGCCAGTTGTTTTTTACCCGGCAAAACAAAATCATAACCCGACGCGTGAGCGAAGGACCTACCCAACAGGACTCCATCCCTTGCTCGCGCGTCGGGTTGTGATGTCGCCATGGAGCAGGGCGGTTGTGATCAACCAGTTGATCAACCAATTCAACACAGAAAGCACACTTCGTTGATCTCCGAACCACCACAGCCAACGCCCACTCAACTTTCCCTGCTATTTCGTTTCGCAGCCCGCTTATGGTTGCGCGAGCTCGACCAACCCACACTCGATGAACTAGGCGGACCGTTATCCGAAACCTGGACCGCGATTGGCGGCGTTATCCCCAACGAGTCTCTTGAAGACCTCCAAGCCGACTTTTGCCAACTGCTGGCTCATCCCAAGTCGTATATCGCACCATTTCAATCCGTGTGGACTACCGGCGAACTTGGCGGTCCATCCGTATCGTCGATGCAAAACTGGATGAGCGAAACGGGCTATGCGGCAGAAGTCGCCGTGGACGAGATCTCCGATCATCTCGGCGTGCAGCTTGACTTGTATGGCTGGATGATTGGACGGGAAGCCGTAAACGAATCCTGCCAGAGCATTGTGTCCGAAGTCGCCAACCGCTTCGCCATGGAGCACCTGAGGTGGACCGACAACCTGCTTCAGCGAGCCTGCGAAGTCGCGACAACGGAATTCTATCGCTCCGTAGCATCGGTGACGCGAGAGTTACTCGCAAGCGGCCTGTGACTGTCTGCATCACCATACCGGTGGACTGGCCTTAAAGAAAAGGGGTCGGGAGTCTTTTTCGGCCAACAAGGCAGCCAATGGAGAACGCACTGGCCGAAAAAGACTCCCGACCCCTTTTCGGCTGGCTCTATCGTTCCCTGACAACGCTGACGTGCGAGTTACTC
>CALHZT010000198.1 GCA_938040995.1 uncultured Pirellulaceae bacterium | reverse complement strand
AATAAATGAGATGATAACGACACTGTTGCGCTCCTTCGCTATTGGACGTGTTGTCAAAATATCTAATACGAAGTTGCGCAACAGTTCTCAAATATCAATCTCTAATTTAGCGATCAAATAGCCACATTTTTGACAGGCCAGCGCCGGGGTGTTGCTACCTGGGCCTACAGGCTACAGGAGCCCCTCGCCCCACGGGCCGGTAATTGCGAACGTCACTCCTGGCGTCTGGATGTTGGCGAACATCCACTTGCCGTCGGGGCTAAATGTCACACCTGCCCACTCCTGGGTGCGAAAATCTCCCTTCAGTGAATTCTTTTCTCCTTTCAGCTGCATATTGTTGTCTGCAAGGGCGATGACTTCGCCCTTCTCTGTCAGGCCACGCATTCGCGCAACCGGCTGCAAACTGTCCTCGCAAAGAACGATCCCGCCACGCGGACTGACCGCTACGTTGTCAGGCATATCGAGAATCTCTTTGGCCGGCGACTCGAACACCAGTCGGATGCGTTCTTCGTCTGGCTCGTACGCCCACACCTGACCGCACCCGGCATCGCCACCCGACGTCGACACGAGGTAAACGATTCGATCCTTGTACCAACAGCCTTCCAGTCGGGCGAACGTTGTCGCCTGCTGCTGTTTCCCCTGACTGAAGACTCCCTTCGTATCATTTAGTCCCGGAGTGTGAGCACGGTAGGGATCATCAATAGGAACCCACCGGACATCGAACATGGCTGAGGGCTGGCCAGCATCCGGCGCTTTTCCGTCCCAGACGCCTTTTCGAACGTCCTCACGACCGATGACTTGAAGCATTTCGATCCGGCCACCATAAGCCAGCTTTTCCTTCACATTTGGCAAGTAGCGGTAGAGCCCGCCTTCGTTGCGATCTTCGGTCATGTAGACGATGCCCGTCTCGGGATCGATGGCAACCGCCTCGTGCCAAAATCGGCCCATGTCCCGAATTGGCGTTGGGTCGGCAAGCCCGTCGGCTGGTACTTCAAAGACCCACCCATGATCTCTCTCATACTTGAACGGTTCGCTGTCCGCGTCCTCCCTGTCTCCAGGCCCCCAAACGGTCTCTTCACAGCTGAGCCATGTGCCCCATGGCGTTACGCCACCCGCACAATTGTTGGCAGTTCCCGCCAGGCTCCGCCAACTACGTTTGAATTTCTCTTCCTTGGGATCAAAAACGAGATTCGTACATCCACCAGATGCATATCGGTCGTACATCGCAGGAATTGGACCCGTGCCCGGTTTGTCGTCTTCGATCTCATGATTACGACACAGGACAATGCCAGACTCGTCAGCACGGACCATTCCCATGCCATCGTGCGACTTGGGAGTCGGCAATCCATCGTCCATCACGTCGCCGGTCCATCCGTAGCTCATGTAGCGGAACCCTTCGGGCAGCTTGAGCAAGTCGAGGCCCGTCGACTGGTCAGTCACCGGAGAGAGTGGGCCATATCCAGCCGCCAATCCAGCAGCGGCTTGCGAGTCGGCATGTGCCTTTCGCAGGAGCAAACTTGGCCAGGCACCAGCGATCGCGCACGAACCCAGTGCGGCAGCGCTACGCTTGAGAAACTCACGTCGTTGTTGTTGATTCAATGTTTATCCGAACCTTGTTGGAGAGTCGTCCGTTCTGATTTCCGTCAGGCAAAAGGCGAGTGAGAATTTACCAACACGACATCGGTGGCCGTAGCGGCTCAAGATCGCAAGTTGGTAGATTTTTATCCGCCGCTCGCCTTAACCAAGCGAGGCGGGTTCACAAAACATCCATCATCACGAATGCGGTTCCCCACCCTGCTCTGCTACATTTTAGCCAAATAAGGTCTCGTGACTTCCCTCATTTTGCCATCGAGAACACTCAATAAGTCTGAACGTTTGGCAATCTCGCAAACACCATCCATTCTTCACGAAAACTTAAACAACGGATTCCATCGTGCCGCGAGTTCCAGTCAAAGTTGAATCGGCAACGGACCCCCGCATAGGGAACTACCAAAACCTGCCGGGTCGAAAGTCAAACGGTCAGCACTTCATTGCCGAGGGCATGTGGTTGCTGGAACGGCTGGCTCAAAGCCGCTTTGAGGTTCACTCCATCCTGACGACATCGAATCGCATTGATAAAGTCGCCGCCCTCGCCGACTCGCACGGGATTCACGAAGACGTTCCCATTTACGTCGCGCCCGCCGCGGACGTGGACGAGATCGTCGGGTTTCAGTTCCATCGAGGCGTGATGGCATGCGGGGTGCGAAAGCCATCGCCGCCCATGGAAGATCTGGTCACGATTCCCGATTCGTTGTCATCGTCTGATCGACGCATTGTTGTGGTTTGTCCAAAGATCGCCAACGACACGAACCTTGGGAGTATTGTGCGAGCCGCCACCGCGTTCGGAGCCAGCGGCTTGCTGTTGGGGGCAGGATCGGCGGATCCGTTTTCGAGGCGGGCATTACGAGTCGCCATGGGAGCAACGTTGACGCTGCCCGTCCGCATCAGCGAATGCCTCGGTGACGACCTGGCTTGGCTACAGGGTTCCGACTTTGAGATTGTCGGCGCCGTGCTGAATCAAGTCGCCGTTCCAGCGGGCGAGATTACGACGCGCCTCGCTCGCCAACACGTCGCGATTGCCGTTGGCCCCGAAGACTTTGGACTGTCACAGCCGATCATGGACAGCTGTGATCATCTCGTGACGATCCCAATGTATCACAACGTTGATTCGCTCAACGTTGCGATGGCAACCGGCATCCTGCTGCATGAACTACGCCGCACGCAACCGTGATCGAACCATTTCCTCAAACAGACGAGCGGCCTGTTCCACCCACTCGTCGGCTTCGATGCGATCCCAGGGAAGATTTCGTGCGAACTCTTCGGCTTCTTCCGGCGACCAGGAAGCGATCTGCTGCCAGGTCGTAATTCCGAGCGAGTACAGCTTTTGCTCAAGCACTTCGCCGATCCCGGAGATCTTTTTGAGATCGTCGCCGGCAACCGTGACTTCTTCCGATGACTCTTCCAACGTTCGCATCGTGAGAATTTGCGGACCTGAGGATTCGATCACCTGCTCGGTCACACCCGCAACCGTTCGAAGGTTCTCGGCGTGCTCCTGCAGCGACTGCTGCACAATCGTTTGACGCTCCAGCAACGATTCAAGCGACTGCGAATCGACTCGCAGCTGCTCCAGAGTCTCGACATGCACTCGTAACATCTCTTCCAGTCGATTTCGCTCGGAACGTTCCATTTCGAGCTGCGTACTGATGTTCTCTTTCTCGTGCGTCAATTTCCGAATCATGCTTTCGCGGGAAGCAATGTCCCGCTCGAAGCGAGTCACCGAGCCACTCAGCTCTTCGACTCGACGCTGGGCGTGAATCAGCGAGGCGTTGATCGTCTCGCGTTCCGTTTCCAGCTTTTCCATTTCCGTGAGCGTTCCGCCCAATCGCTCATCAAGTTCTGCACAACGCTCACGGAGTCGCGTCACTTCGACGCTTACTTGCTGATAGTCTGATGTCTTCAGCTCCATCTCTTCGAAGAGCTTCTCCAACCGCATCCGCTCTTCCTGCTCACGGTGCAACCCGTTGAGCAATTCCTGTTTCTCGGTATTCGTGGCACGAATCGCATCGTTGTGTGATGCCGATTCTTCCTGCAACGCCTCCATTCGATCTTCCAGTTGACCGATCTGCTGGCGGGCGGTCGAAAGATGTGTCGCCAGATCATCACGTTCGGTAGCGATGTCGTTCAGCTGGCTCGTAATTTCTTCCAACCGGCTTGAGTTTTCAGATGCTGCATCGACGCGTTCGATCAGCGACTGATTCTCTGCACGCAGCTGTTCCGTCTGGCTGCGTGCATCTGCAGCAATCGACTGAAGCCGTTCCTGCATGCCCGATTCCTGAGCGGCGATCTTCGACTGATACTGAGTCGCGACTTCGCTCAACTGTTTTTCATAATCAGCACGCAACCCGGCAAGCTGACGCTCATTTTCGGCTTGCTGACGCTCCTGAATCGCCTGCAGCTCGTCGATCCGACGCTGACGGGTAGTTTCCAGCGAACTGATGTTCCTCTCGTAGGACTCCTTCAGCTCGTCGACTCGCTCATCAGCACGGTCACTCAACGCCGCCAGTTCGGAAGCATAATGTTGCATCTGCCGGTTCTGCGTCTCGATCGTATCCTGCATCTGTGCGATGCGACCACGCGACTCGGCAAGTTCCGCGCTCACTGTTTCGTGCTCGCTGTGGACTATGCGCAGTCGGTTCGCTGATTCGTGCAGCGACATTTTCAGATGTCCCTGCTCGGATCTCAGGTCGTCTGCCAGCCGGGCTTCCGCAGTCAACAATTCGATTTGATCGCGGGCTTCGGCAAGCAGCTCCCTCATCCGTGTCTCGGAAGCGTGATGCGTTTGCGCGACTTCCTGCAACTGATTCTCTGATTCCAGCTGTGCCTTTCGAGCCATTACCAGCTGCTCCTGCAGCTCTGTGGATTCCAGTTCTCTGTCGCGTAGCGACTCGAGTTCCTGCATTGTTTCGAGGTGCTTGGCCGAAAGCTCTTCGTTCGACGCACGCAATTCGTCGCGTTCCCGAGCCGTTTCCGCCAGCTCTGTCGAAAGGTTTTCGCTTCCGATGCGAATCTTTTTCACGTCGGAGATGAACTGCTCATGCGATGATCGCATCACATCGAGTTGGCGTTCGAGTTGTTCCTGGGCTTCGATCGAGTCCGCAAGCTCTTTGGCAGTATGCTCGAATGCGGCTTGCGACTGTTGCAGTTCGGCTTGCGACTGTTCCAGTTCGGCTCGCACGGACTCCGCGTCTTCCGAATTTGCACCCAGTTCGGCGACTGTTGTCTGCAAGTCCGCGAGCTGAGTTTCCAACTGTCGCTTCTCTTCGCTCAGCTTCTCGACAGCCTCGTTGCTTTGATTGCCCCGGGTGCTGGCTTGTTCGACTTTTTCGACTCGAAGGCGTTCGTTCTCAAACTGAAGGGCTTCGAACGATTTGCGAAGCGCGTCCAGCTGAGTCGAACCCGACTGTCGCGACTCGAAGATCATCGCGTCCCGTTCGGCCAAAGCCGCCGTAAGTGAATCGCACTTCTCGACTGCCTTTTCATAATCAGACTTCATCCGATCGATGTCAGCCCGGCCTGCGTCGATTTCTTCGCGGAGCGAGCGGTTGCGATCCCGCAGAGAATCGGCTTCGCCGTCCTCAACGTAGACGGCATCTTCCCTGCCGTACCACAGTGCGTATCGCAGCGCAATGCCAGCGAGGACGACCAAAATGAACGAGAACATATTAGTTGATAAGAATGAAGACACGACTCGGTCCCCTCGAAGCTTGACAATATACAAGTTGATTAAGTCGCGGTTCGCCATGGCAAACCGCTAGCGGAACGACAGCGAAACGCGACCTTCTGCCTCCGTTTCGTCGACGAGCCGCCATGTCAAACTTTAAGTGTTCTAACGATTCTCGCAGTAAACCAGGCGATGCGAGCAACGCCTGCACTTGATGCGTGCAGTTGCGCGGGTAAATCCCGGAAGCTGAGCGGCACCTCTCCAAACGGTTTCAAAGGGGTTTGATTGTCGCAAAAGCAGTGCATCAGCCGCTTGATGCTCGCTGCTGAGCCACTGTCACAAGCCCTACAGTCGGCAGAATGATTGAAGAATTGCGGCTTATAACGCCGAACGCACATGGGAACGGCTATCCGTTCGCGTCCTCGTCCAGTCATGGAGCTACTAGATGTTCGCGCTTGCAATGCAGTCGCCGGTGCTGTCCTCTTTCCTGCTTGTTGTTGCAGGGATACTCGTAGGTTATGCGCTTTCCTACCCCTACCGTGGTGAGAGCGAGGGCCTGAACGACGAGATCGACTCACTACGCAATGAGAATCGCAACCTTCAGGAATCGCTCCGCGAGCAGAAGCGTGTGCGGGACGAACATCCCGTGCCGCCTGTTGAGCAGCCAGCCGCAGCCATCGATCACGAAGTCATTGAACTTCTTGAAGATGCTGTCGAAGAGGCCGAAACGCTTCGTAATGAACTGGCAAAGACCAACCAGCAACTTACTGAGACAACCGGTCTGAACGCCGAACTTCGGGGCGAACTCGACGAGCTGAAACTCGTCCAGCAGCAGGAATCCAACGAGACCGAAGACGGCAATCGCCGTTTGCAATTGACGATCGAGTCGTTAACCCAAAAGATCTACGAACTCGAAGAAGAAAACACCGGTTTTGCCGCAACACTTGAAACAGAGCGGATGCAGTTTGCCCAGGCAGGCCAGATCGTTCATCGTGGTGCCTCGGTGGCAACCAACAAACATCAGCACGCGCTGGAAGAGCTTCAACTCGAACTCTCCAACACGCAAAAGTCGCTAGAACAGACGACGGCAAATCTTCAGCGTGCCATCAGTGAGCGAGACGAGATTACCGAAAAGTTCTCGGCACAGGAGTCACAAATCTCCGTACTCGTACGCGACCGTGACGATCATCTTCGCGCGATCGAAACGATTGAACGCCTACGAAATGGTAGCGACACGACGGTTGTCCAGTACCAGGAACACGCGCAGGAACTGGAATCACGACTGGCACAGGCCGAAGTCCTCCTTGACCAGGCGAATGAGGAACTGGAACTGCATCAGCAGTCACGAATCAAGGCAGATCAGGAACACGAATCGACGATCGCGGAGCTCGACCACCATCGCCAGCGGTCCCTGCAGCTTGAGTCCGAGGTCAGTCGGCTGCAGCACAACACCGATCGCATTCGTAGCCAGCGTGAAGAAGTTCTGGCATCGTTGCGTATCGAGCAGGACCGGTCGGCCCAATTGGAGATCAACTACGAGCAAACCAGGCAGATCTTGCAGGATCGGGAGTTGCAGCTTCAGCGATCCGGCGAACAGCTTCGCTCAATACAGCCGGCGAAGGAAGAAATGGAATCGTTGCAGTTTCGAGTCGCCGTGGCCCACGAAGAATTGCAGCAGGTCAAGTCGGACTATCACGAAGCCCTACAGGCCAAGGCGCGCATCGAGGCAATTGTTGTCGAAATGCGAGAGGAGCTTCGCAAGAACAGTCAGCTAATTTCTGATTCCCGGACTGCACGTGACGAACGAGTCGAGCAGTTGTCGCGAGAACTGGAGAACGAGCGCCGCACGGTCGCTGAATTGCGTCCAACCATCTCGGAACTGCAAACGCAGCTGGCTCAGCAAGAAGAGCGGATGAACTCCAATGTCGAGCAGGAGTTCGAGATGACGACCATTTACACTCAGCTGGCTGAGGCTCGCGGCCAGATTGACCGGTTGAATCGCGAAGCGTCCGAATTGCGGGAACAGCTTGCCAAGCGAGTCGACATGGTGGCTCACCTGGAACAGGAGCGCAACGAGGTGCTGAGCATCAATCAGCAGCTGCAACGTCAGGCGGTTGAGCACACGCGAGTGCAAACGGCTCCTTCCTACGAGAGCGCTGAAGTCACAGAAACGCAATTCGCGGAACATACTTCGCGGCAAACGGCTGATGCAATGCGAAACGACGATCGTCGTGGCATGATCTATACGCGTCCGCCAGCGGTTCAGGATGACCTGAAGCGAATCTCCGGAGTCGCCGAGAAACTGGAACAGCGACTAAACGACTTTGGTGTTTACACCTACGAGCAGATCATGCACTGGGACGAAGAGATCGTCGCCGAGTTTGGCCGGTTGCTCGCGTTCAAGGATCGCATTTTCCGTGATGACTGGGTTGCTCAGGCTCGAATGCTTTACAACGAAAAGTACTCACCATCACAAAAGCGATCGGCGTAGGTCACCAGCGCTCCGCTTGGTCAGGGCCGGCCAAGCCGCATTTCATGCGGCTTGTTCAAAGCAGGCGCCGCACAGCCAAACTTCAGCTGTCTCGCCCGATCCACGCGGCCACGCGGCGGCGGTATGGCAAAAAGCAGATTAAGGAACCGAACAGAAAACAGACGGCACAGTCTGGTTCTGGGACAGCTCGTATCTGTGGCGTTACCCGTTCGCGCGATTTGACGTTGAAGTGAACTCGGCTCCGACTCCCGGTTGGCGGACAAGGATATCGACGTGCTCTGGTGAGTCAGAATACGCCGACACATCAAATTCCCCCATGTCCGCGAATAGTTCACGGAAAAGTGCGGAAATCAGGTTCTCGTAGTCAGGTTCCTTAGTTCTAGTTTTGCACTTTTCAGAACGCTGATTTGCGGTTCTGGGGCGGAGGATGGCGAAATAATCGAGGGTGTCGACCGATGGCCACACCTACCAATAATTCAAAACACCTCTAAACAGGGTGATTTTGACGACGCAAAAAGTGCAAAACTAGAACTTAGGCATGTTTCACTGGAATGGCAGATTTCACTACGTAGTGAATACATCACTTGGAGTGAAACATGCAAGTTTTTACTGTCTTTTCTACATCTAGTTGAGCACAGAGTTTGTCAAATAGTGCAGCAAAATCCTGCTGAAGCAGAGAAAGAACAACCTCCAAAACTTTCGCCTCGTTAACAGAATCGGTGGGCGATTTCGTGTACTGGGAGCTTGGCCAGTTCGTGATATAGCACGGTTTCGTAGACCTCAAAGGTCTTAAAGCCATACGATTTTCTGAGCGCGACTTTTGCTTTGGTGTTCATACC
>CALHZT010000197.1 GCA_938040995.1 uncultured Pirellulaceae bacterium | reverse complement strand
ATCCCCTGCCGGTGGCCTTGGCCACCGGAATGACTTCGAGAATTACTCGAAGCCCCGAAGGCGGCGACATAGTTGGTGAATCTGTTTCGCCGCCTTCGGGGCTCGAGGTCAGAACTTTCTAAGCCGGTGGCCAAGGCCACCGGCAGGGGTTTTGAAGGCCCTTCGGGCCAAAAAAACGCACCATCAAAACGCGCCAGCGTTTGGGTCCTGTGGGTCGCGAGATTGCGACTCCGGCTACATGCTTCGCCAGTCGTACAGCAAGTCTGCCATGATCGAAAATTCCAGATCCTTGCTTTCACGATGATAAGGCTTCGTACGATGCCTGCGCCGGCGCGTATCGGATTCGGACGACGACGATTTCACTTCGTGGACCACAACATCGAAGCGTTCGTTCAAAACACTGTCCAGCTCCGCAAAGGAACCATCTACAGGGACCGACGAATTCGCCAATCGAACGGGAGTGTCCGTGGCGGCCGGCAAAACGCTGTTTCGCGGAGCGGGGCCTGGTGCGGAATCCAGCGACAATCCAAAGTTCGTAAACCACGAACCGTAATCGGCGACATCAACGACTCCGCTGCTGTTACCGTCTGCCAGTGATCCGTTGGGAACGGTGGCCCCGAGATTATCTCGCCACACCGTATAGTCGGCGGCATCAATGGAACTGTCGCGGTTATAGTCACCAGGGAAGGCAACAACATATTCGCCTTGCCCCGATTCGGGCAAGATTCGGATCTCAAAGTCCCCAGAGACGGCTGGCGTGAACTGAATCGCTGCATTCTTTCCATCGCCCGCGGAATCAAAATTCGTCAGCGGCGTGCCAATACCAGGCCCCGTGATCTCAATCATGGGGTCGAGGCTGTTCAACGGCGTACTCGTCGACCGGTCCAGCGGCGTCGAAGTCACTAATTGTACCGTACGTCCGGCTTCGAGCCTGACCTTGAATGTATCGCCATCCGGTTGCGGCACGGTTCCGGCGGCTCCGAACGACACGTTGTCAATCAACTCGCCATCAGGATCACCGACTTCAAAAAGTACAACTCGTGCAATGGCGACACTGCTCGTGATGCCATAAAAATATCCATCACCTGATCCTGCCACAAACTGGCTGTCGATCGCGAGGCCGTTGGCATCGAACGCGGTAATGACGAGATCCCCGCTGTCAAAGACATCCATCCCGACGGCGAAAGTGTTGGGAGCGAACTGCAGATTGGTATTGTCGGTGAAGGCGTCTGCTCCCAAAGTGTTACTCGCGGGAGTGCCATTGCCGAGGAAATCAGCCCCAACGAGCGCCAGATCGCCTCCCGGAAGATCCGTGGAAATCGTCAGTCCTGGAACGATGCCGCCGGGGAAAACCGGGTTGCTGGTACTCGAACTCAGCGGTCCGACAAACGTCTCTACGTCACCCGGACTGACCGCGCCGCCTTCAAAATCTTCCACTGTCAGATTCGGATTTTCATTTTCGAATGCGAACCGGCTGGAATAGAGCTGCACACCCGATGACCGCAGATACCCCATCCCGGAATACGTACTCAAGAAGCGGTTCGTATTGGTGGCGTCGTTCGGCTCGACCTCAAAACTCGAACCCGGAGTCACGACAACCGAATACTCTTCACCAAGTGTCGCGGCACTGGAAACAACATGAATCGAATATACGCCTCCCGTGAGCACCTCATAACCGAGAATTCCGCGGTCAAAGTTCGTTGCATCCACACCCGGCATTAACGGATCGGTCGTACCAACCGCCACAACGGTGCCGCTCGCATTTCGCAACTCAAGCGACTGACCTGAGAAATCAGCGTCGCCCTGCCCTGTCAGCAGGATATCAACTTCCTGCCCAACATAACCAGACAAGTCGATTGAGAACTGGTCATCGTCAAACGCGGGCGGCAAACTTGTCCGAGTGACTTCTACGTCATCAATCCACCAACCTTCGGAAAGATTGTTCGACGAATCGACCGTATCGAAAACGAAAATCAGCTCGATCGTCTTTCCCGCGAACGCCGTTAACTCGGCATTGATGTTCGCCCATTCGCCACCGGTATTTGACGGGAGCGTTTCATCGAATCGGTCCAACAAAATCGACTGAGACTGATTCGATGTGTCGCGAACGAGCACCTGCATCAACTCGAAAGGTTCATCCGAGTCCTCGACATCGACCAAAGTGTTGAATGAAAGGTTATAGTCCATACCACCCGTCAACGAGATCGCAGGCGAGATCGCCAACCCGCGGGCAGTCGCTTCCGTATCGTAGTTACCCGTTCGATACGGCAGACCATTCTCCAGGTCGCGATAGCTGGCGTTTACTTCGCCTGCATTCAACAACCGGTTTTCGTAAAATCGCAGCACGGCAATATCGCCGTTAAAACTTCCGGTGGCTGGTAAATCATCGTCGCCAGCGTACGTGCCATTCCCAATGCCGAGCCCCGAGTCACCGGTTTCTGCCCAGTCGTTAATTACATTGCTCGCGCTCTGCGGATTGCCGACTTCGACACCATTGACGAACAGTCTGGCGAAGTTTTCGGCAGCCGCCGTATCCGGGTGAATCATTGCGACGACATGGTGAAACTGATTGGCATCTGAGGCGTCAAAGGTGAACGTCTTGGAGATTGTCTTGTCCGCAGCACCATCATCGATGACTCGAAATTCGAGCGTGCTGTCATTCAGGACCAGCGAGATACCATCCCTGTTGCTCCCCGTTTCAAACAGCACTTCGGTGCCGCTGAAATCATCAGGGCGGAATACCAGTTCAATGGTTCCATCCTGCTCGGTCGCATCGTCGCCTCGCGATTCCTGAAGGGAAAGCATCGTTGCGGTCGGAGGCAGCGCGTACCATTCGTCGACGCCCGGCAGGTTGCCTGAAAGTCCGGAGGTTCCCGGATTCGAAACGCCGCCAAAAGACCATGTGTTGGCTGACGTCGCATTTGCCGTTGATTCCCACAAGTTGTTTGATGTTTGATCCAGCTCGGCATCCCAGTTCAGGTCACCGATATAGTCAGCGCGGTTTTCCGCTTGACCAAAATAGAGCCCGTTGCCCGAGTGATTCGGTTGACCGTCCAGTGCCCGGCCATCGCTTACGTGCCAGAGGGCACCATTGAGCGTGAAGTTCGATGCGCCATCGAATGAGTCGCTAAAAATGGTCGTCGTACTCCCGGCGAGTGACGTACTGCCGAGGCCCGCAAACCGTTCCCATCCAACGTCGACTGCGGATGATGTCAGGTCTACCCGGTTGGATGCGCCGCTTTCGCCAACGGTCGCTTCGATGGTGGTATTACGAAAAATATCCAGTTCAAAGGCGGTTGGTACCGTACTGGTGACTCGAAGCGTGGCAAGGCCGGCAGTCGACACAAGGCTTGGCGACAACACGATCGACTCGCCAGGCGAATTGGCAGTCACATTCGCTCCGGCCGATTCGACATAGCTGAGTGTCAGCACAGCGCCGGGATTCATTGGTACAGCCACTGCTGTCAGCGACTCCCCGGCATGCACATCGAAAGTAAAATCAATTTGATCGGAGCTGTTTTCGACCACCCCCGCATTTTCGCGACTTGCATAAGCCAACCCGCCCAACGGAAACAGCCGTGAAAATTCCACAACCGTTGTGCTACTCACTGGCTGGGGAGTCGTTGGAATGGAACCATCGAAGTTGTGCGTATCCACCCCGCCTGATTCACCAAAGCGGTCGGGCGCCGGCCCAAACGCCGCCTCGGCATTCCACGACGAGGCACTGAGCATGTGCCGATCTTCCAGCGGCTCGCATCGCAGCGGCCGTTTTGAATTTGCTTTGGCGGTTCGGAATTTGCGATTACTCATAGGCGTATTTTCGATCTGGCAGGACCGGCCTTCCTGGCCTCATGTTCATTACGAGGTTGTGGCCAATGTTTAGCGACGCCTTGAGTTCCTGAATCTTGCAGGTTGAACAGGTCGCGTAGCCTGAGTACCAAGGAAGCCTACGGGCATGCCGCCGCCCGAGTAAAAGTTCCGTATGTTCGGAAGCACAAGCTCGAGGTTGCTGTCGTTCGGCACGCCGAACCACATTGCCAACTCGGCAGCGTACTCATCGACGGAGGTTGTCGGGATCAGGCGACCGCGATCTGTATCGAGATTGCCAACACCGTTATAGGTTGCATTTAGCAGGCTCTCCGGATAGTGGCCCCACACCGACGAATTGATGTTCGCATCGCCACTGATGACGAAGTGGTTGCCACCCCAGGCATGGTCGCTACCATTTCCGTTCGAGTTGAGTGTTCTCGAAAAGTCCGACGCGCTGAACGTCACAACATTGTTTGTTAGCTCACCCGGTACGTTTTCTATTTCAACGAGCGCATTTTGCAATGCCATGACCGCCGCGTCGACTTCTCCGATTCGTCCGTAGTGGCTACCGGCCGACGGCGTATCCCCATTGAAGTCAACAAGCCCATCGTGGTGATCAAAATCGCCGCGGCTGATGAAGAAAATCTGCCGCTGGTGACCAAGCGCTTCACGCGCCGCGATTGCTCGCGCGACTTGTTCCGCCTGCCGACCGATGCTCGTGTCGGGAAACTGAGTCGTCAAATTGACATTGTTGGTTGCGTCGTCATACGCGATTGCTGCTTCGATCGAGTCGCGACCAGCACCGGCATGCGTTCGCTGCAGAAGGTCTGCGTATTGCCCCGCCATCGTATTCGGATCCTGCGGAAAGATTCCGTCGATGGATGCATTCCGAATGCGATTGAAGCGGTTCGACGTCGAAGGATAACTGTCCAGTCTCTCAGCGCCGTTCGTGGCGTTTACGACATAAGGGACGACGTTGGCACCCGTCTGAATAATATTCAGTCTGTCCAGCGCGATCGAAAGCGAGATCGAATCGGGATTAACCGGGTCTGTCAACAAGTCAGCAATGCGTCCGGCCCAGCCCTGAACTTCGCCACGTGACTGCGGCAAAGACGTTTGCCAGTTTCGGACCTCGTCGCTGTGCGAGAAGAGCCCCTTCGGTAAATCAACACCAGCATTAAAGTCGGCTCGCGTGGTGGGGCGAACAAGCGTCCCGGTATTGGCGACGAAGGCAACGTTACCGCTGTTGTAAAGCGAATGCAGGTTCGGCATCGATGGAATCATTCCAAACGTGCGTCCGGCATTCGGCCCGTTTTTCACCGTCACGGGCAACAGGTTGAGATGCTGCCTGGGATCGTTCTTCGGCCATGCCAAACCGCCCGAAACACCACCGGTTGCCGGCGGTACCAAGCCGCCTCGCTTCTGCACATATTCGTCGTGCTCCGCGTCATCTCCCGGCGGGCCCAGGGGCGCCAACATCTGGAAGGAGTCGTTACCACCGAAAAGAAACACGCAGATCAGCGCTTTGTAATCTTTGAATGGTCCAAGCGTTGGCGCGGCCATCACTTTGCCCGTCATCCGCAGCTGCAATAAAGTCGCGAGGATCGAGGTCGAAGTCAGCGCGGCGCAACCTCCGGATCGGCGAATAAAATCTCGCCGTGACATGGGCGAATTCGACAAAAACGGATCGAAAAAATTCATGGCTCACCTCTCGGTGTCTGGTTGGTTGCAATTGCAATGCCCGAAAACAGTTCCTGAGCGAACAACGTCAGGGAATTACCGCACTATCCGGCGACTGAAGAACTACGCTGATAATCGCTCGCACCAGGTCGCGCTTGTTCGAAACCGTCTGGACGTTGTACTGGTCGATTTCCGACTGGCACACGTTCAGCAAGTGCGTTCTCGTCGCCGTATTCATGGTCCCGGCGCACAATCGCAAGTCCAGCGACTCAAGGAAGTCTTCCAGCTGGGCAGTTGTCGGCTCAGTTCCATCTGGACCAAGCATGCCGCCATCTTCGAAATACTCTTCGTAATTCAGCTGCAAATCAAGCGTCGCCGTCTGCCCTGACACTACCTGAATCTCCCCAACGTCCAGGTCGTCATCGATCACCGACTTTCGGAACTCATTCATCAACTCGTTTGATGTGACCGGAGTCAAAATCTGAAACTCGGGCGCCTTTAACCGGTTGGTGGCAATGGCGCTGGAGGGCGTATAAGTCGAGAGGACACCTGTTGGTTCATAGTCGGGTGAATAGAAATTGAATACCGAAGGAGATTCAAACGGTGTCTGGCCAATATCGTCATCGATGTCCAGCGAATCGTTATCAATAAAGAAGTACTGATTGCCAGCCTCTCCCTCAGGACCGCCCGGCGTGAAAAAACTGGCGCCACTGTTATGCGTCACGAAGCTGGAATCCGGATAGGGACTGAACGTTCGAATCATTGCGACAAAGCGAAGTAGCGGCTCGCGCAAGCGAGTCCCTTCGGTGTCGTAGGCGCGGGTCACTCGCAGGCCGCGAGGGTTACGAATCTTCTGGAATCTGATTCCGCTCAAAGCAATCTTGTCCAACAGAATGGCCTTGATCACTTCGCGAAACTGAAACGGATTCCCGCGGTTCTCGTTAAAAACGTACGAAACGCGGCGCAAATAGTCCCGCGGGGGATTCGACATGACGAAACGTTGAATCAGTCGCCGGCAAAGGAACGGGGCCGTATTCTCGTGCTTGTAAGCGAGGAAATCATGCACTTCGGAAATGTCCAGGCGGGCATCGATGTCCGTCGACTGCTTTGCCGAAATGACGAGCGCGCCACCAAATGCGACTTTCTGATCAAAGTCATGATCCTGCTCGTACATTTCCATGGGGGCGTGCAGATTGGTTCCCGCATTGCGGCTGTCGTTCGCCGGATTATTGTTGTCGTAAACCAGGCCAGTGAACACGCGAGCCAGCGCGGAGATCGTCTCGTTATCATACGTCTCGATCGGTTGCCCATCCGGCCCGAGTTTTGTTGTTCCGTCCGGGTTTAGCTCGACGACACCGATTGAAAAGAGCTGCATGATTTCACGAGCGTAGTTTTCGTCCGGCTTGGTTCCGGTGTTGGGGTCCGCCTTTTGGTTGCGAACTGATGTTAGCCAAACACCCATCACCGGATGATACGTCATCGAATCCAGCAACGAGCGATAGTTGCCGAACGCGTTTGCAATGCACACGTCGTCGTAGTACTTCGGTAGACCCAACCAGCGCGGGTTGGCCGATGAATCCAGCGGGCGATCCGAAAAACGGTCGGGCCCTTCACCGGTCACAAATATCTGCGAAAGCGCCCACGCCATTCGCTGGCGAAGCTGGTCTTTGGCCGTAATCTTACGGTGCCACCATGCGTATTCTTTGAACTGGTTTCGGCCAAAGACACCAAAGTCTGGCGCTCCGTCGCTCCTACCAAAGTTGGCCTGTTCATAACCCATATCCTGAAGCATCTTCTTGGCGAGCGGCCATAGTCGACCTCGATCTGCCTGATACTCTTGCCAATTCGCACTCAGTGGATAGTCACCAAACTGCGAGTCGATCCATTCCTCCAGTGCTGGTCGGTGGCCGATTGCACCGATGCGTTCTGCAAGCGCATCAATCTCAGGCATCGTGGGTCCGAATGTCGTTCGCATCAGAAAATGCGACGCCAGAACCTTGTTGCGAATCAGCTTCGTTTCACTGAAGCTGTTGACCTTAAAGTCGCCGGCCCAACAACAATTGGTCAGCAAGAGCCAACCCAAAAAGACAAACACCCACTTACAGCTGTTTCTGGTAATCATCGACTCATCCCCGATCATCATATCCAGATGGTTGAAGGTTAAATCTTGTGTTTCCCTGTCGTTCGCGAAAAGCTGGCAAACAGCATCAGTGCTAACAGCATCGCCCCGCAGGAATGCGGCTCAGGCACTGCCTGCAAGTCGTCGATTCCCAATCGAGCAATGAACCGGTCGCCCGTAAACATCGGTTGCTCAGCGCTCATGATCCTCATTTCAGTCACGGAGCTCATCACTTCTTCAAGATCGCTGCCGGCAATTGCTGTGAGGTTACTCAGGTCAAAAACCAACTCTTGCCAGCCGCCATCGCGTAGAAGTTGAAAGCCGTCATTCGTCACGACTCGACCACTCCCCTGAAGCGCCGAGTCGCTGGAGAACCCCAGACGTAACGTCATGTCTTCGAACGCAAAATTTGGCCCGAGATTTATCGCGTCCAATCGAATGGCGGTAACACCCGCACCAATAAAGTCGCCGGTCCACTGCTCCCGATTGATGATTGCCATTCGGCTGCCGGGAGCGTCAGATCCGCCGAAGGATTCGTTTTGAAGGTAGAGGTTTTCGGCTGGCTGCCCGTCAGAAACGACTTCCGGTCCGCCGAAGCCGGTTCGCCCCCAAGCCCAGCTTTGCGTCGTTCCATCCTCAAAGTCGTCAGTCTGCCCAACCGTAATCGACCATGATGTCGAGACGCATAGCAAGCACAGTCCAATGGAACGAATGATGACCAAGGTTTAATACTCCAGGCCCCGGAGAGTTCAGTGAGCAGTTCCCGTTACCCGATAGCTGCTTCACAGATCGAAGAATCACCGGATCAAGAATTCTGCACGCCCCAATGTTACCAGAAATAATTTGAAACACCTCGAAGATTTGTGGTCACGTTTTCGTCTGGGCAACACCCCTATTACTGGCAGCTATCGCTGACTGCCCCGGCTATCTGAATGCCCACGTAGGGCTTCCCTCCCGGCGCCCGACGCCACGGTTAGCTGGGATTGATGGAATTATCTCGGGATCCGTCTTGAATACGAATTCGCGCGGCTCAAGTGAAGCCGCAACAATAAACCTGACGAGTGTCGCAGTTGCCTTTAAGCGGCGTTAACACCTGGCAACTTGATCAAGCACAGCGCCGCGCCGTGCCGGCAAATTCGGGCGATGAATGCTCAGCCAAGCGCATGCCAATTTTCATGCCCAAGCCGCTCTCCGTTGTGCAGGGCCGACAAGAAGCTTCTATTGCCGAAACGGCGCGGCGTTGAGCGTCCGATGGATCTGTCCAAACCGGCCGCTTGTTGCCGGCCTACGATTACAACCTACGCCCACCAGTCACTATCGGTGTCCGCAAAGATCAATTCGATGCGGGACTCCTCAGTTCCTGCCACTGCCTGTCGACGACGTTCTACCGTCGACTCAATGGCAACTGTTCCAGTCACCGTGACTGGTGCCGGAGCCGCAACAGCGACGGGCGTTTCGACTGGCGCCGTCAACAAATCTACCACGCCGGCAGGTCGGGCAAGCTCCCGGGTGAAGGCTTCATCGTTAACGGGTGGAGCCACCAGCAGCGCCGCCTGGAACTTGTTCGAATTCCAGATATTGAAATCAGATGCATCAACAACTCCATCGCCGTTGAAGTTGCCAGAGCACCACGCGGTTGTACTGGTGAACTTGCTACCATTCCAGACGTTGAAATCGGATGCATCGACAACGAAATCGAGATTCGCATCGCCTAATAGCGTTCCCTTCAACGTCACAATCCAGTGATTGACGTCCGCTCCGTCCACCATGCCATCGGAATTGACATCAAACGCAGCGCTGTTCATTCCAGCGGCAGATTCCGCCGACAGCTGATTGATATCCGAACAGGTGAGCATGCCATCGTCATCAAAGTCACCGGTAACCACTACGCTCCCCGTTCCAGGCGTACCACCAATGTTGTCACTGGGCCCCCAGTTCGCTGGATCGCTATAGTCACCATTCTCATCAATGATCACGAGCGAGAATCCGCCGCCGTCCGCCAACGTTGACCAGGGCGCCATGTCGTCATAGACAAAGTCGTGAATCGCATTCCCGGAATCATCAAACAGGATCACCCGTTCTCCTCCGTTCGAAAGAGAGCCATTCGTGAACTCTCCGACAACAGGAAGCCCACCACCATAAGTCGCCGTAAACTCCGCAAGATCACCGGCCACCACGACTCGTGCACCAGGTGCCACCAGCGTTGAGGCATTGGACAGGAATTCAAATTCAACGCCTTCGACAAATTCATATCCGCCAATATCGAGTGTCGAGCTGCCGAAATTCATCAGCTCCACAAACTCGGCACCGCCAACCGCCGGGTTGTAGTGAACCTCGGTGATTCGCAAATCTGAATTCGACGTCACCGGCGTATCTTCAAAGCCTGGCGTGCCATTTTCATTTCGGCCAGGCAGCCAGTTGAGTGGATCGCTGTAATCTCCGTTGACGTCGATCACCTGAAGTGAATCACCACCTCCATCAGCCAACGAAGGCCAATTATCATCGTCCGAATATGCAAAGCTCTGAATTACCGACCCGTCCGCTGCCGAGATCACCAGCGACTCACCAGAATTCGACAATCCATGAGCCGGTCCATATTGACCGAGTGGTGTGAATGTCGCACCGTAGCGAGCATTGAATGCGTTCGTATTGCTTGCAATAACGACTGACTGCCCTACCCCCAACGTCGAACCCGGTAGGTCGTAAACGATCCCACCCGAAATTCGGACTCCGGAAAGATCAATCGGATCCGTGCCAACATTGGTGAATTCAATGAACTCATACTCGCCTGCGGTCGAATTCGGAGCGAGCGCCAACTCGGCCGCCGTTGGACTCGACGGGTTGTAATGCAATTCGGTGACACGAAGGCTATTGATGTCAGCGGGGACTGCTGTCAACTGGAACGAAGCCGAAGTCAGTGCCGACCATTGGCCATTGGACAACCGAACACGAGCGTTAATCGTCGTGTTGCCATTGATCGTTGCATTGCCGGTAAACAACTGGGCATTCGGAACGATGCTACCGCCGGGAGCCCGTGGATCGGTACCGTCTGTGGTGAAGTAGATCTGGGAATTCCCTGCTGTTGTTGTCATTCCAAGATTGAACCCGGCATTCACCGAACCACCATGTTGGCTGAATACCACCGGAGCAATGGTTGAGTGGAGCCCGTCATTGATCAGTTGATTCAGCACCCTGTTGTTTCGAGTGGTCAGCCAACTTTTGACGTCATTGACGGCATCCTGCCAATCAACCGGAGTCAATGGATCACCAGATCGGCCCGCGTCACCCCAACGCGCAGACTCACTTAAAATTGCTCCCGCGACGACGTCTTCACGCTCTTCCACACGGTCAATGTTGTTTTGCGTCGTGAAAGCGCCATTGTTAAAGAAGTGTTGCCGCACCCTGTCCTGGAAACGCAGTAGATACTCTGGATGATTCATCAGATCCTGATGAATAAAACCTGGATTCTGCCAGATGTAGTTACTGTCGTTCGCGCTGAAATAGGGCCCGGTACGATCAGTCGACCGGGAATCGACACCTAACGAGTGCTCGTTGTCGTGAATGAAGAACTGAAAACCCTGGTCATCGGTTTCGCCATTGCGAAGCGCGACCCAGTTATTGGCCCGTTCGTTTCCGAGAAAATTCGAAATACTTGAGTCAAAGCCACCCGTCAGAAAAATGATCATTTCATAGTCAATGAGATTATCGACATCCAGCAAAACTGGCAGGCTCGGATTCCGGGTGCCATCCGGATTCAAACCCTGCATCGTCCAATAGTTATCTGCATTCGCAACCGGGTTGTCGGCCAGGGCCTGCCCCAAGTCGAATAGCTGCCGCCAATCTTCATCGTTGCCATCGGCAACTTCGGTACGGTAGCCGTCGGCGTTGTTATTCTTCAGACGATCGTAGTCTTCCCTGTCGCCGCCCAGATACGACTCACCATAAAACGCCTCGACTCGCTCCTGCGTCTGGTACAACCCCCAATAGACTCCATTCAGGTAGAGGTGGTGATACCTGCTGCGCGTGTAAGGGTGACCGAGGTCCGCCTGGGCATCACGACCAAAGACTTCACGCAAGAAGGTATTTCGGTCGTCGTTCCCGTTGGACCATGCGTAATTTTGTGATGTTCTCAAGTCGAGCACATCGAATTCATCCGCTCCTTCACCATTGAAGAAATCATATTCCAGTTTTGCATCGCCATACTCGCCCCGGAAGAAGAACCGCAGCGACCGTTTCGCGAACCCGTTACCCCGACTAAATCCACCTCGAATACGAATGCCCGTGTTGGCCTGAAAACCTCCCCCATCCGGCTCGATCAATTCCACCGACGAGAATCGCTCCCAGTTGCGCCCACGGTTCCGCGCATTCACATAGATCCCGGTGCTTGAATCAAAGAGGTTGTCGACATCCGTCGCGACCGAAATACTCGAGATAGACTGGAGCGCATCTTCAACAGCTGCCTCACCGAACTCGGCGATAATCTCGGGGTCAATTCCATAGTCGATCTTTACGCCGTTCACCGAACTATTCCCGGGAGCGGGCCAACCCGGCCCTGGTGCAGAGCTCCCCTGGTCGACCACGTCATCCGTGAATATGTAGGTGCGCGCACGCGAGAGTGAAGGGGCATTACCTGCAACGAAGGCAGCTGCCCTGATGATCGTCGTTTCCGTAATCGTTATGAGCCCCGCATAAACAGTCCCATTCGTCGGATTCAGGTTTTCATCGACGGCAGGATCTGAACCGTCTGTCGTGTAAACAATCGTTGCACCGGCAGTCGGCGTGCTCAATGCCACGAACTGCGGATCGTTCTCCTCGAAAAATCCATGTTCGACGCTGAACTCAACCTCTTCCACGAACCCGTCAAAGGTTTGTCCATTGCCGGATCCCGGCGTGGCAACGGCAAGGAACCCTTCCTCGACCGGCGTTATGACGCCCACATCGAAACCTTCCAAAGTCGCCTCAAACAGATAATCACTGCTAGAAGTGCCAACGTTCAGAGCCTGAATAGCCAGTACGTTTTGGCCTGCCTGCAAATACTGCTGGCCGTCCGAAACATCGAATTCCTGATAAATGACCGCCGCGCCGTCGTCGTGATTCGAAGTCGCCGTAGAGTTCCAAAGCGGATTTAGCGGCGCTCTGTCGTCGGCGACGAGCTGTCCATTGATGTAAGCCACGAATCCATCGTCATACCGAACGTTGAGTGTGAGATCATTGGTGGACGACAGCGAAGTCAAATTGAACGGAATACGGAGATACGTACTGGTTGTTCCAGAAGGCACGGTCGTGTTAATGAGATTCTGGTATCCCGATCCGTTCTCATAACCAATCGGCAACGTGGCATTCGACCAACTTGCATCGTTGAAACTTGTCTCCGTCCATGCCGTTCCCAGAGCCGGTCCGTTACTTGCATCCGGAATCAGCATGCGTGCATTCGCCGCGGCCGAAACAAATTCCACGGGCGTCGACGAACTGAACATGGAAACGCCGTAGCTGATGTCCTCGAGTTGCTCTGGATACGATGCTCCGAAGTCCTGCAGCACATTTCCATTCACATCCGTTAGCGCCAAATACCCTCCCGAAGCGGACAAAGAGAAATTCGCGTGGATCTCCCCTCCGGCAGTGACCAGATCGCGATTGGATGCGAACACCAATATCGACTCGCCAGGCAGAAGACTCGCGGCCGGCAACGAAAATTTGCTCAAGTCTGTGGCATCGTCCGTCAGATGGTACTGCGACAAGTCAATAGAATTTGCGGAGGCGTTGTAGAGCTCGATCCAGTCAGAGCTGTCGCCGAAACTGTCGTCGATCGTTCCAGAGTTCGAGGCCATGAACTCGGTAAGGCACAAGTCGCCGGCGAGCATGCAGCGCTGTTCCAGAGATTCGACCTTCAACGTCTTGGGAGCTTTCTTCTTTGACGCAAACCGACTTCGTTGAGATCGACTGGATCGAATGGATCGACTATTCATGCAATTCACCGTTCAAAATGCGAAATCTGACTTGTTCATTTTAAACGTAACCATGGTTCAACCGAACAGCTTTGTGCCACAGCTGGCTCAAAACCGCAGTTTTCAGGGCAGCCCCGCTCACCCCCCGGCTCATACGGATGAATCCCTGTCCAAATTTGAAGGACGATCGCCGCCGGCGCAGCGTTGGCCAGGCGGTACTATCGAATCCACAGGATCGAGCAATCACGTAGGCTGGCACAAGCGGCGATGACGCGCTGCAATGTTAGGCTCACACACGGAATGAGTGGGTAATTTGAGAGGATAGTGCATCCTCACTCAAGCTCTTCAGAATGGGCCGCCCGTTCCACATCGCCATCGTCCGGCCTCAAGTTGCTGCGCAGGCCGAACGATGGCGACGCGGAATG
>CALHZT010000196.1 GCA_938040995.1 uncultured Pirellulaceae bacterium | reverse complement strand
TCGATCAATCCTTCGGGCGTAGCCAACGGTCCCAAAGGTTACGGTATTTCCGGTATTCGACTGATTGAGAACGTCCCCTCCGGACCGCCAGCCGTCGAGAATTCAGCGGCGACCGATATTCTCGCGTTCGAGGCGGAAGTGAGTGGCGAGATTACGGGCACGGGCGGTGAAGTCCCCAATGTCACTCTTTACTACGGGTCGAGTGACGGCGGAACCAATCCGGCTCTCGATGAGAACGGTTATCTACATACGAGTTTCAGATTGAGCGACAGCGGCGAAGATCTGGCGCTGACCGATGCCGATGGCGTCATTGTTTTTGCATACGACGATTTTCCTGTGCAAAGCGAAGATATTTCGTACGGGATCGATGCGGCTTCAGTCGAGCGAACCTTTGCCGTGCCAACACCGGGTTTTGATAACGCGAACGATACACCTCGGGAACCACTATTCTCAGTCGACAGTTCCACGTTCACGGGGTCCGTCGTTGTCGAGCTGACATCCGGTTTTGTCACGGACACGATTCGTTACACGCTAAACGAGACGGTGCCCACCGCCAATTCTCCCGTCTACACGGGCCCGCTGACAATCAGTAACACGACGATGGTTCGTGCCATTTCAGTCGGTGCGAATGGGAAATTGAGCACGATATCGAGTGAGTCGTACACTGAACTGGGCGCCACCGTGGCCAATCAGACTTCCGACTTGCCGATCGTGGTGGTCGAGACCTTTGGAGACGGCATTGGCAGCGGTTTTGGCGACACGTTTATTGGCATCATCGAACCGGGCGCCGATAACCGTAGCCATCTCGATAGTGCGTACTCACTACAGACTCGTGCCGCGATGCGCATTCGCGGTTCCAGCTCGTCTGGTTTCGCCAAGAAGCAGTATCGCGTCGAATTTCGGGACGAGAACGACGAGGACCGCAAGCTTGCGACGCTTGGGATGCCGGCCGAAGCCGACTGGATTTTCTACGGGCCGAGTCAGTTCGATCGTGTGCTGATCAGCAACCCGTTGATGTACGACCTCAGTAACCAGATCGGTCGTTATGCGGTTCGCACCCGCTGGGTGGAAATGTATTTGAACTCCAACGGCGGTGAGCTTAACCAGTCGGACTACGTTGGCGTTTATGCCATTATGGAAGTGATCGAACGCGGAGAGGATCGCGTCGATGTGGAGGAGCTTTCCACCGGTGCTGGTGGCCAGCCGGTAGAAGGTGGATTCATCTGGAAGAACGATCGCGGCAGCCCTTACGTTGATCCGGAAAACGTTACGGCGGCGCAGCGGGCCTTTATTGACGGTGCAATTGAGGACCTGGAGGATGCGGCAGCCGGTCCCAATTTTACCGACCCCCGTGCTTGGCTATGAAGGATTCTCCGAAGTCGACGCGATGATCGACCACAACATTCTCAATATGATGGCGATGAACGTTGATGCGATGCGGCTGAGTTCTTTCTACTTCAGGACGGCGGATGGCAAGCTTGCTGCCGGACCGATCTGGGACTTTGACCGCTCTCTCGATTCGACTGATGGTCGTGACAACAATCCCGAAACATGGTTTGGTACTGGCGATTCGACCCGGTACTTCAACGACAGTGACCGTGTGATGAGTTGGTGGTCTGACATGTTCCAGGATCCTGACTTTGTCCAGCAGTACATCGATCGCTGGAGCGAATTGAGAGAAACGACCTTTAGTTTTGATAACCTGTACGCCACCATCGATAGGCATGCGGCTGAGATCTCCGAGTCGGCGGCTCGTGACTATAGCCGTTGGTCTGGTTCAAGGTTTGGTGACTTCGCTGGTGAGATCGCGCACCTCAAAGACTGGCTTACGGACCGAATCAACTGGATCGACAGTCAGTGGCTTGATTCGCCTACCGCCGACACACCTGGGCCGATGGTTGCGAATGGTGCCGGGGTGACGCTCGCGGCGCCGGTCGGTCAGATCTACTACACGCTTGATGGTAGTGATCCTCGTGGCGAAGGTGGCACCATTGGAGCAACGGCCATTGCGGCGACCGGTCCGATTACGATCAACGGGTTTACCGAGATTCGGGCCCGCGTCTTTCGTAATAACCACGGTCCAACCAACCAGGGGTATATCGCCAGTGGTGACGACTGGTCACCGCCGTTTTCAGCGGTTTACTTCAATGCCGCGCAGGCCGACAGTACGAATCTTCGGATCACCGAACTGGACTACCAGCCCCATGATGCCTTGCCGCAGTTTGGTGAATTGAATGTGGACAACGACTTGTTCGAGTTTATTGAGCTGACGAATGTTTCCAACGAGACCATCCAGCTGGCGGGCGTGCAGCTTGCTGATGTCGATGTGGGTGGCAACAACGAGGGCGTGTCGCTCGAATTCACCGATCGAACTTTGGCGGCAGGTCAGTCGGTCATTGTAGTTCGTGACCAGTCGGCTTTTGAAAGTCGCCATGGCGCGGGATTGAACGTCGCGGGCGTGTATAGCGGTGGACTGAGCAACGGCGGTGAACAGATTACCGTGCTGGATATCCATGGTGACGTTATTCAGCAATTCGCCTACGACGATTCAGGATCGTGGCCGGAGCGACCGGACGGCAATGGTAGTTCGCTCGAAGTGGTAGACACGGCGGGCGACTACGATGATCCAGACAACTGGCGGAGCAGTATCGACTTCGCCGGTTCGCCTGGCGTTGCGGGCAGGGTTCGGGATGACCGTGTCCTTGTCAATGAAGTGCTCGCTCGCAGTGATTCATCGCTTCCCGACATGATTGAGTTGGCAAACACCACCGGCTCACCGATTGATATCGGCTATTGGTATCTTACGGATTCGAATGACAATTACTTCAAGTTCCAGTTGGCACCGGGCACGACCATTTCCGGCAACGGCTACGCCGTCTTTGATGAAAATCAGTTCAACTCAAGTGGCTCCGCAAACGATTTTGGGCTGTCGAGCTTTGGCGACGACGTCTGGTTAGTCGCCGGAGACATCAATGGTCCAACCCATTTCGTCGATGACGTTCACTTTTCGGCTTCGCTGAATGAGGTCTCGCTGGGAAGATTTCCGAATGCGGATTCTGAAGCGAACCTTGTGCCGCTGGCGAATCGGAGCTTTGGTGGGGCGAATTTGGCTCACCGCGAGGGTGAGTTAATTGTTAGCGAGCTGCACTACAACCCAGCCGGCGTGGACACGGGGCTGGAGTTCATTGAACTTTATAACAACAGCGGAGCGACAATTGATCTGGAGCAGTGGCGGATCGATGGCGCCGTTGACTTTGCACTGCCCGCCATGGACCTGTTGCCTGGCAGCACGGTGGTGCTTGTTGACTTTGATCCGGTGAGTCAACCGGGAGCGGATGCCGCCTTCCGCGCCGCCTACGGCATCCCAGGTACCATAGCTGTTCTCGGCCCGTGGGAGACTGGCGACGTACTTAACGATGATGGCGAGTGGCTGCGAGTCGAAATGCAGAATGACGAACTACAATCGGGTGCAGACGGTTTCGAATACATCCTTGTCGACTCGGTTGACTACGACGACGAGAATGGTTGGCCGTCGAGTCCGGACGCTGGTGGCGAATCGCTTCAGCGCACGGTAGCCGACGGTTTTGGCGACGACCCGGCGAGCTGGGCTGCGAGTGAACCAACCCCCGGGACAGTTGATTTCGGCGCAGGTGTTCCTGGCGATTTTAATCAAGACACCCGCGTTGATTCGCTGGATATCGACTTATTGCTTGCCGCAGTGAATGCGGGGCAACACGCAGACGGCTTTGACCTTACTGGCGACGGCCTTGTCGATCGGAGCGATCTTGATCGATTGATTCTGGAAATTCTTGGGTCGCTTTATGGTGACGCCAATCTCGATACGGTCGTTGATGTTAGTGACTTTAACGTGTGGAACAGTAACAAATTTACCGCCACCTCTGGCTGGGCCAATGGCGACTTCAACGGCCTTGGTGGCGTTGACGCCAGTGACTTTAACATCTGGAACAGCAACAAGTTTACTGCTGGCAGTGGACCGTTGGTGCAAGCCTTACAGGCGGACGCATTTGCCACTGATCTTTCCCATGGCGAGACCTCGACCGGGAATGAAGCACAGGATGAGAGGCACATGATCTCTCCAGAGCAGGAAGCCGAACCCGAAAAGCCAACTTCCGCGGTCGTTGCGCCGTCCCCAATTTTCAACAGTAGATCTGAGACGATTCGTTCTCGTGCAGAAGTCACGAATAGCAATCGAATCGACGCCATTTTTGGCGAGCTTTCACGCGACGGTCAGGATTGGTAGTCTGGCGTCGGCGAAAACGGGGCCTTTTTTGATGCCGTCGAGGCTTCGGGCGATACCGCCTCTTCTCCAGATACAGCTAGGGCACCCGTCAGTCGGATACCGACTAGGCGTTGGAATGTTCGATGGCCTCGGCCATGATCCCCTTCAGGTGAGCCGGGCTTAGCTGCAAGGCAGTTGCCAGTTGGTGGAGGAAGTTCATCTCGCTTTCATCGACATACCCATCGGCGCCGGCGATGCGATACGCGGATCGAACGACCATTTCTTTTCCGTTATCGTTGAGCTCGCCAGAGAGTTCTGCGGCGAGCTCAAGGGTGTTGATTCCCTGTGACTGGATATTCGCGATCTCTTCACGCAAGTCCTGCTCGGTGACCTCGACTTTGGCAAGGTCCTGAAAGATTTGTTGCAGTTCGATGACTTCCTGATCGTCGATATTTCCGTCGGCCAGCAGCATGCCAATCATGACTTGCTTCATAGCGACCATAAACAGGGCCTGAACCTGTCCGGCCTGTGCTTCGGGGTCATAGTCGAGAATCTCAACATTGAAGGTTCCCTGGCAGTTGCCGCATTCGACGTATTCGCCCAGTTTGTTGAGCGGAATCAGTGGGATGAAGTACAGCGTAAAGAAGTTACGCACTGTCTTGTGTTTGAAAGGTGATCCATCACCGCACTGCGGACAAAAGAACGTACCGTTTTCTTTGGTGAAGGTAACGCCGCGCCAACCGAAAATGATAAACAGGATCATGTTGTTTGCTCGTTTTTGTTGAGAGAAGTGATGGAACCAACGCCCAAAGATTCAAATTGACGTCATCACTCACAAAGTGCACGCTGTTGTCCCAGTGAGCCACCATTATGCCGCGGGTGTGGCGGCTGCGGGCAGATCGAAGGCGACTTCGACTGGGCATGGTAGGCTCCAGATGGCAGCCATCTTACGCAATTTTGGGAAGATTCAAAATTTCGCGATGCGGATCTCCGATCTGGAACTGGCTGAGAACCAGTCGCTGACGCAAAATTGTCTATGCATCAAGGGAAGTGGGCGATAGCCGCTTTGAAATCTTTTAGCTGACGAAACGCGTCGAATGCCTGGTCTTGGGCGATTGGAAAGCTGGGCTGGTGCCCGGCCTCGGCGGCTGCGGAAAGTTGTTTGAAGGCAAACTCCCGAAGCGGGCCAAGCGATTCGGGTTGAATGCTCTCGTCGCTGGACAGATCGAGGACGGTGAACCCAGTCAGGCGAGCGGCAGTGTATTCACGCAATCCCTCGGGCAGGGGACCAGCGGCGAACTCTTGGAGAAGCCCGATGGCGGCGTCTGGTTGTTCACGCCACAGGCAGGGTAGCAGCGTCATCGCAGTATTCTCGAAACTCATGACGGCCAGCGGGTCGTGTTGGTCTTTGACAATCTCAACCAGGCCATCAACCGTGTTTCGCATGTGCTCGATTCCGGCGTCTTTTTCGCCCGTCATGTATTTGGCATAGCCGATGTAGGCGTTGAGATTTCCCAGGTCAAAGTCGTTGTTGCGATCATCCGGGGATTGCTCGGCAGCGTATTGTCGAATGGTGACGGCTTGCTCCCAGACCTTCAGCGCGCCCTCATAATCTTTCATCTGGTCGCGGATCTCGCCTTGTCCTTTGAGCGAAATGGCAAGTTCATTTTTGATGTGGATCGCTTCCGGGTGTTTGTCTACGAGCCCTCGGTAGATGGCCTCGGCTCGTTCGTGTTTCTTCAGTGCGTCGTCAAAGTTCTGTTCGAGGAAATCAACATTTGCGGAATTGGAGATTGTCTGAGCCAACAGTTTGTGATCTTCGATCTAGGATTCGAGGTCTTCGGCGACTTGTTCGCGTACGTTGATGGCTTCTGCGTAGAGTGCTTTGGTCTTGTCCAATTCGGAGAATCGTTTGTGGAAGACCGCCATGTTATTGAGGGCTTCGGCCAGCCGTGATTTGATGTCGAGTTTCTCGGGGTGCTTTTCGGACAGTCGACGCCGGATTTCCAACGATTGCACCAGATGCGTTCTGGCTGTTTCGTCATCTTTTCGCTGCCACGCGAGTCCAAGGATATTGTGGGCGACGGCCAGGTGTAGTTCGTGCTGGATATTTTCGGGCTCGGCAACTACCAAATCTTCGAAGATCGCCACCGCGCGTGATCCCATCTCAATCGACTTGTCAGCTTGTCCCTGAAAAAATACAACGTTGGCAACGTTCGTGCAGTTGGATGCCTCGATCGCCTTCCATGCATTGCGGTGCCCGGCATCGGATGCCGCAAACTCGGTGGCTCGTTCCACAAGGTTCTCGAAGATCTGGACGGAATCGCCGCCTCGGCCCTGTCGGTAGATGCAGGTCGCCAGATCGCCATACACAGCGGCTTCGGCGTCATCCAGTTCCCATGTTCTGGGGCCGACATGATTCTTTGATCGTTCAATCGCGCTACTGTAGGTGGATTCCGCGTCAGCGAGTGATCCCATTTGCATTTGAATCTGGCCGAGGTGCCTTTCGGCGATGACCGTTTCAGCAATTCTTCGCGGATCGTCACCGTGGTCGTTGAGGAACTGCTTTTCAAGATCGGCGGCTTGCTCAAGGAGTTTCAGTCGGGTCTCCTCGGCACCCGGCGTATCGGCGAGGTCGCTACTCGCGAATGTGGTGAGCATGCTTTTGACAGCGGACGTGGCACGTTCGTAGTCGCGTTCCGCAAGTTCTCGCGACGCCCGGGTTTCTGCAAGGGCGCGAGACATGCGCGCGTTGTGAATGCCGATTCCCAATGCAGAAAAGATGGAGACCGCAGCAAGCGTTCCCGACAGAGCAGGATTTCGGCGGCACCACTTGGCGACTCTTCGTATGGGGCCAACAGGCCGGGCGACAGTCGGCTCGCCCTTCAAATGCCGACCGAGGTCGTGGGAGAGAGCGGTTGCGGACGCATATCTTGCTGCCGGATTTTTGGCGAGGCACTTCAGGCAAATGTTTTCAAGGTCGCGAGGCACCGACGGATTGAGGCGGCGAACGGCGACGGGTTCGGCATCAACGACTTGTCGCATTGTTTCAATAGGCGTGGCGGCTCGAAAAGGCGGCCGGCCGGTGAGCATCTCGTAAAGGACGGCTCCCAGTGAATAGACATCGCAGGCGGGTGACACATTCTTGCTGTCGCCAATCGCCTGTTCCGGGCTCATGTAGCTGGGCGTGCCCACCATCGCACCGCTGCGGGTCAGGTCGCTGTCGGTCGTCTGGATTTTGGCGAGTCCAAAGTCGGTGATACGTGGTTGACCATCGGAGGCATCAAGAATGATGTTGGAAGGTTTGATGTCGCGATGGAGCACCTTGTTCCTGTGCGCATACTCGACAGCATCGCTGATTTGCCTCATCCACGTTGCGGCTTGTTGGGAATCGGGAAGGGCTTGCGACATCTTTTCCGCAAGTGTCGGCCCTTCGACGTACTCCATCGCCAGAAATTGAAAGTCGCTTGTCTCGCCAAAATCAAACACGGGGACGATTCCCGGATGGGAGAGGCTGGCGGCGGCTGTTGCTTCCCCCTGGAATCTGGCGATATCATCTGGCGTTGCAAGTCCGCCGGTTCGAACGACTTTCAATGCGACATCGCGATTGAGTGTCTCCTGACGTGCGGCAAAGACAACACCCATACCGCCTCGTCCGACTTCGTGAAGCAAGTCGTAGCCTTCTACATGCAGGTTGACTTCGTCGCGGCTGAGGTGCTGTCGAAGAACTTTGCCGTTTGCGGGAGCCGTCGGATCGTTGTCATTCCAGTTGGTCGAGTCGGCCTGGAGAAGTAGTCGCGCCTGATTCAACTCATCGAGCAGCCCGTGAAGCTCGTTCTGCGGGCCTTTGGATTCTGGTCGAATTCCGAAATTCGATCCTTCGCCACTGTCGTCAAGAAGCCGCTGCCAGTATTCGTCGATCGACTCGACGGGTAGATCATGGTTGTTCATACGCGATTTGACGAAGTCTGGCCAATCGAAGTTTTAGTGATCTAGTTTTACTGATCTAGTTTTACTGATCTACTTGCTGTCTTGTTCCCACAGTCGATTGAGCTTTTCGAGAACACTCTTCCAGCGCTGCCTGGCAGCCGCTTCGCTGATGCCCAGTCGTTCGGCAATCGTCTGATGGGGGAGGTTCTCAAAGTGTCGCCAATGGATCAGGTTCTGCTGCTCTTGCGGAAGCTTGCTGATGGTTTCCATCAGCCGGGCCGCACGTTCACGCCGCATGGCGATTCGGCTTGGCGTAGATCCATCGCCCGACGGGTCCCAGTTCGTGTTGCTCCCGTTGACCGGTTTTCGTTCGAGGTGAGCATCCCGTCGCTGTTGGTGCCAGTAGCGCACTGTATTGCGGGTTTCGTTTTTTACAATCGCCACCAGCCAGGCTTGCCATTGAGCAACGTGCGCACCTTCAAAATCGCCAAACTTGTCAACGGCGCGAATCATTGATTGTTGCACAATGTCGGAATCATCGACTTTGCCAGCAAGTTGGGTGCCGACGTTTCGACGAACGAGCGCCTTGAGATAAGGTCGAAACGATTCGGTAAGCTGCCAAAGTGAAGAGTCATCGCCAGACCGGGCCTGGTTGAACAATATCTGACTTTCGTCTGAACTCGCGGGCTGTTTATCCGACATCGCCACTCAATTTTTCTCTTCGAGAACCTTCCTTGCTCAATTTTAATACCCCGCTTTTGGATTGCAATGATCTCATGTTGGAGGGGGTTCGAGGTCTTCACGACCTTTGTTTTGAGAGGTGTCATCGACAAAGTTGCTCGCCGAGTGAAGTTCATTGAGAAGGTCGAGGGAGGAAGCGACGTTCTCCAGACGCTGCTGGATTTCGTCGCGCAGCCGCCGGGATTCCTCCTGTGAGGAGGCTTGGCGAAGAGCAGTCCAATATTCTTCCAACAATTCGGCCAGTGGATCATCAGGCATAACTGGCTCCTCCCGTTTGGTCCCTTTCGCAGATCGCAACTGGTACGACCGTCTAGTCTTAGGAAACTCTTGCGGGTCGTTCGTGAGCGGCAAAAGCTGTGAATTCTTGAATTTTTGGCGAGATGGGTGGTGATTCTGGCTGCCGTCGCAAGTTGTTCAGCTGACACTTCCTGCGAAACCAGAGACGCAGTTTGTTTTGTGTTTGGTGCGCAGCTTTGTTTGGCAGGCCGGAGTCTTTTGCGCGATTCCGATGGCCATTACGCGCGCTGTTCCGAACAAGCGATTCGGCGCCAAGAGATGGTTACATTCCGCCTTCGTTCATCGTGAACTCGGCCCAGACGGGCAGGTGAGTCGAAATGTTTTCGGCTTGATCAAGCGACAGGTTTAGCTGCCGTAAAAAATCAAACACGCCGACTCGGCCAGTGGCTTCGTCGGTGAAGTTGTGACAACTCATAATGTTGTCATCTTGCGCCGTGCCCTGCGTGTTGGACGGGGTGGTGCCAGTGAGGGCCCAATCGCTATTCGGTACCGCATTGGCCTGACTGTCAATCTGTTTGCAAGGCATTCGAAAACAACCGGCGAGGATGACATCATCTTCTCTTCGCAGGTCATTGCGGACTTCGCGAAAGACGCCGCCAAGGATTGCAGATTCACGTTCCTTTTCGTCCGGGTCGGCTTCCATATTTACGAGCGTGAAAGTAAACGCATCGTTGGGATTCACGCTCCGGGTCCGGAACCAGGCGACAAGAGGTTCCCATCGCAGCAGATCATCGGGATCTTCGACTGTGTAAACTTCTTTGCTGTCGACTTCGACACGCTTCACGTCGTAGACAAATGCGAACTGTCGCATGGACGCTTCGTCGCGACCGACTCGCGGGCCAAGCACATAGTCATACTGCCGCCCGGAGCTGTTGATCACATCTACCAGCTGTCCAACTGCGTAGCTCTCGCTTACGGCGACTCCCTGCACAGCGACGATATCAAACTGAGCCATAATGGAAGCGAGCATGTGCATGGATTGCAGATTGGCGGCTTTGTCGCGTTCGAGCATTTCGATATTGAAACTGGCGACTCGGACAAAACGTGGATCGCGCGGAAAGAAGTTTGCGATGGGGACTCGTCGGTTTCCGGCGACCGGGTTGAGAGGGCTATTGGCTACGCCACCACTCGGCCGTTGACTGACTCCCGGGATATTCGGGCTGGCGGAAGGCATTGGTGGTTGGCCGTAAGGACCGTTTGTTGAATGTTGCGAACCGAAAGGTTGCGATTGATGCCCAACGGGCCCCCGAACGACGTTTGGGAGCGTTTGTGTGAATGGATAGTCACTAAAGAAAAACCAGCCGGCGATCGCCGTGACGGCAATAAGCAGGAGTGAAATTGGGCCGCGCATCGTTAGATCTCCGACTGGGGAAGTGGCAGGGGATCGTATGCAAAGTCGTGCTCGACCGCCAGATTGCGACATCAGCTGCGTTCATCATGCCACCGCTTTTGGTCAGAATGCGGTTCGATGTTCGATGGCGAGTGCGTACAATTCGCCGAGGCACGCTAGCAAAAGTACGAAAGCTTGTTTCAATCGATGTAGCGACTGGAAATCACAACCCGCTGCGTGCGCTAGGGAAAGGATCTTTGTGGTTGGTTGCGTCAATTTGAAACCCACTCCAACACGATGGACAAAAGAATGATGGATGGCACAGGCAGGCAAATGACGGTGGCGATTGTTGGTGCGAGTTCGGATCGCGCGAAGTTTGGCAATAAGTCGTTACGGGCGCATGTGCAGCAGGGCTTTGATGTCTATCCGGTCAATCCGAAAGGCGGAGAGATCGAAGGACTGAAGGTGTACACTTCGCTTGCGGACATTCCCGTTGGCATTGATCGAGTGAGTTTATATCTGCCGCCGTCGATCGGTGTGAAAATGATTGACGAGATAGCAGCGAAAGGGTGCGGGGAAGTCTGGTTGAACCCGGGCAGCGAAAGTCGTGAATTCAAAGATCGAGCTGCAGAGCTTGGGCTGACGGTGATTCAGGATTGCAGCATCGTTGCGATAGGCTGTTCGCCTGGCGATTTTGATTGAGGATATTTTCTGGCAGTAGATTCGCGCGCGAACCGTTCATCAACTTGCAACCCTTCTCTGACAAAGCGGTGTCATGCGAGGTGCGAGCAGGACGTACCGCTGTCGCGAGAGGAGGGTCGGAGCCTCGGCGACGGGGA
>CALHZT010000195.1 GCA_938040995.1 uncultured Pirellulaceae bacterium | reverse complement strand
GCCGGTTCCGAACCGTTCATGCGGTTAACCGGGTTGGCCAGAGATAGAAGAAATGACTCACTACAGGCCAACTACAGACTCTTGGCTTTGATATTTCGATATTTTACAGGGTCTCCGTGCCCGGCGAAGCCAAAGAATCCGGCCTCATTCTTCAGGCCCGGGTGTGGCGAATCTGCCATGAACTTTTCCACCGCCGAAACATCAGCGTCAAGAATGATCGTCCCATTCAATTCGACGGTGATCTGCATTCCTTTCACCGTAACCTTCTGGAAATTCCATTCGCCGACTTTTCTCAGATAACCGCGAACAGCGGGAGCGATGCCGTAGGCCGAGCCGTGGAATTGACGCTCATCAAGCTTCTCGTACTTTTCGTGCTCGCTATCGAGCACCTGTAATTCGCACATTCCAACGTAAGCAGTGTCTCCCTTGCCGGGATACCTGATGGCGAGCCCATTGTTGCCGCCAGGTGGAAGTAGAAATTCGAAGGTGGTCACAAAATCGACAAATTCTTTGTCATAGTAGATGGTTCCATGGTTGGAAAGAATCATGCCATCCTCGACTTTGTTCTCATTCGTCGGGCCTGACCACCCTTCAAAGTCACGACCATTGAAAATCGTCTGAAGGCCGTCGCCGCTATGCTCAGCGAGGATCTTGTTGGCTTGTTCCGAGTCGATTTCGCGGACTCGCAAATTCCGAAACCGCGTTTCACTACCATGCGTTTGTAGCTGGATCACTCCACGGGCAAACATGGGACTGCCGCGGTCGAAAAAATTGTCCATCACGGCTCCGTCCACCGTGAGTTGATCGTTGAACCACACCCAGACACGCGATCCGATCATGCGGATGCGAAACGTATTCCATTCGCCGACTGGCTTGTCCGCCAGAACGAGCGGCCATTTGCCTGGGTGATCTTCGCCATTGTTCCAGAGAGCGCCGGAACCTTTGTCCGAGCCGTGCTTGTGGGCTTCCTTGTTGTTCGGATCCCAAATCTGGATCTGGGGACATCCACGAACGTAGATGCCGCTGTCACCGTTTGGCTGCAGCATTTTCCAGTCAACATGAAATTCAAAGTCGCCATACTCCTTTTCAGTCGTCAAAAAGACGCCATGCCCGTCGGAAACGATTTCGCCATTCTCGCTGTCGACCGTCCAGTGTTCTTCAAGAATCCTGGTCCATTCGCCCTGCTTTTGCTGGCGTTCTTCATCCGTGAAGGCCGCTTCTTTGCGGGGATCAAAGTGGGGACGGCCTCGCCATCCTGTTAGCGACTTGCCATCAAACAATTCAACAAATCCGTCGTCCGTTGTTTGTGCGAGCGACTTTGCTGGAGCAAGAAACGGGCAAACAACCAGAAGAATGGCTACGACAAGAGCGAATCGAAACTGGAAAGGCATATAAGGATTCCCGAGAGAAGAAAGGCGACCAGACCATGTCCACAATGTAGCCGATTGATCAACGGACTTCACTCGGCAGCATCAGAATTCGCGGTGGTCCGATCGAAGATCCTGATCGCTTCGACGACCGATGGGGTTGCCTTCGCGCATTGCGTGGAGTCAATTTTCTCCATCGTGTCATCTGGGGTGTGGATCGTCTGGAGAATCGGCGGAAATTCGCCTCGCTTCCCCGAAATCACGTTCTTGACCAGTTGAATTTCCGCGTTGTCAATCAACGCGATGGCGATGGTTGCAATGTCAGCTTTCACGAACGGAACATGATCAGCTGGCGGATATTGCTTCATCGGGCTGACTTCGATACCGAGTTTACTGGCCTTGCACGCTTTCGAAAACGAGGCGGGCAATTGACTTTCCGGTGACGGTGACATCATCCAGAGAGTGTCCCCGTAACCAAAGATATCGATATTGATAAACCCAACCGGTTTCGATTCGTCGGTCAGCGATTTCACGTAGGCCGTAGAACCAAGAAGGCCGACTTCTTCAAGATCGAAGAATACAAATCGCAGGCAATGATTTTCTAAAGGCTTTGCGTTGAACCTTTCAATCAGTTCGAGCATCAGGCTACAGCCGCCAGCGTTATCGACGACTCCATTGCCCACTTTTACCTGATCAAAGTGCGCTCCGATCAGTAACTGCGGTTTCGATTCATCGCCAAGGTCGACGATAAGGTTCTTGCCAGATTTGCCGTCTTCTTCGAACGATTCAGATTTGTATTCGACCTTCATCAAGTCGAGTAGCGAAGCGATCGAAGATGCGCGGTCGGCAGAACTTGATCCGCGCGTGATCGTCGCAAGTCGTTCTTTCAACTGCGTTGCCTCTTTGGCGACCTGGCCGAGGCAAACACTTGCGGTCGAAGAAACAGCCAGACAGCAGGCGAGAGCTTTCAGCAGACAGGTTGCGCGACTCATGAGAATTCTTCCGTTTGTTCTAAATTCGGGTACATGCTGGACGACGCAGCGAGGTTAGGATCGTTCGATCCATTAGTGTCGAATCTCCGTTCATGACGACTCAATTGACGGCCGATGGCGCCTATGGCCGTCTTCCCCGCGAACGCGGGGACCCACTAAGCGTATTAATGCTCAATGTCTTTCCCAGCATCAAAAAACCAATCCAATTCAATGGATTCCTGCCTGCGCGGGAAAGACGGTCGCTTGCACGGCCTGCAAGAGGAAGATCAGGCAGCAAATCTCTCGAACGATCCTTACATGCTGCCTGACAGCAAATCGCTCGCAGGAAGTGCTACGACGTCTCGATAACTTCGTCCTGATGAACAATGTACTTGAAAACGAGAATCCCGGTCATGGTACCCAGTGCCGCGAACGCCAGCCAGTTCGCGGGCAGGTGTTCCTGCTCCTGAATGCCGACTCGATTCGCTTCCAACCAGTCCTTGTAATATCCGATCGTCACAAGGAATCCGTTGTGACAGGTATGCAGCAGGATACCCGGCCAGACACTCTTCGTGCGGTAGCAGACCCAACCAAGAATCAGCCCCATAAATGTACTGGGAAAGAATCGTTCCACCGCGAGCGAGCTCATCACGACGACGTGAAATACACCAAACAGAACCGCCGAAACGATGATCGTCTGCCGCGCCGTCAAATTCTGAAGTAACGAGCTAAACAAAAACCCGCGAAAGAACAGTTCTTCGAACGTCGCCGGAATGACGGCCAGAGTCAGAATGATTAGCAGCGGCGAAATTTCGCGCCATGACATCACCAATTCCTGAATCGCGTCGACTTGTTCCGGACTGAACGATTGCGAGCCCAACAGTGCGCGATGCAAAAGGAACAGTTCATGAGCCAACGGCCACAGGCTAAATCCAAGAAGTGCTGCAGCGAGAAACGAAAGGAAGGCTGCCGGGCGCAGATTGAACGCACTGGCGACATGAATCCGGCTGAACACCGCGAATGCGAGTGGTAACAAGCCGAACAACATGATGGTAACCGCGCCGGAAAGCCCCAGCCGGACACCAATGCTCTTTTCCGATAGCTGGGCCAGTCCGCCAGAAAGAAGGATGAACAGTGGGAACAGAGTCGCCAACAGAAGCAGCGTGGAGGCAAGCGACGCGGCGGGTCGCGACTTTTCTGGACGCCCAAACCATCCGGTCAATCCGGACTCACCGCCATACAGAACTGCATCAGCACCGAAGATCTTCGCCGCCACGGCAATCCCCACCGCGGCGTATAACGTCGTGGAGATAACGGCGATGGCGGCAGGGCCAGCCGCGACATTCCCACTGAAGATGTCCCGTGAAAGCATGACGATATTTACCAGCGGCGCGACCGTCAGGATGCCTTTGAACTCCAGCCCCATCAGGCAAACGAGTCCCGGCCCAAGGGACATGAGCATCAATGGAATCAGATAGGCCTGCGCTTCTTTGAAGCTCCGCGCGAAACTGGTAACACTCAATAGAACTGCCGAGAAAAAGCTGGCAAACAAAACGAGCAGCGCGAACAGCACGAGTATCGATTGAAAGCTGATCACGTGGTCGCCGAACAGTGTCTTCCCGATCCCCGAACTGTAAAGCGTTACGGTCATTGCCGTCAGGTTCGCGGCTGCGGTAAGCAACGCGACCGTGACAACCGCCACGTATTTTGCAAGCAGCAGATGGAAACGTGGCACGGGCGCGGCAATCAAAGCCTCAAGGGTACCGCGTTCCCGTTCCCCAGCCGTCAAGTCGATCGCGGGATACACCGCGCCGGTGATGGTCATCAAAATGAGAATCAGTGGAATCAATGATGCCACCGAGAAATTCGTGGAATGCTGCTCTTCGGCGGCGTACCGAACCATCGTTAACGGTGATTTCGTCGACTCACCAGCCGCGATTAGTCGCTGCTGAAGAAACGTATCATTTACGGCGCCAAGGTACCGCTCCATAATCCCGAGGACTTGTTGGCTGGCCGCCGAATTCGGCTGATGCGTGAAGCTGAATTGTGCGGGCGGCACCAACATTGGCGGGACGGGTTCGCCATTCGTTTTGAGGAGCACCACAATATCGACTTCGCCCCGAACCAGTCGGTCTACGGGATCTTCAACCGTATAAAGCTGCAACTTTTGGGCTTCGGTGATGAGCGTCTCGACGGGCTCACGATCTCCAGATTCGCGCGCCGCCTTTTGAGCATCAGCAAGGAATACCGCATGCCCCATGCCGAGGTACGTCTGAAGTAGCTCGGCGCTTTCCTCGTCTTCGACACCGATGACGTAGCCGGCAGTCGCGGTGATCGAGTCAGCGGTCGTAAAGAGAAAACGCTGAAAGATAACACTCAGCAGCGGATAAACCATCAGCGGCATCAGAACCAGCGTAATGATCGTGCGTCGGTCGCGGAGGCTCTCGCGAAGTTCCTTTTGACACAGCCGCATGATTCGCGCGAATGTGGTGTTGCGACTGTTGGAATTCGCTGCCGGCGCGGCAGCGCCCGATGACAGGGGCGATTCGGAGTTGCTTTCAGGATCGGGCAAGTGTTCAAGCTCCGGTTTGTTCGCCAGCCATATCCGTAAAAATCTCAACGAGTGTTCGACATCCCGATCGTTCCTGCAGCTCAGCCAACGAGCCCTCATAGCCGAGCTGGCCCTTGTTCAGCAGGCCAAACCGGTCACACAAACGTTCGGCTTCGTCCAGCCGGTGGGTGCTTACCACGACGGATTTGCCCGAGTCGCGAAGTAGCCCAATGTACTGGAATACGATTTGGCTACCAAGAACATCCAGCCCTCTCGTCGGTTCGTCGAGCAACATTACCGGCGGATCGTGGATGAGGCCACGCGACAAAATCGCGCGCTGACGCTGGCCGGTGCTCAAGGTCGATGCGCGACGGTCCAGAAACGTTCGCATGTCAAACCGGTCCGCCAGCGACTCGACATTTTCGGCTGCCTTGGACGGTTCCAGCCCATAAAGATCTGCGAAGAACATCAGGATCTCGCGAACTGTCAGCCACGGGTAAATTCCATCATTCGCCGAAACCATTCCCAGTTGCTCGCGAACTTTCATCGGCGCACGATCGGTGCGAATGCCGCCAATATCGGCGTGGCCACTGTCAGGTTGAAGCAGGCCAAGAATGATCCGCAGCGTCGTCGTCTTGCCGGCGCCATTGGGACCGAGCAGCCCATAAACTTCGCCTTTCGGAACGTGAAACGAAAGCCGATCGACCGCGACGACTGATCTGTTGTCGGCTTCGAACGTCTTCGTTATCTCATTGACGTTGAGCATGCGCGGTGTTCGGCAGGGTGAAAATTAAGGCAGGATGTTCGTTGAGGCAGGAAGCAGTGGGCGAGCCGCGTACAAGCGACTGGCCAAAATGGCTGGGCCAGCCGCCGAGGAGTTCTCGCCAATTTGGAAGTGCTTGGGAAATGCTCGGGAAGTGCGAACCCGAAACGGACAAGTCGCCATTTCCACGTGGCGTCCGGGAGAATTAGGGAACCAGCGATTTGAGCTTTTCCATCAGCTCTTTCAATTCAGCCGACATGTCGTCGTACGACGCTTCGCCTTCGCCGTGTTGCGCCTTGTCGAGGTTGCCATACAGCTCGCCCATGCGGCTGATCGCAGTGTTCGCTTCTTCCGACTTGTCGCCAAGCGCCGGGGTGGCGAGTGCAAGCTTTTGAAGAGCTCCGGAGATATTGTGCATCGCGCCATGAACGGCTCCGTCGCTGCCATCTCCTTTACCTTCGTCGATGGTGGTGTAGATCTTCTCGACAGCGCCAATGGCAGCTCCGAAGCCCTCTGATGCGGCAGCGGCAACCGGGGCCGCGGCGCCTTCTGCCGGGACAGTTTCGGATGCACCACCACAACCGATGATGATGCCAACTCCTGCGACAAGCGCAAGCAAACCGCACGAGTACTTTGCGAGATCACAACAAAAGAAAGAAGACGACATCGAAAACTCCGAATATGGATGGTTGTTGGTTATTTGCGAGCGACCGCCAGAAAATGAATCGGCAATCGCGGCTGGAGAAGCCGCATCATTACGTTTCTGCACGTTGATTTGTTCAGAACAAAAAATCTCGTGGCGGCCAGCCAAGCAGGCATCATACATCTCTGCCAGCGATTGTGCGAACCGGGGAACGGACCCTGGAAACAGCCACGTTGATCGCGTGAATGGCAATGCTGGCGGCCAGCCAGATCCACGTGGCCGGGAATTCATTCGGCGTCCACGGCCATCCACGAAGCAGGGCGAAAAGGTGCCAGAAAACGAGCTGCAGCAAGTACGCTATGAACAACAAGCCGAATGGACCGACAACCATGCGAGCAGGCAAGGGCGGCCGGCGACCGTGAAACGGCCGAAAGGCGGCAATCAGGATGCCCGAGATCGTGAAGAGTGAAAGCATGGCAAAACCACCAAGGCACCAACCGACGACTGACCACCAAATCATCGCGGTCCACGGAGTCACACACCGGCGCCGTTCAAGTGGATCGGCCCAACCGGCCATACTGCCGGCAAACCCACCAACCAGAGCGCCGATCAGTCGCAGACCAAGGTCGCGTTGATTAAACGTGGTGGCAAGCTTGGCGACGCTTCGAGTCGCTTCGTCGGCAAGTCGCGGGTTAATAAACGTCACGACACATGCCGCTACAACAACCGCGATGGTCAAGTTGCGTGGAATCCACTCTCGATCCCATTCAATTAGCATTGCCACCAACAAGCAGCACGCGAGGAAAGCCTGTCCGGCGTAGAGTACCAACAGGTTCGCGGGCAAGTCCATCAGGTTCCAGCTAAATCCAGGGTACCTCGGCAGTTCAACACCGGGCATGTTGATTCCACCAAGCGCGAGCACTGGGACCGCGATCGCAAGCAGTGTTGCGCCGCAGATAAATTCAACGATGGGATAGCGGCTGGAGATGGCCAGCCGACAGACCCGACATTTCCCTTTGAGGATCATCCAGCCGACGATGGGAACATTGTCGCGAAACAGAATTTCCTGTTTGCAACGCGGGCAAAATGATCCACCAAGCAGCGTCTTGTTGCGAGGCAGTCGATAAACAACAACATTCAAAAAGCTACCAATCGCGCTGCCGAATACAAAGATCCAGACAACGGCGAATAGCTCTGCAAACGCCGTATGGATAGAATACATGGATCGCTGTCGCACTGGTTTCAGGATTCGCCCGCTGGCGAGGTATTCTGTGAGTTTACATTTCCAGCCGGCTGGCGGGAGGGGGAAGCCGCACGTGGCAAGAAATGGAGTAATCGTTCACGCGGGCAAGGGTCTGGCTCAATTTTTCGGCGGCGAACTGACTTATTTCGCTTTGCGGACAAACGCCGAAAATTTGTGCCTGACCCTCTCGAACCTGGGGAAACGTAAATATCCGTGAACGTTTACGAAATGGATAGCCGTCAACGACTTGTGGTCGGATTGGGCGAAGCCCTTTTCGACTGTTTCGAGAATCGTCAGATCGCGGGCGGTGCGCCGCTGAATGTCGCCTTTCATGCGAATCAGCTCTTAAAGAGCACTGATGGCAGCGGCGCGATCGCTTCAAGAGTCGGTGATGATGCCCTCGGACGTCGACTCGTTCAGGAGATTCGATCGAAGGGCATGGCGACTGAGTGGCTTCAAAAAGACGCGGATCGGCCCACGGGAACGGTTCAAGTCGACGTCACTGCGGGCAGCGATGCAACGTATCGCATCTCTGAAAATGTGGCGTGGGACCAATTGGAGTTCACGCCCCAGTGGAAAGATCTTGCCGCGAGATGCGACGCGGTCGTGTTCGGCACGCTGGCTCAGCGGTCTGAAACCAGCCGCCGGGCGATCCACGATTTTCTTCATCATGCTTCCGGCGCGATTCGACTGTTCGATGTCAATCTGAGAGCCGACCTCTACTCCGAATCCGTCGTGAAAGAATCCCTGCGGCTTGCGACAGCTTTGAAAGTGAATCGGCAGGAGCTACAAACCCTCCATGACATGTTCGGTAGCGGCAACTCAAAAGACCAACCAGATTCCGGGCGCTCATTCGCACAGGAATTAAAAGAAGAATTTGATCTCGACTGGATCGCCCTCACTAGCGGCAAAGAGGGCACCAAACTGCTCACAGAAACCACCTGGATTGATGGCGATTCGCCAGAAGTTCCATTCGACAAGGAAGCGGATTCTGTCGGAGCCGGCGATGCATGCTGCGCAGCGTTGATCGTCGGGCGGCTACTCGAGTGGTCTCCCGAGGAATTGGTTCGAGCCGCAAATTTTGCCGGTGCTTCGGTCGCTTCACGGCAGGGTGCCACCGCCCCAATCAACGTTGCCGCACTGATTGAATTCACTCTCGGCAATCAGTAACCGCCCGAATCAATTACCAAATTGCCCGAACAATAGCGGACCAATACTGGACCAACCTTGGACCACAATAAGGTCGGCGGTTGCAATTTGACTAAAATGTGGCGCCGGATACACTCAGGAGAACGGATATGCAGGCAACACGCCTAATCACTCCGTTAACATTCGGCTCTGGCGGCTAAACACCAAACATCGTTCGACCATTTCCAGGGAGCTTTTCAAGTGATTGATGTCAAAGAGGTGGGAACAGACAACTCAACATCCGCGCGCAAAAAATCCAAAAGCGTCGTGCCGGGAACTGCGGCTTTCTCCAAGGGTATTTCCCTGATGCAGCTGATCGCGGACTCTCCTCGCAATCCGATGAAGAGTGAGTTGGTTCAGCGAAGTGGTTTTCCACGTCAGACGCTGCATCGCATTTTGAAAGCGCTGGTAGCGGAGCAACTTGTTGAACAAGCCAGTGACGGTAGCTATCGACTCGGCTCGCGCATGTTCCAGTTTGCTGGTCGAGCCATCGAGCAAAATGATGTCATTGGAAAAGCAGAGCCTGAGCTTCGGCGACTGGCATCGATCACGGAAGAGACGACACATCTTGCCGTTCGCAGTGGTGATCAGATGGTGTACCTCTTCAAACAGGATAGCCCGCTGACGGTGCGACTGGCGACGACGGTTGGTGGTCGAGTCGCATTGCATGCAAGTTCGATTGGGAAATCGCTTTTGGCATTTCTACCAGAGGAAGAACGGAACGAGATTCTCGAAGGAACCACCCTCGCGAAGATTACCCAGCACACCGTGACTTGCAAAGACAAACTCAGGGCGCAGCTCGAAAAAATCCGCACCGACGGCTACTCCGCGGCATCACAGGAAAGTGTTCTGGATGTGCATTGTTTCGGGGCGCCGATTTTCGATCACCGTCGCAAGCCAATTGCCGGCGTCAGTATTAGCGTGCCAATCTATCGACTGAAAGAGGACATTGAGGAACGCTACGTCAATCCGCTTTTGGAAACGTCCAACAGAATTTCGGCGAAAGTTGGCGGCTAGGAAATATGGCTGAAAAGAATCAATCTGCGAATTCTCGCGGACACATCTGGTTGCGCGCAGAAACCAAGCCGCAAGAGCGCCGGACCGCGGTAACACCATCTGTTGCCAGGCAGCTGTTGGCTGCGGGATACCAGTTGACGGTCGAGGAGTCGGATCAGAGTGCGTTTCCCGTTAGCAGCTACGTAGACGCGGGTTGCAAAATCGCTCCTAAAGGCAGCTGGCAGTCGGCTTCGGATGACGCCATCGTTGTTGGACTCAAAGAGCTACCGCAGCAAAATACACCGCTCCGCCATCGACACGTGCATTTTGCGCACGCCTTCAAAAATCAACGCGGCTGGAAAGAGTTTCTGAAGCGATTCGATCAGGGAAACGGCTCGCTTTTCGATCTTGAGTATCTGGTCGACGACGACGGGCGAAGAGTCGCCGCGTTTGGCCGCTGGGCGGGTTTCGCCGGAGCCGCTTTGGCGGCGATGGCATGGGCCGGCCAGAAGCGCAAGGCGGAACCAGTTCTGGGTGCGGTTAAGCCGTGCGAAAACGAACGGGAGTTGATCTCGAACGTGCAGGCGGCACTGAACTCGGCATCCAATTCGACGCCTCGGTCGAATTCCGTCAAACAATCACCAAGAGCACTTGTTATCGGCGCGCTGGGTCGAAGTGGGCGCGGCGCTGTAGAACTTCTCACCGCCGCCAATGTTGCGGTGGACCAGTGGGACATTGCCGAAACTGAATCCGGTGGTCCATTTTCAGAGATTCTCGACTATGACATCGTCATCAATTGTGTCTTTGTACAATCCCCAATCCCACCGTTCCTGACCGCGGAACTCCTCCAGTCATCAGCCAGAAAACTGAGCGTTATTTGTGATGTCAGTTGCGATCCCTATGGGGACTGCAATCCGTTGCCGATTTATGACTCGTGTACCACGTTCGACAATCCGACTTTGCGGATTATCGACGGTGAAAACCCGGTCGACCTGATTGCGATCGACCATTTGCCTTCACTTTTGCCAGTTGAAAGTAGCGAAGACTTCGCGAAGCAACTGCTGCCAACGCTGATGAATGTCGACCGCCCGGACCACGGCGTATGGAAGAGATCACTGGGCGTGTTTCAGGAGAAAATGTTGGAATCAACGAATGCGTCGGATGTCGCGAGCAAGAGAGCAACGGTCCATTGGTTAGGCGCTGGCCTAAGTTCGCCACCTGGCATTCAACGGCTGGCGCAGATACCCGGTCGGCTGGTTGTGTGGAACCGCACGGCAGAAAAAGCCAGCGAAGTAATCGCATTTTTGAACCAGTCGAAAAAATCGAACGCCGAATCCAGACAGCTGGACTGGGCAGCGCTGGAAGCGGCGATTGAGCCGGGTGATGTCGTGGTGTCAATGTTGCCAGCCAACATGCACCTCCAAGTCGCCAACCTCTGCCTCGACCGCAAAGCGCACTTCGCGTCATCCAGCTACCTTTCGCCAGAATTGTTGGCGCTTTCCACGAAAGCCGCCGGGTTGGGATTGTCATTCGTTGGCGAATGCGGACTGGATCCCGGGATTGATCACTTGATGGCTCATGCGCTCGTGCATGATTACTCGCAAAGTGCGAATTTCAATCCTGCCAACCAGCATTTCTTCCGCTCGTACTGTGGCGGACTTACCGAAGTCCCCAACGACTTTCGCTACAAATTCTCGTGGTCTCCACTCGGTGTGTTGCGAGCATTGACGAACACGGCGAAGTGGATCGGTGACGGAGAGGAACGCTCCGCCGACAAAGTCTGGGAAACGCTTTCCACCTACGAGTTTGGTGGCGCGGATCAATCTGCCGACGAAATATTCCTGGCGTACCCGAATCGCAATAGCCTTCCTTACGTTCAGGAATATGGGCTTGGCGAATGGAACGTGCAGGAGTTTATTCGCGGCACGTTGCGTTACCCGGGATGGGACGAAGCGTGGAAAGAAATCTTTGCACTCGTGGATTCGGGTGAAGGCCCCGAATGGGAAATGGCACTAAAGGAAAAAAGTGATCAACTCTGGCAGGAGTATCAGTTCGCCGAAGGCGAATCCGACCGGGTCGTATTGTGTGTCGAACTGGAAGTGCGTTCAGCCGCTGATCCACAAAGTCCAGGCAATCCCTCCAACCAGTCGAATCACCCAAACCAGTCGCAGGCGCCCGTCGTCTGGCACGAAGTGTACAGCCTGGATGCATTGGGAAATGATTCAGGATCTGCGATGGCCCGATTGGTCTCATTGCCAGTCAGCATTGCGGTCGAATCTATCATTGCAGGCAAAATGCCGACCGGAGTCTCTGGTGCACCCAGCCAGAATTTCATCGTTCGCGACTGGATGGATCAACTGCGAGCATTCGGCGAAAACATTGTTCACTCAAAGGTTGTTCAGGGATGACTCAGCAATCTCCTTTCACTTCGCTCATCAACACGACGGATCACACCCCGTCCGTGGCACGCCTGAAAGAGATTTACGACACGGGTCTTATCCCGCCTGAGAAAAAGCCATTCCTAATCGACTTGCACCGTGCCTTCGGGCCCTTTCTTGCCGTCGAAGACGGCGGACTGATCTGCGATGGCGCATCGCAAATTGCTTCCCATGGTTTGGGATTCAATGCCGGTGCACTGTTTGGAACCGCCCAGCATCTCTCCAGCTGGACGAACAACACGCGATCTCCAGAGTACCTTGGCGTGCGGGCTGCCTACGAGCAGCTTTTGCAGCGCAAGCTGGGAAGCGATTCGTTTAAGGCGCATTTTTGTGCGTCAGGTGCCGAGGCCGTCGAGTCAACGCTTTCCTGGTTCTTTGATCGACGTCCAAGCCCCGACCGAAAACGCGTGCTTGCCTTCGAGGGCTCGTTTCACGGGCGAATGATGGTGGCTCTCGCTTCCACATGGAATCCCAAAAAACGTGAGCCCTTTGCATGGCCCGGTTACCACTCCGTCTTCGCGCCTTATCCGGAAATAGACGGCGATGACATTCACGGCGAAGCCCGAGTCGACGGTTGGAAAGAACTTTGGTCACAAACGGCGGATGATGGGTTTGCCAGCGCGCTGGTGGCTGTTGATTATGAAAACGATCCAACACTCGCCAGGGAAATTGAATCGTTGACGGCTGTGCGTCAGCATTTGGCCTCAGGGGAGGTCTTCGCCATTCTCGTCGAGCCGATGCAGTGCGAGGGCGGAGATCGCTACGCGTCACACCGTTTCCATCAGGGACTCGCGTGCCTGTCCGTCGCGTTCGAGGTACCGCTGGTCTACGACGAAATTCAGACGGGATTCGGGCTGGGCGGCGAGTTCTTTTGGCATCGCATGCTCCGCCTTTCGCATCCGGACGGCGGCGAGTTTTTACCTGACGGAATTATCTGTGCCAAGAAATCACAATCAGGAATTTCGATCGTGCGAGACGCCGACGCGCGTCCGGCAGAGCAGGTCAGTGCTGCGTCGGTGATTCGCGGGTACATCCAGGCGTCGGTCATCGATCAGTTTCAGGCTTCCATCGACAAAATTGAGCAACTCAATCGCGAGCGAATGGTGCGCGTTGCCGAACGATACGGCGATCATATCTTCCGCTGCCGAGCCAAGGGGATGTGTTTCGCGTTCGATGTGGAATCGCCGGAAGTGATCGCCAAGCTCGTTTCGAATCGTTTCCAACATGGGCTGCTGTACTACCAGGCTGGCAGCAAGACAGCACGATTTCGGCTAAACCTTGGCTATCGCGAAGAAGAGATTCAGCTTTTCTGGGATCAGCTTGACGCGGCAATGCATGCCACGTTTGTTGCGAATGGTGAGGGTGGGACCAACGCTCCGGCTCCCATCACGAACCGCGACCCGAAGAGCTACTTCGAATTTCACGAGCACTTCATCGAGAAACGCCTAAGTCGCTTGAACGGCGGGAATCTGCATTCCGCTGCTGAAACACTGGAGACCATCCAGCGCATGGTCACGGCCGCCAGACCCAAAAGCGACTTACACGTGCTGGCACTCACACCCGAAAATTATGCCGAGTATCGGGATCGCATTCTGGCGATGCAAGCCGCCATTTATGAACCGGCTCGACAGTCACCACCGGACGAGTTTGATGACTTGTTCAAAGCGGACCGCCCGATCGCGTTACTGGCGATGGACGGCGATTCCATTGCCGCAATGGCGTTTGCGGGACCGCTGGCATTGTTCAAGCGGGAGCGTGGAGTCACCGAGGATCCGTGCTGCGAAGCCCCCAACGTCGGATACATGCTCGATCTTACTGTCGGCGAATCGTATCGAGGCGGACTTGGCGGCACGATGAAGCAGGCGGTTCTGCTGCTCGCTCAGGCCCACGGCTACACGGCGATCCACGGCCGCAATCGGGATCGCATGGCAGCCGGCATGTGGGCGATCAATCTTTCGCTCGGCGGCTACTCAACAAGTTACCTTCCCGACGACTATCCCGACGACGGCGAGTTTCGCGATTGCATCTACTACCGCAACACCGTCGACTGGATCGACGAACCGATTCACCTGTCGTCTGGCATCAATGAACCGATCACAGCTTCGGAACTCGATAGCAGTTATGTTCATCAGGCGTTGCCTGTACTCGTCAACAAGATGACCCTTTCAAATTTTGTCACGAGAGACTTTCTCGGGCAGCTGGAACAAGTCGCAAAAGTGTTCCCCGAAAATCTGCGGCACGTTTATACCGCGAACGGTTTGGCGGAATGTGTGGACAAGATCGTCAAAGTCCTGTGGGCTCACCGAAAACCTCGCACACGAATGCTAACCATCGAAGGCAGCCGATGCGGTCATGGCAGTTTCCTCTCGCGATCACTTTCCGGTGTTGGCGACGCGTTCTTCTGCGTCGAACGCCTACCGATGCCGCAGGGCGCCAATGACGAGAAGTTCTTCGCAGAGCTCGAAAAGCACCTGGCGACCGACGATTACCTTGGATTTGTCGTCGAACCGACAATGGCAAAGACCATGGATCGAATCCCGGTCGATGTGTTGCGTCGGATGGTAGCGATGGCGAAGAAACACCACGTGCCGATCGTCTTCAACGACACGGCAAGCATGTTCTACCGCTATTCCCCCGATGCCTTCGCAGCATCCTCGGTGCAAGGTTGCGAACCGGACGCCTCGATCGCGTTCCTCGGCGGCCAAATGGCCATGGTCGGATGTCACGCGGATCTGTTTCTCGATCAACCGCTGCTCCTGATCAGCACCTGGGAGGGCGACGCGTTTTCGCTTGCGGCATTCCACCGTGCGTTCGAAAGGGTGCAGGCGGACCCGGCGGCTTTTGCCAGGGAAGTCGATGCGTTCCATTCGTCATTGATCAACATGATTGGGCACACGAATCACTCGCTCGAAAACGGAGTCGGCTGGTTTGAGCACGATTCGCTGCCTTCGCGACTGGATGGGTTGTTCGACAATGTCGATGGCCGCTGGATCAGCTGCCCGTCCTATTCACAGATCGTCCGCTTCAATCACATGCTCGCAGCAGAGGCGGTAAAGTCACCATGATCGACTGCAAATTTCCAATTATTGAATATGAACGCGGCAAGTCGCCGTTGGCGTGGGGTGAATCGCACGGCGAATCGTATCGTGATGCCATTCGCGAGTTGTATGACATTCGCCTGAATTTAATGCGCGAAAAAAATGACTCGCTGTCCGCCGATGTGATTACGCGACTGGCCGCAGAGCAATGGGAAGTCACAAAACTGTTCGCGCCGGATTTGGCGGACGAGTTGCAGGGCATCTGCAATGGCTCGACAATGTCCAACGAAGAGATCGTCGTACTGAACAACTATACGGACTTTCGCGACATCCAACTGGTCGATCAGGGGTGCTCGCTGGTCTTCGTAAATCGCAAAGACGGTCCGATCGCTGGCCAGACGTGGGACATGCATCGCTCGGCAAAGAATTATGTCTGTTGCCTGCGCGTGCCATCAGTCGCCGACGATGGTGACGAAAGCGACTCGATCGTTTTTAGCCTCGTCGGTTGTGTCGGAATGATGGGTTACGTCTCCAACGGAAACATGGTCGGCGTCAACAATATCAACACCGATGGCGCGATGCCCGGTGCGCTTTGGCCAGTCGTCGTGCGAAAGATGCTGCAGCAAGCCGACCAACCGTCGATGGCGAACTGCCTGAAAGCCGCACCGGTCACGTCGGGACACAATTATCTGTTGGCTTCGGCGGACGTCGGTGAGATGTGGGAGGCGATGCCCGGTCTCATTCAAAATGTTGGCCGCCTGGAAAAATCGAATCATGGCGACCTGTTTCACACCAATCATTGTCTGGGCGAGCAAACGCAGCATCGCGAGACAGCGATTTCAATGAACTCGACGACGGAGATTCGGTATGAGTTGATTGAGAAAAAGATCGGTGACGTTTCCAGCTTCGACGACGTATACGCGTTGTTAAATGATCACGAAAATTACCCGAAAGCCATCTGTTCAAATTTTCAGTCAAGCGCGCAGGATCCTTCGGCGACCTGTGGTGGAGCCGTCGGGAACCTGGCGACTGGAAAAGTAACAATGTGGCGCGGTGACGAAATGTACGACGACAATTTTGTACGGCACGAATTTCAACTGAATTAGGACACTCCTTGCGAACACCCGGCGAGCCGGCTGCTTGAGCTGCCGGGTGTGTGCCAAGTGCGTGCTGAAGTTTCTGCCAAGTGAACCACTCGCTTGCCAGAAAATTGCATGGTTCCAACCGGGCCGTTTGAAGACACACCGTCAGCCTCGAAGAGGCAAAAGGATGTAGCCTCGGTCCAAGTCAATTTTTAGTAAGGCAAAGACGAAATAGAACCGCGAATCAACGCGGATGACCGCAAATAGACGCAAATGAAACCAGAATTGTATTCGCGTTTATTGGCGTTCATTCGCGGTTAAAAATCCGGCAAGCACTCTCACGCAAGCGGGCACCTTTAATCTTCCGAGCCTCTTGGAGGCAACGAATCAACACACTAACCAATAAATAGGATTGAGCAGTATTGGCCCGGAATGGTAGGGCTTCCGGCTAAAGCCGGTACTACGAACACGTTGCGACGATCCATGCAACTTCATATTGCGCATCGAGCTGAAATTTTGGACCGAATGTTTTAATTGACGAAAAGAAATGACCAACCGTCCCTTTTACTTCACGTGGAACCATCAACCGACGGCAGACGCCGCCGACGCGTTCCCCGTGCAGCACGCGGAGCACGATGAGTTCGTGCTGCAGGACGGTCGTCGTGTTTACGACTTCCTTTCGACCAGCTTTCAAACGAGCTTTGGCCATTCGCACCCGGTGATCAAAGCGGCGATTCAAAAGCAACTGGACGTCATGCCCATCGCCTCGCCGAAAAGCACTTTCCCACTCAAGCAACGAGTTTCGGAGAAACTGCTTCAACTTTTCGACCTTGGCCCCGGAAAGATCTTCTTCACGCTCAGCGGATCAGAATCGGTAGAAAACGCCCTCAAAATGGCGAGACAGATTACCGGTCGGACGAAAATCGCGGCTCGCCAGAAAAGCTACCATGGCGCTTCGCTCGGCGCTCTGTCGGTCACCGGAGACTGGCGAAACCCGCCGCACTTCACCATCGACGACCACACGATTCGAATCCCGGAACCGGCGGACGACCCATCGTTTGAGCAGGGCCGGAACATAATCGAATCCGCCGGATCAGATTCCGTTGCCGCGATCATCCTCGAGACGATAAGCGGTGCCAACGGAGTCGCAATTCCCTCGCAGCAGTGGTACGACGCGGTCCAGTCAACATGCTGCGAGCGAGGAATCATGTTGATCATGGACGAGGTGCTTTGCGGGTTCGGTCGCACGGGCCCCGTGTTCGCTTATCAGTACTATGAACTCAAACCAGATCTCGTTTGCACGTCGAAAGGAGTCACCGGCGGCTATGTTCCATTCGGAGCCGTCTGGACGGGCGAAAGAATCGTTGATTACTACGATACAGAAAAGCTGGCGTGCGGGCTGACCAACTACGCTCACCCTCTCGGGCTCGCAGCGCTCGATGCGGTGATCGACCTCTTACGCGACTCGGCCTTTCTGGACAACAAGCTGGCGCTGGAGCAGTTGTTCGCGACAACCATGCAAGAGCTGACATCGAGTCCCCACGTCATAGATGTCCGTTGTCGCGGTTTGCTTGCGGCGATTGATCTGGACTGTGCTGCTCCGACCTGGAGCGACTGTTTCGAAAAAGGTTTGCACCTCTACAGCAAGTCCAACATGATCGTCGTCGCGCCACCGTTTGTTTCGACTGTCGACCGACTCAAAGAAGCGCTGGACATCCTCAAGCAGCAAATTGCCGGAGTCACCGTAGCATGACGAATTCAGCAACATCAAAAGGGCAGGGGACAGGTACCGGCAAAGTGTTTGCTGACGCCCACGCTGCGCTACACGATCTGCAAGATGGTATCTCGTTGATGAGCGGCGGATTCGGGCTCTGCGGCATCCCCGAAAACAGTATCAAAGAAGTCGTCCGTCAGGGCATCAAGAAAGTCCATGCCATCTCCAACAACATTGGCAACTCGGGCCGTGGCCTTGCGCTTCTACTCAAGAATCGGCAGATTGTCGAAGCCACCTGCTCTTACGTCGGCGGCAATCCGGATCTGGAAGAGCAGATGCTGGCGAAGGAAGTCAAAGTCAACCTCGTACCACAAGGAACATTTTCCGAACGCATACGAGCCGCCGGGATGGGCATTCGGGCTTTCTATACGCCGACCGGGTATGGCACCGTCGTCGCCGAAGGAAAAGAGGTTCGCGAATTCGACCGGCCCTGCCTGCTCGAGCTACCCTTGCATGCGGACTTTGCCATCATCAAAGCCCAGAAGGGTGACACGTACGGGAACCTCTGGTTCAAGGAAACGGCGAGAAACTTTTCGCCCCTGATGGCAATGGCAGCAAAAACGACGATCGTCGAGGTCGAAGAACTGGTCGAGTTAGGACAACTGGCTGGGGAAGACGTACACTTGCCCGGCATTTTCGTGCAGCGAATCTACCAGGGCGTCGATTACGAGAATGTGATGGAAGTTCCAATTTACGACGAGTGATGCGTGCGGTGTGAACGGCCCGCCGGCTCGCACCTGAAAAGCGACTCGATCATTGGACACAGAACTCTGAAAGAAGAATGGAGCCGACTATGCTTCAGGCAAATCCCGACTGGAAAACAACCGCGCACCGTGAGTTTCGCAACGACGAATTTTGGCGAGAGATTCCCGCATGGAAAGACGTCACGCGCGAGGAATTTGGCGACAACTGGTGGCAGGCTCGCGCCTCGGTCTGCAATCTCAAGCAGGTTAAAGAAACGCTGGCCGATCGAGTCAGTGACGAGTTGATTGCGGATATCGAAAAGGGACTCAGTCTCGCGCCGATGAACATCCGCATCACGCCGTATGTTTTCGCGCTTATTGACTGGGACAATCCCGAAGACGATCCGCTGCGGATGCAGTTCCTTCCACTCGCTTCGCAAATGCTCGACGACCACCCGTTCTACCTCGCCGACTCACTCAGCGAAGACGAAGATGCGCCCGTCAACATGTTGACGCATCGCTATCCCGACAAGGTACTTTTCCTTCCGTTGACAACTTGCCCGGTCTACTGCTCTTACTGCACGCGCAGCCGCATTATCGGTGGCTCGACCGACACCGTCGAAAAGGATACTTACGGAGCCAACATTGCGCGTTGGGAGCCGGCGTTCGCGTACATGCGTGCCAATCCGCAGATCGAAGACGTTGTCATTTCTGGCGGCGATGCGTTCAACCTGACCGCAAAACAGATCAGACATATCGGCGAGACCCTTCTCGACATTCCGCACATCCGCCGAATCCGTTACGCCACCAAGGGCGTAGCGATCATGCCGATGAAAATCACGCATGATGAAAAGTGGATGGATTCGTTGCTCGCGGTACACAAGAAGGGGCACGCGTTAGGGAAGCAAGTCGTCATTCATACCCACTTTTCTTCTCCGAAGGAGATTACGCAGTGGACGAAGGATGCGATGGATCGCCTGTTCAGCGAAAACGTGCTCGTTCGAAATCAGGCTGTGCTTCAGCAAGGCGTGAATAATAGCGAAGCCGTCATGATTCAGATGGCACGCAAGTTGGCGTTTCTCAACATTCAATCGTATTACGTGTATATCCATGACATGGTTCCGGGCTGCGAGCACTTGCGAACCACCGTGGCCGAAGGCGTCGAGATCGAGAAGCGTCTGCGCGGCACGACAGCCGGATTCAATATCCCGACGTTCGTTTGCGATGCACCGGGAGGAGGCGGAAAGCGGCACGTGGCTTCGTACGAATACTACGATAAGGAAAACGGCATTTCGGTATGGCGCGCTCCAAACGTAAAACCTGGAGAGTTGTTCCTCTACTTTGATCCGATTCATAAGCTCTCCGCCGAAGCCCAAAAACGCTGGGCGGATGAGTCGCAACGCATTGAAATGGTCAAAGCCGCCGTCAACCGGGTGAATCCTGATCTTGGCTCCGATGAGCGAAAGAAACTGGCTCAGCGGTTGAGTATTCCATTGGCCTAGGATCGTTCGAAAATTACTGCCTGATCTTCCTCCGTCTTTCCCGCGCAGGCGGGAATCCATTGAATCGGATTGACTTTTTGATGCAGGAAAAGACATTGAGCGTTAACACGCTTCGAGTGGGTCCCCGCGTTCGCGGGGAAGACGGCTATAGGCTGACCTCGGTCGCTCGCCCCAAGCAACCCTCCTCCGACGCAGTGGTGGCATGTGAGGAACGAACAGGGCATACCACGCGTCGCGTGAGGAGGGTCGGAGCCTAAGCGACGGGGAGGAGCGGCCAAACGTATCGATGTATCAGTAACAGTTGGTGTCTTCTTTGGAGCAACTAAAAATTCTCGGGAGGGCGAGACTCCGTCCGAGCCGCAAAATCATATTAAACGCAAACAACTTCAACGGCTCGGGAGGGCGAGGCTCCGTCCGAGCCGCAAAATCATATTGAACGCAAACAACTTCAACGGCTCGGGAGGGCGAGACTCCGTCCGAGCCGCAAAATC
>CALHZT010000194.1 GCA_938040995.1 uncultured Pirellulaceae bacterium | reverse complement strand
CCACTACTATCCTTGGCTCCGGCCACGAACAGGAGATGCCAGGCAGTTATTCGAGATGCGGCGAATGCCGAGGGAACTACATGGTTTTAGCACCCCAGGTCGTGGGTTCGAGTCCCACCAGCTCCACTTTGATTTGTTGATCAGAATTTTGGGGCTGTAGCTCAGTTGGTAGAGCAGGTAAACGTTTCTTCAACCCTTGTCGCCGTGTCTCGAATGTCTGTAATCTGGCATCGTCATTATCAACAAAAGGGATCGGGATTCGTTTCGATCACAAACATCATGTCTGAGCAGTCTTCAAATGCACCACTGAACGATACGTTGATCGCGACTGGCGCGGCCACCGCGATGCTGCCAACCGATGGAAAAACCAAACCCATCACCGTGATTGGAACGGAAAAGATCCGCAAGGGTTTCGACGAAACCTGTCTACAACAAGCCATCAATTCGCGACTTGCTCCTGGCGTTACGGAAGTCGTTCTGAACCCCGACGCTCATCTTGGATACGGCGCCCCAGTCGGTTGCGTGATGGTCTCGCCGACTCATGTGTATCCGGGGCCTGTGGGAGTCGACATCAAGTGCAGTATGAGTTTGCTGCAGATGGACGTCGAAGCAGGTGCCATTAAAGATCGCCGCGTTCGACGTGCACTGATTGATGCAATTTGCGAACGGACTCCGACGGGAGCCGGTCGCGGGCAACGTCATGCGAAGAAGGCTCGCGATGTCGGTGAAGAACTGGGCCGCCGAGTCGCCATCGAAGGCGCATCGGCTGGCGTTCTTGAATCATTGGGGATACCCGTTTCCTGGGCAGACCAATGCGAAGATTCGGCTCATGTAGGGCACGATGAAACATCGGACAGCCTTGGTTCGCGCCTTGACTACATGTTGGATGCCGGCAAGTTCAAGCGATTCAAGGAGAAGGTTACGCAGCTTGGTTCGTACGGTGGCGGGAATCATTTTGGCGAGTGCGAAATCGTGCAAGTCGCCGACAACGCGCGTGCGCGGAATGTTGCTGAGACGTTTGGGTTGAAGGACGGTAAAGTCGCTTTTCTGTCCCACTGCGGATCACGCGGCTTTGGCCACAACCTTGCCATGGGTCAGTTCAAGGCGCTGCAGGGAAAGTTTGCTCGCTGGAACATTCCGCTCCCCGGCAAAGACAAAGAGCTTGTCTACGCACCATTGGGGACTCCCGAAGCCGACGCTTACCTCGATGACATGGCGATGGGTGCCAATTTCGCAACGGTCAATCACATGTTGATTAACGCGCTGGTGCTGGAAGCGTTCCAGGAAGTGTTGCCTGGAACGACCGGCTCGCTTGTTTACTTTATCAGCCACAACATTGCGCGAAAAGAAATCGTTGATAACCAACCATCGTGGGTACATCGCAAAGGTGCGACTCGCGCTTTTCCTGGCGGTCACCATGCACTGAAGGACACGCCGTTCGCAGAAACTGGCCATCCTATCCTGCTACCGGGCAATCCTCGAGATGGAAGTTGTGTCATGGTCGCTGACGAAGGCGCCGAGAAGAGCTGCTACAGCGTGAACCACGGCGCCGGCCGCGCACTGGGGCGACGTGCCGCCAGCCGCACGCTGGATCAGCAAGTCATCGACAAGGAGTTTGATGATCATGACATCCTGACCAACTGCCGCAAGTACCCACGTGACGAGGCTCCAGCAGCTTACAAGGACTTCAACGAAGTGCTCTCATCCGTGAAGCAGGCCGGGCTCGCGACCGAAGTTGCGCGATTGAAGGCCCGGTTTGTGATCAAAGATGGCTCAGAGGCCGATGACTAAATTGGCACTGGGCGGCTGGATTCCAGCCGCTCAGTTTATTCCACTCATCCTGGTTGCTTAGCGGTCTAGCCGCGATTCCGGTGCGAACGAAGCAACGGGAGGAGCATCAGCCCCGCCAGCAACATCAGCATTCCACCCGGTTCGGGAACGGAAGAAATGTCGGAAGACTGAAACTTGTTACCGTTCCAGACATTGAAGTCGCCGACGTCCACGGAACCGTCCGCATTGAAGTCACCGCTGCACCAGGCTGGAGTCGTCGTGAACTTGCTGGCATTCCAGATGTTGAAATCGCCGACGTCCACGACTCCGTCCAGATTCGCGTCACCGGGCAGGAATGCGTTACCGCCGTTTGTTGCCCCAGGATTGTTCGCTCCGCCTACAGCAAGCCAGCCAGCGGAAGCATCCGTCACATCAGCAGCGCTGACAGTGCCATCGCCATTCATGTCAAACGAAAGATCCGTACCGCCGGCTGCGATTTCTGCGACAAGTGCGTCAATGTCTGCGCAATCCCAACTGCCGTCATTGTCAAAGTCGCCAGTGACTCCTCCACCGTCACCCGTTTCGGTGACCAGGAAACGGGACAATTCATGGGTGCCGCGTCCGGTGTTTGGATTCTGCCCCATCGTAAATGCCCAATAGCCATCAGCGAAATCTGCCGCAGTCTGAGCTGTATAGTCTTTCGAAAACTCAAAGCCGGTCACAGTATCCGACCAGGTGTAGCCGGTGTCTGACATGGTCAGCGAGAACGTATTGGGGTCTTCCCAAAACCTCCACTCGCTCACAAGTTCCTCGCCAATCCCGAAGAAATCACCACCTTCGCCAGTGGGGTCCAGCTGAGTTCCATTGTTTGCAGAGGGAAACGTACTGTCTTTCTCCCACAGCTGGCCAGATAGTGTTCCGATTTCGTTAAAAACCGAGTCCTCGCTAAAGAACAAGTCGAGGCTGATGGCTGATTCGCCATTCGTCCCATCGACCAACCATCTCTCCGACCCCCGCCCTATTCCGTTGCCCGCGGTATCTTGCGTGCGAGCCGCGTTAATGGCGGTGAACTGAATGCGATAATTATCCGATATTTGAGTAGGTGTGACTGGACCGATTGTCCAACTCATCGTGCGAGTGTTTCCAGCCGTCGGCATGGGAAAGTTATTTTTCGAGAGCAGTTCGGCCCGTGCCCAGTTTCCGTTCGCGGAAGGGTCGAACTTAAGTGGACCAGGTTCGGTAACTTCTGGAATGCCAGTACCTGCAGTATCGACGCCGCCATCCGCCGATACGATGTAGTACGAACCGTCGATTCCTGGGCCCACGGTACCATCCGTGTTGGTTTCAGGATTACCATCGCCGAATACATCGTCGATGACTACCGTTTGCCCGATGGCCAAGCCGCCGAACAGGAGTGCCGCCAAAATAGCGGAAACAAAGGTCTTCATAATTCAAACTCCTCCGAGTATCAAAATTTGGAAATCACGCAAACAGGTCGTTGGGCAAATCCCATCCGGGTACTACAAGGCTCACATGGATAAGGGTTCCATCACAAAAAGCTCGAGGCATTGCTGGAAGTTCATGCCGAGGAGCACGGAGATTTGTCAGATGGTCCGAATCGCGCAGTTAGATAGAGTTGCTTTCAGCCTATTGATTTTTGACAGCACCTTGATGCGGCACATAGCCGTTGCCAAGAATTTTCAAGCAGCTTTGCAAGCCCTGTCAGGCTAAGCGCTCAAACTGGCAACGTCAACGTTTATATATGGCTGCTGTTTCATTGAAGGGGTAAAAGTTGTAATGACAGGCTGCGATTGGTTAGCACCTTTTTTGAACGGAATTCCATGACTTGTGCTCATGGAATACTCGGCATTTTTGTGACAAACGGGTTGTTGGCGCCAACAATGGGGCTCAGGCAAAACCATGCTAGAATTCCGTCCTGTCCACGTTCACCTGCCACTGCAAGTTGAAAAATGCCCAATCACTTTTGGAAAGCCGGCTGGGCTCCGTTTTTGACTGTTTTGTTTTGTGGCTGGCAGCTTGGCTTGGCCGGCTGTGATCGCACAAATGTCGTCATTAACAGTCCGCTGGATGAAACTCCCCCGTCGACTAATGCCCAAGTTGACGATCGTCTACGAAATCTCGCTCCTGGGTCAATCGTTCAGCAAGCGCTACCAGAGCGCCGGGCTACGACCGGCCCCTTGTTTCACCCCATGTCAGAGGAAGAGTCGGGTGTTGATTTCGTCAACCCAATCGACACCTCGCATCCTTTGAAGAGGTTGTACGAGTCCGGCTTTGTTTGTGGCGGAGTCGCAATTGGCGACTTGAACAACGACGGCAAGGCAGACATTTTTCTGAATAGCGGTCCTTGCGCTAACCGGCTGTATCTCCAGAAAGACGGGATGCGGTTTCATGATGCCACACGTGCCTCCGGCCTGCTACAGGTTACTGAGAATTGGAGCACCGGTGTGACAATGGTTGACGTCAATGGCGACGGTCATCTCGACTTGTTTATCTGCAATTACGACAGCCCCAACCAGCTCTTTCTGAACAATGGCAAGGGTGAATTCTCTGAAACGAACACTAGTGGATTGGGCGTTACTGACGCCAGTCTGGCAGCGTCATTCGCCGATTACGACAACGATGGTGACTTGGATTGTTACCTGCTAACCAATCGCTACTACCGGGCTGGGGGGCGTCCCAGGAGTTCTCCGGGTGAAATAAAAGACGGTGTTCCGGTCTTGCTGGACGAATTCAAGAAATACTATCGCACCAAGCAAAGCGAAGATGGGCAAATCTCAATCGAGGAATATGGCCGCCCTGATCGACTCTTTCGCAACAATGGGGATGGCACATTTGCAGAGGTCACTGCGGAGTCGGGGATCGCTGGGGTGGGATACGGGCTGTCCCTTGTGTGGTGGGACTATGACGATGACGGGTGGGTCGATGTCTATGTCTGCAATGACTTTGACGATCCCGATTATCTTTGGCGGAACAATGGCGATGGTACTTTCACCAACGTGATTGCAAAAGTGATGCCTCACACCACCTGGTTTTCTATGGGATCGGACATAGCAGACGTAAATAACGATGGTCGGCTGGATTTCTTCTCCGCTGATATGTCTGCAACGAATCACTTTCGACAGAAGACGACGATGGGCGTCATGAACGCAGAACGAATTAAGGCGGTCGCTGGTCCACCGCAGCAAACCATGCGAAACGCACTTATGCTAAACACCGGTACGGGTCGGTTTCTTGAAGCAGCTATCCTGGCAGGCATTGCCGACTCCGATTGGTCCTGGGCTCCCAAGTTCGCTGATTACGACTGCGATGGTCGCGTTGATTTGTTCATTAGCAATGGAATGGCCAGAAATTTTACGGATTCTGATCGCAAGTTCACCGCCGAAAAAATGGTCGGGCAAACTGCCTGGGACTTTTTCGAGAGTATGCCACCCAAGCCGGATCGGAATCTGGCGTTTCGCAACGTTGGCGAGCTTGAGTTTGCCAATGTCTCCAGAGAATGGGGACTCGACCATTTCGGAATGAGTTATAGCACGGCGTATGGTGACCTCGATGGCGACGGCGACCTGGAACTCGTCGTGGCCAACCTGGATGAACCGGTCAAGATATTTCGCAACGACAGCCAAGAGGGCCACCGCGCGGTGATCCGCCTTCAGGGCAACGGCAAAAACAGGTGGGGCATTGGCGCAGTCGTGCGAATATCGGTCGCAACGAAAAATTCACCTGCTGATACCACTACCCTGACACGCCCGATGAATCCTTACACGGGTTACCAGTCCAGTAACCAACCGGAATTACACTTTGGGCTTGGCGAAGCTGATTTGATCAAGCAACTGGTTGTTCGTTGGCCAAACGGTACCCAGCAGGAATTTACCGATCTACCGGCTGACTACTCTTTTGTGATCGCTGAACCAGAGAATGAAGAGAGTCGATCGAAGCCCGAACGTCAATCCAGTTCTCAAGATCCAATTTTCCGATCGCACGTCGCCAATAACGTCATTCACCGAGAGACACTCTTCGACGATTTCGCTCTGCAACCGCTCCTTCCAAATAGACTCTCTCAGTTGGGGCCGGGGATGGCCGTTACTGATCTGAATGGCGATGGGTTCCTGGAAGTCTATTTGGCCGGCGCTGCAGGTCTGCCGGGCACACTCTATACAGGCAACGCGGCCGGGATATTCAAAAAAGCTGGCACTTTCGATGACGAAAGTGCCAGCGAAGACCTGGGTTGCCTCTTCTTCGACGTCGAAGGCGATGGCGATCTGGATTTGTACGTCGTTTCAGGCGGAGTGGAAAGTGGCGAAAAGCCTGAGCTGCTCCGAGATCGACTTTATCTGTTTGACGAGACGAATACTTTTACTTTGACCCCGGACGCTTTGCCAGCGCTAAGCGACAGTGGCGGGTGTGTTTCTGCTGCCGACTTTGATCATGATGGCGACTTGGACCTCTTTGTTGGTGGACGCGTCATTCCGGGTGAATATCCAGTGTCACCCCAAAGCCGTCTGCTCGTCAACAAAAGCGAAGGAGGTCAGGCGAAATTCGAGGATGGCACGCAGGAGTTCGCCAAAGAGCTTGCCAGCAGCGGTCTCGTGACGAGCGCGCTGTGGACCGATGTCGATGCCGACGGCTGGGTGGATTTACTGACAACCGCCGAGTGGGGAACCGTCCGCCTGTTTCGAAATTACGAGGGCGAATTGCGTGAGGACACGCTAGCCGCCGGCTTGTCGGAGACGAGCGGCTGGTTTAACGGGATCGCAGGCCGTGACATTGATAACGATGGCGATGTGGACTATGTGGTTACGAACTTTGGATTGAACACAAAGTATCACGCTTCATCGGACCATCCCGCGCTGCTGTACTACGGCGACTTTGAAGGGGACGGGAAAAATCGTCTGGTGGAGGCCGAAGAGGAAGACGACACACTGTTTCCGGTGCGAGGAAAGAGCTGTTCCACGCGCGCGATACCGTCGCTGGCACGGAAGTTTGGCACCTACAAGCAGTTCGCACTTGCGTCTCTCGAAGACATTTATTCCCCCGAATGTCTCGACGCGGCGCATCGGTTCGCCGCCACGACACTCGAATCGAGTGTCCTGATCAACGACGGCAAAGGACATTTCACGTTTCAGTCGCTGCCTCGATTGGCGCAGATATCTCCGGGGTTTGCAGTGCAGCTCACGGAGATTGATGGAGATGGAAATGCGGACGCAATCATCGCCCAGAATTTCTTTTCGCCTCAGGCAGAGACAGGGAATTACGACGGCGGCTTGAGTCTGTTGCTGCTAGGCAATGGAGATGGATCTTTTCGCCCGATTTGGCCAGACGAAAGTGGCATCGTCGTGCCGGGTGACGCGAAGGCACTTGCATTAGTCGACTTGAATCAGGATGGAGCTGCTGATTTCCTGATTTCCAGGAACGCGGGCCCGATGCATGTCTTTATCAACAAGAACGACAGGTCATCGAAAACGATGTCGATCCGACTTCAGGGGCCCAAGGGAAACCGTCAGGCAATCGGTGCAAGGGTCGTGGTAACCACAGCGACCGGCTCTGGTCAGACAGCCGAAGTGTATGCCGGCGGTTCCTACCTTACTCAGTCCACTACCGAATTGTTCTTTGCCCGGCCGAATGGCTCCGGAAGGGTGGAAGTCTTCTGGCCGGATGGAACGAGCACTAGTGAGGAGGTAGCGGAATGGGCTCCGCAGATTGAGTTGTCCATCGAAGAGTAGAGGATTGCTGAAGCAAAAAAACCTCGAACAAAATTCGCAACGACGGAGGCGATTGCTGGTGGTATATCCCTTATTTGTCTGCAGGTTTCACCACATGCCATTGATTGATCACCGGATCATCCAGACGGACAGATGTTCCGTTCGGCCATCGGACATCCACAGATTTGACGGAGCCGTCTGAACCAAGCCCAAAGTGTCGCGAAGTCGGTGACTGTGTACAAAACGTTCCCCCCGTCGCAACCACTGCCGTTTCAACTGAGTCGTCTTGCCTGGTCAATGTCAACTTTGCATTCCAGGGACTTGTCTTTGCGTTCACGCCGCCCAGATCGATGCCAATCCAGTTGGCATCAGCGCTTGCGGGAAGCAGGTTCTCATAAACAATCAGCCGATGCGTCAGCTTCTCTTCGGGATCCAGGACGGTAATGATTAGATCTATATCGCCGTCGCGATCGAGGTCCGATGCGACCACAGCCCGCGAATCGCCTTCGTGTGACAGTCCCAGCAAGTAGGAAAGGTTTGTGAATTCTCCGTTTTCCTGTTGCATGAAGGCGACGTTGTGTTCAAAGCCATTCCACGAGGTCTTGTACTCTGCCAGCGGACCTAGCTGCGACTTGAAATAGTCAGACCATTCCTGCCCGTCCTTACGCCGGATATCCGTGTAAATGTCGTGTCGCCAGAATGTTGAGCAATAGTCGCAAGCCGACTTTCCACTGATATGTCCGTTGGCAATAAAAATGTCTCGCCAACCGTTGTTGTCCAGATCCGGATCGGCGGCACCCCAGGACCATCCCGACTCGGCCACATCGTCCGCGAATTCGGGTTCGGTCAAAGCGAAGGTCTTGTTTGATTTACGATTGGCGAGGTAAAGCCGGTTGCCGTGTCCCATTGCTGCGCGATGCGCCGTAATTTCCTGCTCCGATTCGAGGCCCAGTTTCATGCGTTCCAGCCGTCGGGCCGTCGTCGAAGCCATTCCCACCGCAAAAAGATCCACCAATCCGTCGCGATTCATGTCGGAAAGAACGTGTGACATGCCGAACAAATGGGGTTGGCTCAGCCAGGCTTGCGTATGGTCGTCGAATTGGCCCTTCCCGTTTCCCTGGTAGACATCAACGCCTGCGAAGTCACTCGTGACAGCCAGGTCGAGGTGAGAATCGCCATCGAAGTCGACGAAAGAGGCAGCATACACGCGACGGTTGCGTTTTGCTGCCAATCCGGAAGAATCTGTGATGTCCTGAAACTTGCCCTGGCCGTCGTTGATCAACAGGAACGAAGGGTGCCCGTCATTCGCATCGTAAAACGGAGTTGGCATGTTTCCGCCCTGGTAGGGCGCCATGTATTGTCCAACAAAAACGTCAAGATCACCGTCGCCGTCGACGTCGGCCACAGCCATGCACTGGGGAGCGGCCAATTTCCCGTCAAAGCATTTGATGCCTGCAGCAAATGGTGGCTCGCCCGGTCCATCGTTTGCTGCCGATCGCCCCAAATGAAGTTTCAGTGTCAAATCCTGGAGACCAGCCGCCAACAAGTCGGCTTGCCCGTCTCCATTGAAGTCTGCGACGGCGAAGCCAGAGCTGATGCCTGCTGGCTTGCTCATGAGATTTGAAGTCGACTGAAACTTGAATTTGCCTTTATTCCTGAGCCAGATGTTGGCACCTCCCAAAGCAATCTCCGGGAGTCCATCCCCGTCAAGATCATCGACAAACAAGGGAAGGAGGCGACCAGTCTGGTCTGGATTTATGTCTTTCGTGCGAAACTCCCACATCGTCCTGAAAGGCGTCGCTCCGCTGCGCGACCAGGCCGTTAGCCGGGATGCATCGATAGTGGCGATCTTCGGTGCTGCATCTTTCGATGCTGTAGACCAGGTGACATCGACTTTGCCTCGCAAAATGACTCGCGTATCTTTTTTCGACGCGTGCAAGGTAATGTTGACTGTGGAACTCGCCGGGGCACTGGATGTTGCTGATTCGAATGCCAAGTGGTGAAACTCTGATTCGTCCAATCGCCAGCCCCCATCACGTAGTCCCGCCAGGAAGCGCGCGACGGAGCCTCCAGAGATTGATCGCGGTGGTCCTGGTTGCGCCTGCGAAATCTTGCCAAATGCGCTTCCCCATTGGCTTGAATAGTTTAGTTCGGCAGGCATGGTCAAGGTGCCAGGCGTAAACGACTTCGCGACCTCTGGGAAGTTGGATGACTGTTTCCTTAGCTCATCCCAGATGGCCGTAATGACTTGACCGTGACGCTGGGCAGCTCTTTCCTTGGAAAACTCCTTGCTGTCCAGTGCTTCCCGTTCCTCCGAGATTTTGTCGCCCCGGACCGTTTGAGTCATGAACGCAGTCGACAAAATTGCCAACAGCCAGAACCAGCCGACCAGTCTGATGAATCGAATGGGGGGAGAAATAACGTTCATGAATTCATCCGCCTCAAGTCAGGAATGGCTTCGCTGAAAAAAAATCGGCAGCCTGATTTTCTGGCAATTTCAAGGATTAAGCCGTCAAGGGTCTATTAAATACGCATGGGACAAGTCCAACGCAATTTGGAATGTCCGCATCTTATGGATCGCCATTATCTGATTGCGTTGCAAGATTGCAGCCACAAGATTCTCGAGCTATCAGGTTGAAATCGAGTCGGACATCCTGAGCAGGTAATGTTCGATTCGAAATGCGCCGGAGCATTAACTCCATCGCAATCTTCCCGATCTCGGCGCAAGGTTGCCGAATAGTCGTTAAAGGTACGGATAAAACGCTGGCGTACTTCGAGTCGTCAACTCCAACCACACGAACATCTTTAGGGATACGAATTCCCAGCTGAATCAGATCACGCATGAGTTGACCGGCTGTGAAATCGTTGTGGCATATATATGCGTCTGCCGGCCCTGAATCAACAAGCTGCTTCACGGTTTCTTTGTCGACTTTGTCAACAAAGTGAGCCCACTCAATTTTTGGGTCAATCCCATGATCGAACAATGCCTCGCGATAACCACCAATTCTCGCATCGCCAGTCGGGGAGGCACCTCGATGAGCAATGAAGTCGATTCTGTTGCAACCAAGGCTGATGAGATAGTCCGCAAGAACATAGCCCACGCGGCGATTATCAATTCCTACGAGATCGTAATTGCTGCGGTCGGGAAACCGTACGAAATCAGTATCAATCAGTACAACGGGGATTCTTGCCTTGTCAAAGGCCTTGATGATCCTTTTGTTTACATCTCCCATACCGGGGACCATTTCGATGGGTTGGAAAAATACTCCTGATACTTTTTGTTGAATTAGGCGTAGGCACGTTTTTTCCGCAGCCTTGCCTCTGTCTTGCGTCACGTCACTGTGGAGCTGTCCCCAATTAATCTCAAAGCTGTGCTCGCCAATAGACTTTGCCAACTGATTGCAGATTGGCTCAAAGAACTCGTCTTGCCCAAAGCCCGTCACGAATATTCCTAATGCCTGCTGAGCGATAGAAGCAGCATGTAGTACGAAGGTGCCAGCGCCACGCCGACGCTCAACCAGGCCAGCGACCTCCAGGTCCCTTAGAGCCCGCGCGGCAGTTGGCCTCGAAACATCAAACTGCTTGACCAGGCTTGTCTCGCTAGGGACGCGCTCGCCAAAACCGTACTTGCCAGAGAGAATCTCCTTGCGGAGCGAATCAAAAATCTGCCGGTGCTTACGGACACCAGCAGAGTTTGAGATTTGATCCATTACAGATTCCGTTTTTCCCATCTCGGGGCACCTTATCGTCAGACTGGTCCGAGCTTGAGCAAGCTTAATGTGCTGCGGCCGTTAACGGTTTGAATTGGCAGGCGGAAGTCAAATTGCTGCACGAAAACTTATGTCGGCCGCAAGTTGTGCATGCAACTATCTTCGCATATCCTTGGCAAGTTGGCAACAATTCGTCAGGAAGATGTTAATCAATATCAAGCAGTGGTATAGGCGGTGGCGGTCGCATCCGTACTCTTGAAAAAGCGACGTGAGTCTGGTCATCCAAAACGTCAAGCTCGGCACCGAATCGAGAAGAATCGGACTTGAAGCTCCACTGGCCACTAGACGTTTCTGGATTTCAAGTTCGTGATAGATGCCGGGACCACTGAGTTTCTTGCAGTTCCGGCCACGACAGACGTTGATGCTGACAAGGCCAGCGAAGATTCAGAGTAGTTGTCGGATCGCAGGGCTCGTTGCCTCGTCCACAACGCTTCGTGTCACAGTCTCGCCAGTCAGCATCACTTGATGCTTGAGTAGTTCCGCCCATTGAGTATGGGGATGAGGAATGGAGCAAGGCCGAGCCGAGGGATCGCTGCGCCGATAAAGATTCCACCTATTGGATAAATGAGTGGTGCCATACACTCTTCCGTAACTGGAATGAAATTGGAAACGAGGTAGCCGAGTATCGCTCCGAGAATTGGCAGGATCCAGAGGCAGATGAGTCGATTTTGAGAAGGCGTTTCGCGGGCCATCCGTTTGCGAAAGGAAGCAAGGTCTTCGCCGGTGTCTTCCCACACGCACTGATTCAGATCTGCGATTCCACACTCAGGGCACACCGTGCCGGTTACCGACCACCATGGGTTGGCCAACCACTCGGTGTCGCTTTTGGCCAGCGAGACCATGGTGTCACAGTTCTTGTGGATATACGGGCGGCCGTTCAACGTTGTTGTCGCCATGAGTGCTCCATTTGAAACGTTCAGGTTTCTGCAGAACTGTAGGGCGTGAAATGCCGGGTGAACGACGCGAGTTTGTCGTGCGACGAGAATTCAAGGCCTGTAGCCGCCTATATGCAGTTCAATCGACATTAGCAGAAAAAGCCGCAAGCGGGACTCGTTGCCTCGTCCACAACCTCTTCTCTTCTAACCCGCTTCAAAACCGGACTGCACAAGTTTCTCCGTGCTGTCAGCGATCACGCGGATGTCGTAGCCCATCGGTTTCAGAATGCTGGCTGCGACCGCAGCCCTGACGCCTGCCAGTCAGTGGCAGTAGATGATTTTGTCTTTGGGGAGTTGCGGGACCTCTTCCGCTTGCGGAGCGATAGAACGGATCTCGGCAAACGGGATGAATATTGAATCCTTGAGGTGAATGGTGTCGCGTTCCCGTTGGCTGCGCACGTCGAGCATGATGGCTTTGCCGTCGCTCAGGTTTTGCCTGATTTGATCGTGCGAGTCTGATGTTGCGTCTCCACCGAGCCATCGGTGCCAGAATGCCATAGCTGTCCTTTTGTTGTGAGCCGATTGGTGAACGAGGCTATATCGTACCGTTATATTAGAGAGGCGCGGTTGGGTGTCAGATGGGATGTCCGAACCTTTCGGCTGGTTGGTGTCTTTGGGTTGATGCCGGGCGTTGGTTCGGTGGAGCGAACCACGACAATGGGCGTCAGATGCAGCTTGGCCTACGGATTTCGGAGGCGGCGATGATTGAAATTGATGGATCTGAAGGCGAAGGCGGTGGTCAAATCGTTCGCTCCTCGCTTGCGCTGTCTCTGTTGACTGGCAAGCCGTTTGCGATTCGCAACGTTCGGGCAGGTCGCAAAAAGCCAGGGTTGATGCGCCAGCATCTGACCGCAGTCAACGCGGCCGCGGAGGTTGGTAATGCAGAGGTTGAAGGGGCAAGTGTTGGCTCGCGAGAGATTGTGTTTCGGCCGGGCGAGACTCGGACCGGTGAATACGAATTTCGCATCTCGACGGCGGGAAGTGTGACTCTCGTTTTGCAGACGGTACTTCCTGCGCTCATGGTCGGCGAGGCGGCTTCGAAGATCTCGCTGTCTGGCGGGACGCACAATATGATGGCACCGTCTTTCGACTTTCTCGCGCGGTCCTTTCTGCCGCAGTTGGGGAAAATTGGTCCTGGCGTTCAGCTGCAACTGAACGCGTGGGGATTTTATCCGGCAGGTGGTGGGCAATTCATTGCGAGTATCACGCCTGTTCAGTCGCTGGGGGCATTGAACCTGACGGAACGAGGTGCGTTGGTTGCCAAACGCATTCGTGGCGTTGTCTCTGCATTGCCGCGAAAGATTGCGGAGCGAGAGACGGCACGGGTAAAGCGAAAGCTGCAGTGGAATGACGCGGAAGTCGAGAACGTCGAGATTAGGGACTCGCCAGGGCCGGGGAACATTCTGTTCGCCGAACTCGAATACGAAAATGTGACGGCGGTGTTCACCGGATTCGGGCGAATGGGAGTTTCGGCTGAGTCCGTTGCGGACCAGGTCGTGCGCGACGTGCGAAACTATCGCCGGTTCGCTGCGCCGGTTGGACCTCATCTTGCGGACCAGCTGATGCTGCCGATGGCGATTGCGGCGCATACTTCATCCGTCGACGGGAGGTTTCGCACCGTGCCATTGACGCAGCACTCGATGACTCAGGCCGACATCATTCAGCGGTTCATGGATGTCGAAATCGCGATTGAACAGGAAGACGGTGGTGATGCGAGGGGCGCCGTCCTGGTATCGATATCGAGCCGCGGGTGAGTGGTGCCAAGTCGCGGCCCAGCCAGGTTCGGCGTTTGCAACCCACAACACAGTCCCCGGCGAGCCGGCTGCGTCAGCTGCCGGGTGTGCTCGCGGCATCGTAACTACGCCTTCCAGTCATAAATTCACGCGCTGCGGGCAAAGACCGTTCGCAACCAACGTTGCCATCCGCCCATTCATGACTTTTTTCTTTTGTCAAAGTTGCGTTTGGCGTTTGATTCACTGGCTGCCTGCGATTCAGTAGCTGTTAGCTGCTCGGACGCCAATATGCGACACAGGCACCAGTAAGTACTGAGAGAGGTAGCAGCATTCCGTGGGGAGGTCGGTTACTTCGAATCATCAGCAGCCCCGTGGCAAGAGCGATTGCCACGGCAGTCAAGAAACCGGCTACGACTCGTCCGGTGAAGTAATTTCGGGCGGGGTCAAGTAAGACTGCGAGGACAGAGCCCCAGATGGCAAGAATGCCTGCTATCATGACAAATGAAATCACTGCTGTAGTGTGCAGTGCGACGGAAATGTCGGAATTGAAATTCGACATAACCAACGTGTGGAAACACAAAGTTAGACCGAACAGAATCTCGCGAAAGGGAATCATCCGACGACTTGAGGTCGACTTTACGGTGCGCGGCGTTTCAAACGGATTTATCATTCGCAATGAATTACTCAGTAATTCGAGTAACATGTGTGACAACCAAAAAACGTATCGCGATGTCGAATTTCAGTTGGCTACGCCGGTTGATTTATCAGTCTATGCTTCACCGTGCTTTGCGCCGTCTTTGTGTCGCAAGGCAAGCGAGCATTGAGACAATAATCAAGCCAGTCCCCGATGGTTCCGGGACCGCATTCGCGAGGCTGTTGTCGTAAGCTTCTCTCCATATGGTGAAGTCAGCGGCGTCGACAATGCCATTGCCGTTTCCGTCGGCTCGAAGGTCGAGCGTAGATCCGAACGTGGTTGCCCATAGATTGCGATCGAGATCGTCAACTGTGCCGTCGAGATTATAGTCGACAAGGATCTGGTCAACGGCGGTAAGCGGCTCGGCGATGGAGATTCCTTCAAGCAGAATGCCGCCGCTTTCCGCAGGGTTAGCCGTTAGTGACAGGACGGTTCCCGCCGCAAGAAAGATCTCATCCTGGGCAAGTTCGCCAAACTCGAGCGAGAATGATTGTCCGCCTCCAACACCACTTTCCGCCGCCGCGAAGGAAAGGCTGTCGCTGGATAAAGCGAACCCGCCATCATCATAGCCATCGAGATCGATGAACGGATTCTCGCCACTGACAAACTCCAGCAAAATCTGTTCGTCGCTTTGGGAGTCAAGTGAGGTAATGTCCAGCGACTTGAGAAAAACGTCTCGATCGAAGGAGAACTCGATCGCTTCAGCAGCCGACTGGCCGTCGATCCGTCGCCGCTGATTCGGTCCGCCATTGTCCAGGAGCGATTCGACCCCAAGGCTTGTTGCATCCGCGTCAAATGTGGCATCGCTGCCAACGGCTGTCACGGACAGAGTCGTTCCCAGCTGCGTGACCTGCCCGTTCGTCAGGCCATTCAGGTCTGTGCCAGACGATTGTCCCAGTGCAAAACGAATCTCCGGCAAATGGTTGGGCGGTGGAATGGGACTGCCGTCAGATCGAAGCGTTGGGTAGTCGGCTCCGGTCGTGTCCAGCCAGTTGCGAAGGTCGCGAACGCCGCGGGCAGCCAGCTTGTACTGCAGATTCGACAGATTGCCAGTAGCGGTGAGATTATTCGTTTCGCCTATGTCACCGCGTAGATCATAAATGTTGAATGACCGGGATTCGTACTCATACTGCACTTTGATTCGATTATCACCTGCGTCCAGCGTAACGACGGAACTTGGTGACGATCTGGTGTAACCGGGCAAATGGAAGAAGTTGGCTTTGCGGCCGGACGTCGTCGTCTCGCCGCGCAACAAGCCGGCAAAGGAGTGGCCATCCACGACATGAGTCGCCGGGTTGGGAAGGTCGGCTCCGACGAAATCTGCGACCGTCGGGTAAAAATCAACCGGATGAATCAGTTGGTCGGTTGTGCCGGCAGATATGGTCCCTGGCATCCACGCGATCATCGGGACTCGCGTACCGCCCTCGGTGAAGTCGCCTTTGCCGCCACTCAGTGGTGCGTTACTTGTGGAACGCGTCGTTCCGCCGTTGTCTCCCTGGAAAATGATCAGGGTGTTTTCGGCGATGCTGTCGCTCGTATCGCCATCGCCATTTGGGTCGGCCAGCGAAGCAACGATACGACCGATCGCATGGTCCATTCCCTCCAGTAGCGCAGCGTAGCCCGCGTCATCGTGTCGCGGATCGGGCGAATTTCCACCGTTGTTGGAGATGATCGAATTGTACTTGGCGAGCAGATCAGCACGCGGTTCGAGCGGCGCATGTGGGGCGTGGAATGATACGTTCATGTAAAACGGCTGGCTGCCGCCCGACTGGTTGCCTATATATTCCACTGTTGCGTCAGCCATTGCGTCGCTTAGATGTTTGGGCGTGCCGACAAGCGAATTGACATTGGCTCCGTTGGCGAAAGGCAGCAGGTTCTGATTGATGTAATCCTGAGTGTAGGGAGCCGCGTAGGCGTCCAGTTCGGGACCGATGTTTCCACCAAAGCGAAACGTAGCACCCTGTTGACTGGCGAAGTGGCCGCCGGGGCCTCCCGAATTGGTTCCGCCAAAATTCTGGTCAAACCCATGCGCACTGATGATGTTCGCGGTTTGGGAAACGTGGAACTTTCCAAAGTGAGCGGTATTGTAGTTGGCGGCTTGAAGTGTTTCGGCGATGGTCGTTGTGCCATTTGCAATTTGCCGCTGGTTGGTGACTCCCAGTAATGGGTTATTCGCGTTTCCATTAATCGACCCGACGCTGTATACGCCGGTGCGGTTGGCGTACTGCCCGGTGAGCAACGAGGCTCGAGTCGGTGCGCAGGATTGCGTCGCGTGGGCACTTGTGAACGAGAGGCCATTTTGGGCAAGCTGATTGAGCGTTGGCGTCTGATACAGCTGCGATCCATTGCCGAGATTGGTCAGGCCAGTCTGAAGATCCGTCCAACCCATGTCGTCAGCAAGGATGTGAATGACATTTGGCTGAGCGATTGTGTCGCTGTTCAGCTGGAGAAGAAGCAGTATTGCTACCGCAAATTGAAGAAGTTGGGCTCTTCGCGGCATGTTCTTGCTGTTGCTCCAGTTGCAGTGGGCTTCCGGGAAGAGTGATGCCCGCAAGGGAAGAATTATTTGCAGCTCTTTCAGAATAACCGAAGGATAAACGTGTCGATAGCGAATCGTCACCCTTCGTATGGTATTCGTGACAATTTGCGACTCGAGGGATGTGTCAGGTGTGAAGCAGTGAGTGTGAAGCGGTGGGAGTCAGAATTAAGGATCGGTCGAGAAATTACTGCCTGATCTTCCTCCGTCTTTCCCGCGCAGGCGGGAATCCATTGAATCGGATTGGCTTTTTGATGCAGGGAAAGGCATTGAGCGTTAATACGCTTCGAGTGGGTCCCCGCGTTCGCGGGGAAGACGGCCATAGGCCGTCAGTTGAGTCGTCATGAACGAAGATTCCTTCGTCTTTCCCGCGCAGGCGGGAATCCATTGAATCGGATTGGCTTTTTGATGCAGGGAAAGACATTGAGCGTTAATATGCTTCGAGTGGATCCCCGCGTTCGCGGGGAAGACGG
>CALHZT010000193.1 GCA_938040995.1 uncultured Pirellulaceae bacterium | reverse complement strand
GGCGACAGCGTGCGGGTTACGCGCCGATTCCGCCAGCGAGAACTGAGACAGGTTACCGCGCTGCGGAAGTCGACGAACAGCCACGATATACGGCGGCTGAGTGGCGTGAGATTCAGGAGATGCGGCGAGACCGGGAGCTTCAGCGGCAAAAAATTCTGGCGATAGAATCCGAGCGTCAGGATTACCTTGATCAGCTGGACCGGGAGCGATTGGAAAGACAGATTCGTGATCGGGAGCGAAATCGGGATCAGGCGGCTTATGACCGCTATGGTTATGACCGGGACCGGGTTCGGGATGCCGAGTACCGCGACGAAGTTCGCGCCCGACGCGGTTTCGAAAATTCCGTCTATCGTGCGCCTCGCGCCTTGCCGGAACGAGACACCGAAGGCGGTTGGTCTTACGATCGAGTCAACAAAACGAATCCGACTTCGTGGCGTGACAATCGTTACGCACCAGTACCGTCGACTTCCGCGCCTGTGATTCCACGTCGGGAATCTTATCGGCCGCGTAATAACTATCCGAGTTACGAGCTCAAGCCGATTCCGGAACCGCGTGACGACAATTCGTGGGATGCGGACAAACTGATTCAGCTGAGCCGACCGAGAGAAGGCAAGGTTTCGCTTGCGTCGCTGGAGCGTTGGGAAGCGAAGCCGATTACGGCGAGACGCCCGGTTGGCCGTCAGGTTCAGACGAACTGGCGAAGCGCGAAGTAGTTCTGGTTCTCTCGGCTCTGTGGATCAAATGGAGAGCTGCATCGTGAGCAGCTCGGCGCTAGCCCAATAGCACTCACCTTTATGAACCGGACGCTAACGCGTCCGGTTTTGTAGTGGTGCCGGGTCGGAGATGTTCGTGCGGTTGAACTGGTTGGCAGGGTAGCCGGGTAGCCGGGTAGCCGGGTAGCAATTCGGAACCGTGGACTTGCTCACAATTGCCTACCGAGCCTGGAGCGTTTTTCACAATCCCGTAGCATGGGAACCACGCACCCAACGATGGTCGCTACTCTGCGATTTCGAAACCGCCTGCGACGATTTCTTCGTATCGCAGTTTCATGGGGCGAACATCATAGCCCATGTCCCCGAGAACCTGGGCACACATGCCGGCTCGACCGCCCATCTTGCAGTGGACATAAACGATCTTGTCCTTGTCGATCTGTTCGACCGCACTTGCTCTTGTCGCTTCGTCCACAAATTCAGAAACGGGAATCAGCTTTGCGGCCTTCAAATGCGATTCGTCCCATTCTTCCTGCCGGCGGACGTCGATGAGTACCGCGCTTCCGTCGTCAATTTTCTGCTTGATCGTTTCTAGTGAATCGTCGGTGTAGGGGACTTCGGTCACTTCGGCTTCTCCGGTTTCCGCGTTGTCAGCTTTCTCGTCAGTCACTGCTGTTCCGTTCGTTGATAAAGTCTCCAACGTCTGTGACCATAACCGGTCGCAAAAAGAAGAAGCGTGAAGAGAATGTATCGACGCTTTGGTTACTCTCAAAAACTGCTTCGCGTACTACTGCACGCAAAGCAAATTTTCTAAAACTCTGCGTTGCCCGGAGTCCTTGGGAAAGGAATCACGTCCCGAATGTTGGACATACCGGTCACGAATTGAACGATTCTTTCCAGCCCCAGACCGAACCCGGAGTGCGGGACGGTGCCATATTTCCGCAGGTCACAGTACCACCAGTATTCTTCCGGGCTAAGATTCTGATCGCCCATGCGGCTAGTCAGAACATCCAGCCGCTCTTCCCGTTGGCTGCCACCGATGATCTCGCCAACCTTTGGCACAAGAACATCCATCGCGCGAACCGTCTTGCCGTCATCGTTGACTCGCATATAGAACGGCTTGATCGTGTTTGGGTAATCGTAAACGATCACTGGCGATTTGAAGTGCTCTTCCGTCAGGAACCGTTCATGTTCCGACTGGAGATCAATCCCCCACGACGGCGCGAACTCGAACTTCTTGCTACTGTCCTCGAGGACCTTCATGGCTTCGGTGTAAGTCACCCGAACAAAATCGCTCGACATGATTCCGTTCAGCGTTTCCAGAATCGTATCGTCGACTCGGAGGTTGAAGAACTCCATGTCCTCCGCACAATGCTCGAGCGCATCTTTAAAAATGCGTTTCAGGAAGCTCTCGGCGAGGTCCATGTTGTCGTCGAGATCGTAAAACGCCATCTCCGGTTCAACCATCCAGAACTCGGCGAGGTGCCGGGATGTGTTCGAATTCTCGGCGCGAAAGGTGGGGCCAAACGTATACACCTTGCCCAACGCACAGGCGTAAATCTCTGCATTAAGCTGCCCGCTGACTGTCAGGTACGAAGGCCGATCAAAGAAGTCAGCCGCAAAATCGACTTTGCCATCCTTGAGCGGAACGTTGGCCGGGTCCATCGTGGTCACGCGGAACATCTCACCGGCGCCTTCGCAGTCGCTGGCCGTAATGATCGGCGTGTTTACATAGAGAAAGCCGTCTTCCTGGAAGAAGTTGTGAATCGACCGCGAGATGCAATTCCGGACGCGGGCAACGGCACCGAGCGCATTGGTGCGTGGGCGAAGGTGGGCCCACTCTCGCAGTTTTTCGAATGAGTGCCGCTTCTTCTGTAGCGGGTAGGACTCCGGATCGGCCCAACCGTGGACGGTGACGGATTTGGCCTGAACCTCCGTCGCCTGACCTTTGCCACCGGACTCCTTGATGGTGCCTTCGACCGCGACGCTGCATCCGGCGGTGAGCTTCTGGATCTCGTCGGCGTAGTTCGGTAAGTCGGCATCGGCGATGACCTGGATATTTCCCAGGCAGCTTCCATCGTTGAGTTCGATGAAGCTAAAACCGCCTTTTGAGTCGCGTCGGGTACGAACCCAGCCGCGAATGGCTGCTTCTTTTCCGATCGCGTCCGCATTTCGGGCTTTGGCTACTGATAACTGATCCATGTCCGTCCTTTTTGAAATCCGTAGTGAACGAGGCAACGAGTCCCGTCGTCCAGCCCTGCTTGCTCGCAACGGCTGAGGACAGCCGTTCTGTTGTTCGGACGGCTGGGGACAGCCGTTCCATTATTCAAGACGGCTGGGGACAGCCGTTCTACTATCGATAAACTACTCGCCGATTTCAGCCAACAGGCGTTCGGCATCCAGTGCCGCCATGCAACCTGTGCCGGCCGAAGTGATCGCCTGGCGGTAATTGTCGTCCGCGACATCGCCAGCCGCAAAGACGCCCTCGACACTTGTGTTCGTGCGGAATGACTGCGTCCACTTGATGTAGCCTTTCTCGTTCATGTCGAGTTGACCATCGAGGAACGTTGTATTCGGCGTGTGCCCAATCGCAAGGAACATCCCGGTCGCATCCAGTGTCTTTGACGAATCATCAACGGTTGACTTCAACTTGACGCCGGTCAGGCCCTTTTCGTCATCGCCGAGGCACTCATCGACTTGGGAATTCCAGACGACCTCGAGCTTTGGATCGTCGAATGCCCGTTGCTGCATGATCTTCGAAGCGCGAAGTTCATCGCGGCGATGCACGAGGTAAACCGTCGAAGCAAACTTGGTCAGATAGGTGGCTTCTTCGACCGCCGAGTCACCACCGCCGACGACGACGAGCGGCTGGTTGCGGAAGCGTGGCAACGCTCCATCGCAAACGGCACATGCACTGACGCCGCGATTCTTGAACGACTCTTCCGAGCTGAGGCCGAGGTAGTTGGCGCGAGCGCCAGTCGCGATAATCACCGTATGCGACTCGATCGTGTCTCCACCGGCTGCGGTGAGTTTTAGTGGCTTGGTGCCAAAGTCGACACTGACGATGTCATCTCCAACGACTCGCGTACCGAAATTGAGAGCTTGCTGCTTCATCAATTCCATCAGCTCGACACCTTGCACCGCGTAGTGGTACTCGCCGTCCTTCTTGTGATCCGGAGCCGGCGGCAAGTTGTAATGACGATCCTTGTCGACAGCCGATTCGACGAACGCGCGGATGTTGCCTGCCGGAAAGCCGGCGAAGTTTTCGACTTCGGTGGTCATCGCGAGCTGGCCAAGCGGAATCATCTCCGGTTTGATCGTACCCTCAAAGAGCAACGGATTCAGATTCGCTCGGGCCGCATAAATCGCGGCGGACCAACCGGCGGGACCACTTCCAATAATGACAACTCGTTCAGGCACTCTATTTCCTTTCAGTCGCGATGGATGGTCGCTCAGTCGCTGGGTAGCGATCGAACGGCTGCATCGTGCGGCTTTTCAAATTCAGTGATTCGAGCCGTATTATAGAATCCGCCGGTTTTGCGTCTATTGGTCGCAGGTTCGCCTGAATATTCGCCGGGCCATGCGGGTTATGTTGAAATTCTGCTTTCGAACAAGCCGGCGACTCGAATGCGAATTGCGGACCGTAACCGTGTTGCAAGCTACATTTCAGGTAACAGCCGACCACCCGTCGGTCCAAGTTTGACTCTCTCGTCAGTCCGAAATGAAGCTCACCCGAGATATATGCTGCCTCGCCAATCGTATCGACTTGGCCGCCCATTTCGCGACTTCTTCACAAAGTCCGGAGGCTGCCCGGCGTACCTGCCTCGAAGGCACGATGACGGCCCTGCGACTGCTGGACCTTGTTGACCCGAGCTGGTTGCGAGTTTCGTATGCGTCGATGGTGAGCCCCCATGATCGCCTCGAAGTTGGCGAGGACGTGCGACTTTTTCAGACAACGATTGGGGATCTGCTTCATCGACTGGGTGTTCATCAAAAGGCCGTTGCCCGCCTGGGGACTCAGCTAAGTGTCTGGGACGGAACCGCGGTTCTTTATCAGCCGCTTGGCGATTCACTGGACACTTTCTGTGGCATCATCGAAAGCGATGACGATCGGATCTGCGAACTCTTGCTTGATCCCGACGCCGGCGACAGCAGGATGATGGCATTCGCCGACGCATTCTACGGACTGACGATCGCGGTCGCCGCCATCTATTCGACTCCAGGAGAGCTGAATGATTATCGTGCGGAGATCGGTTCTGCGGGTGCCATGCTTGTGCTTGATGCCAGCGAGTTTCTGCTGCCGATCGTGGCGTGTTAGGTCTGTAGACATTCGTGAGCGGAACGGCGCTAGCCGCCGATGGGTCCACGGTTGGAAACGCAAGAACTGGCTCGTTCCCCTGCGGTAGTACGTTTGCCGCTTCTTTGCATCATTGCGATTCCAAACCTTTCACTGCCGCGATTGCAGGCTCAAAATATCTGAAACTGTTGGCGCTTCATCGGCCTTCGTGCCCACCGGCGGCTAGTGCCGTTCCGCTCACATTACCGTACGCAGGCGAAGCTTCGGATGGCTGAATTTCGCAAATCCTTCGCTACCGGCCGCAGACCGATCCTGCTACATTATGTGGTTCCACTTTCCCATATTTGCAATCGAGGGCTGAAGCGTGCGACGACCATTTATTGCCGGTAACTGGAAGATGAATCTGAACCAATCCGAATCCGCCGAATTGGCGAGCGGTGTTGCCTCGGCCGTTGGCGATCTCACCGGCGCAGTCGACGTGGCGGTCTGCCCGCCCACCGTTTATCTCGCGGCCGTCCGTTCGGCTCTTGGCGATTCAGCCGTCGGTCTTGGAGCCCAGAACGCGTACCACGAAGAGTCCGGCGCCTTCACTGGAGAAACGAGTGTCGGGATGCTGGCAGATATCGGTTGCCAGTACGTGATTCTTGGGCACAGCGAGCGGCGGAATATTCTTGGCGAATCCAATGAAGACGTGAACAAGAAAGTCCACGCAGTGTTGGCTGGTGGGTTGATTCCAATCGTTTGTGTTGGCGAGCTGCTGGAGCAACGCGAAGCTGGACAAACGCTGGCAGTCATCAAAGAGCAGTTTCAAGGTAGCCTGGCGGGGCTGACCGCGGATGACGTGGCCAAGCTGGTTATCGCCTACGAGCCGGTCTGGGCGATCGGAACCGGCAAAGTCGCCACGCCGGAACAGGCGGAAGAAGTACACGCCGACCTTCGCAGGTTACTGGAAACCAGCTACAATTCAGACGTCGCTGCCGCCGTGCGAATCCAGTACGGTGGAAGCGTAAAACCGACGAATGCGGCTGAGCTGTTGAGCCAGCCGAATATCGATGGAGCACTGGTCGGTGGAGCTTCGCTCAAACCCGATAGCTTCCAGGGAATTGTTGCCGCAGCGGCCGAGTTGGCATCAAGCAATTAGTTTAGCTCGAATTTGTTTTCCGGGATCAGAAAGCACGACCCGGAAGTTGAGCGCAACCAAACCAACTGTCAGATTTAACGACGAAATAAAATCATGTTTCAAACCCAACTCTTCGCCGGATGGTTTCAGGGCATTGCCGGCGCACTCATGTTTTTTGGCTCGCTGTTCCTCATCCTGCTTGTACTTGTGCAACGTGGTCGAGGCGGCGGTTTGTCCGGTGCCTTTGGTGGCATGGGCGGTCAGAGCGCATTCGGTGCCAAGGCTGGCGATACCTTTACGAAGATCACGGTCATCACCGCCACCATCTGGATCCTCCTGTGCATGGCAGCGGTCCGGTTCACTGGCAACGAGACGACTTCGATTCTGGACGACGACCCCGTAGCCAATGTTGAAACCGACTCGGATCTCGATGGCGGGAGCGTGGATGACATTGACACCGGAACCAGCAGTTCGATTCTGGACGCTGCCGCAGACGGCGCAGCGGTCGGTGATGGTGAAGAAGCCGGCGCTGGCGAATCCATTTCCGATTCCGCACCAGCGGATGATGCGGCAGGCGAAACTGGCGCAGCAGGCGAAGCTGACGCGGCGGTCGAAGCTGGCGATGAGGTTCAAGCCGAAGTCGAATCGGTAGAAGCTGCCGCCGAATCCGCTGGCGAGTAGGCGTTCCTTTTCCATCAAGATCCTACAGCCGGGGTAGATCATTGTGTTGATGAGTATGACGGGGCACGGTGATGCCCGTCACCAATCCGAAGGACGTTCCGCGTCCGTCGAAGTCCGCACGGTGAACAGTCGTTATTTCAAGCTCGCGGTCCGTGGGCAGGAATCGTACGCGAGTCTCGAATCCCGAGTCGAATCACTCGTTCGCAAACAGATTCGCCGTGGCACGGTGAACATGACGCTGCGGATTGCCCGCCAGGTCAGCGGCGACGACTACCGAATCAACGATGAAGTTCTTCAGTCGTATGTCAAACAGGCAAAAGCGGTCATGCCCGACTGCGAAGTTCAGGCGGATACGCTGCTGCAGCTGCCCGGCGTTATCGACGAACTGTCTGGTGGGCAGAACCAGCTGGAAGAAGACTGGGCGGTTGTCGAGCCCGCCGTCACGGCGGCCTTAAAGATGCTGCAGGATATGCGTGCTGCCGAAGGCGACGCGATGGCAAAGGATCTTGCGGATAACTGCAAGTCGATATCCGCGGAGCTGGAGCAGATCGAAGCAAAGAGCCCGCAGATTGTTGAGAACTTTCGGCAGCGTCTGACTGACCGCGTGAACAAAATACTGGGAGATCATGACGTCACCACCGACGCCAACGATATCATCCGCGAAGTCGGGATTTATTCTGAGCGGTGCGACATTTCCGAAGAGACGGTTCGGTTGCGATCCCACCTCGAACAGTTTGGAAAGATCTCCGCAGGGAAAGAAAGTGCCGGTCGCAAACTGGAATTCCTTATCCAGGAAATGGTTCGTGAAACGAACACGATCGGCTCGAAATGCAACGACTCTGATGTAGCGATGCACGTCGTCGAAATCAAAACGTTGATTGAGCGTATGCGTGAGATGATTCAAAATGTTGAGTAGTTAGTGATCGCTGGCAACCGACGACCCACTTAAAATCCCATACAACACCCCGAACCTGAATCCGGAAGTTTGTAGTACTGCCTTTAGGCGGAAAGTCCGTACTCAATTCCAGCTAAAGCCGGTACTACAAACAGTTTTGAAATAGCTTCTACGCAACACCCCGAACCTGCACCCACGATCCCCGTTCCCACTTTATCTCCATGGCTCCAACACCTGGACAACTCGTAATCATCTCCGGTCCGTCCGGTGCCGGGAAATCCAGCATCGTCAAGCGGCTGTTGAATGAGTGCGGCCTACCGCTAACCCTTAGCGTCTCGGCCACGACCCGAGACCCACGACCGGCCGAAGTCGACAATGTCCACTACCATTTTCTGTCTGACGAAGAATTCCGGAAACGCCGCGAGGCTGGCGAATTCCTCGAATGTTGCGAAGTATTCGGGCGTGGACACTGGTATGGGACCCTGAAGCACGAAGTTGCCGCTAGCCTCAAGGCGGGCAAGTGGGTTATCTTGGAAATTGATGTGCAGGGGGCGATGAAGGTCATCGAAGGCGACTTCCCCGAGGCGATCAGCATTTTCGTCCGCCCGGACAGCATGGATGAGCTGGAGCGTAGGTTGCGGACTCGAGCCACCGAGTCGGAAGATTCGATCCAACGACGACTTGAGACAGCCCGCCACGAGCTGGAATACGAAACAAAATACTCGCACAGTCTGATTAACGACACGCTCGATCAAACGGTCGAAGACATTTGCGAGCTACTAAACGACATACAGGATACGATCCACAAGAAAGACAATACTGATGCTTGAAGAACTTAAAGAAGAAGACATCATCGCGAAAGCTGGCGGTCGATTCAAACTTTCGTCGCTGATTCAAAAACGACTTGTTCAGTTGGCAGCCGGCAGTCGGCCGCTCGTGGAACTCGACACGAACGACAAAATGAAGATCGTCCTTCAGGAAATCTTGCAGGACAAGATTTACCTCGACGATTCTGAAGAAGTCCAAATGATCGGTGGCGACGATGATTTGCTCGACCTTTCGGAACTGGACGCCGCCGAGTAGGCCAGGCCTGATTGATGACTGAAAGCGCACCTGCCGGAGATCTTGAGGGCCGCGAAATTCTCATCGCGGTCACCGGCGGAATTGCTGCGTACAAAACAGCAACACTGGTTAGCCGGCTGGTTCAACGTTCCGCGGGCGTCACCGTGGTGATGTCTGAATCGGCGAAAAAATTTATCGGACCGGCAACGTTCGCCGCGCTGACCGGACGCCGCGTTCATACCCGCAGTTTCAACCGCGAGAACCCGCTCGGGCCGCACATCGAGCTGGCTCGTGACGCCGATATCTTTTGCATCGCACCAGCGACCGCGAACTTTCTTGGCAAAGTCGCGAATGGGATTTCCGACGACTTGCCTTCGACGACTTATCTCTGTTGCACCTGTCCCGTAATTATGGCTCCGGCCATGAATTGCGAAATGTGGGACAGCCCGGCGGTCAAGCGCAATGTGACTCAGTTGAAATCCGACGGCGTGCTGATGGTTGGGCCCGGTGAAGGGTGGCTAAGTTGCCGAACCAAAGGCGCCGGTCGCATGGCCGAACCGGATGAAATTGCTGCGGCGATCGTCAAGGCGCTTTAGTCAACGTAGAACATTTGTCCCAAATGTTCATCTACCCGTTCTTCCGCGGGCGAAGCCCGTCTGGAAGTAAACAATTGAGACAATTGTTCTACGTGTTCTACAATGGGAAACCATGGCAAGAATTCTCATCACTTCCGGTCCGACTCGTCAGTACCTGGACCCGGTGCGCTACATCACCAATGCCTCCAGCGGACTCATGGGCGCGTCTCTTGCCAAGGCCGCGATCGATGCCGGTCACGAAGTGACGATCGTGTCCGGGCCAGTCCATATCGACTACCCGGCGCAGGCGACGGTCGTTCCGGTCATTTCCACCGAAGACATGTTGGCTGCCGCGGAAGAGCATTTCGAAAACTGCGATGGCCTCATCGGCGTCGCGGCCCCCTGTGATTACCGGCCGCGCCGAGTCGAAGATCACAAGATCAAGAAAAGTGGTGGCCCTCTGGTTTTGCATCTGATCGAAACGCCCGACATCGTGGCAACTCTCGGAGCCGACAAGAAAGATCGCTGGGTCGTCGGGTTTGCGCTCGAAACGGACGATCATCGCTTTCGCGCGATTACAAAACTCGAACGCAAGAATTGTGACTTGATCATTCTGAATGAGCCGTCGGCGATGGATTCAAAAGACAACCATATTCAAATGCTGAATTGCGAAGGTGACGTCGTTCTCACAACGACTGGTCGAAAAATGGAAATCGCCAAAGAGATTTTCGCCGTGATTGATTTCCGGCTGATTCAGAATTGATTCCCTTTCAATCAGGATCTGGTAGAGGGCCTGTCACTGCGGTGTTGTAAATTCAATATTAAGTGGCATTTATGCTCACGTCAGATTTATTGCAGACTCTTGCGTGACCTCGGCCGCTCACCCAAAGCAACCCTTCTCCGACGCAGTGGTGTCATGCGAGGGACGAGCAGGGCATACCACGCGTCGCGTGAGGAGGGTCGGAGCCGAAGCGACGGGAAGGAGCGGCCAGACGCTTCGATGTATTCGAATTGCGCTGCAACAATTCGTGTGCGTTTTGGATGAACGTAAGGTCCGCTGCAAGGCCAGCTTTACAACACCCCAGCCTGTCAATGCTGCGAATTTCTGTTCCCGCAGGTATCGTGAAGCCTGTCCGCGATCATTTCACGCATTTGCTTTACCCGAAATGGTTTGCTGAGATAAGGAACGTTCCTGGTTGCGAGCTGTTTCCGCAAATCTTCGGAAGGGATTCCGCCCGACATCAGAACGAATCGCCCCTCGTAGTCCGGATTTTCTTCGATCACCCGACTGCACACTTCAAAGCCTGATATTCCGGGCATCACAAGATCACAAAATACTACTTCAAAATCGCGACACCTCATCATTTCAATCGCATCGTTTCCATTCGAGCATACCGTCACGTTACAGCCCGGTAGCAATCTTGCGAAACATTCGACGAGTAAGGATTCGTCATCAACAATCAGTACGACTTGTGCGTCCTCGACCTTTGGTGCAGGTGTTGCCGCAGGCGGATTCTTGACTGGTTGTTGCCGGGTCGCAGGCAGCGTTATCGTGAACACAGATCCTTTACCAATGCGGCTGTCAACCGAAATCGTGCCGCCAAGTTCATCAACGACCGTCTGGGCGACGGCCAGCCCAATTCCCATTCCATCCGACCTGCCAGTCGAAAAGGGTTCAAAGAGTCGTTCGCGAATTTCATCACTAATGCCGATGCCCTGATCCGCGACGGAGACGATGACACTTTGATCGTTCGCAGCGACACTGATTCGCACTTCCCTGTGAATTCCGTCATCTTTGAGCGATTCCAGTGAATTGGTGAGGAGGTTTATAAACAGCTGGATAACCCGCTGTCGGTCCCCGAGAACGAAAGCCGTTTCGGGTACCGAGTCGAGATGCAGGGTTTTGAATTTTGTGGTTTTGTGTTCAATCGTTCGGATCGCAGTTCGCATCGTCTCGTCAATGTCGACGACGTCTTTCCGCTGACTTGCAGGTTTCGAAAGGACGCGAAGTTGTGCAACAATTCCGGCAATTCTCTGCGCACCCTCGAAAGCGTGCTCCATCAGTTCGGCATCGTTCGGTGACGACTTGTCCCGCAACATTTCGAGATTCATCATGACATACGTCAGCGGATTGTTGATCTCATGACCAATCGCAGCTGACATTTGGCCAAGAGCTGCCAGCCTTTCGCTTCGGGAGAGCTTTACCAGTGTGTCCGAAAGCTCTTCCGTTCTTTCCCGAACACGTTGCTCGAGGGTTGCCTTGAGGTTGCTCAGCTGCCGGGCTTCGTCACCCCACTGAACGGCTTCGTCGAGTGCCGTAGTGACGAGAAAAACGAGGGCACCGACGGCGGCAGCGAAGGCAGATTCGTAGACATAAAGCGATATCAGAATGTCGTGCGCGCCGGCGACCAACAGACAGACACACCCGATCAAAATGGACGACGGAAGGTTTGCCCACGCAACTCGTATCAGATTTACGAGCCCAAGAAATATGGCGAGGGCACAGACTCCAAGCACGGCAGTCGAATCCGGAAACCGGTAAGTCGTCTGGAGGGCCTCCCACTGCCTGATCGAACCCTGGTCGTATGCAACACCCGGAAGGAACACCACAAACGCTGCAAGAATCAGTGCCGCCTCAAGACACCGGCTCATCCGCGTCATCGGCAAACCAGCGCGGTAATAGGCATACCGATTTGCGGAAAGCGTGAAAAGCGATGCGGCGAAGTAGCCCGCAGAACCAATCCATCCAATGATGGCGTCTGGCGCTCCCGGGACCGTGACGGTGACCATTGCCATCGAGTAAGCGCCCAGCATGACGCAACTGACAGCGAACCACGAAAGCGGCAACCGGCGGCGGGCTTTCGCAAACCCGACAAGGACGAGCCCGTACATTGCCGAAGCGCCAACAATAACTAAAGCGGCAATCGTTCCGGCACCAGGCATCGAGCGTTCGTCTTTCGTTTGCGACCTGGTGGCCAGGTGATTGAGAATTTTCGCAATTTGATCAGGATTCGGTAACTGACGGCTCAAGGCTGATAGAGCCGTCGTTAAACGGGAACTCCATTATTGTGTTCGTGGGCGATTCGCACAGCGGAGGAGCACCGAAAAGCTGGCTCGAATCGCGACTCGAGGCCCTTGGCATCAATTCGACTATAATTGAGATCATGGCTCTCATCGAACTTGACGACGTGCGCAAAGTCTATGACCTTGGCGAAATTCAGGTGCACGCGCTGCGTGGTGTGACCCTCAACATCGAACAGGGCGAGTACGTATCGCTCATGGGGCCGTCGGGATCTGGCAAGTCCACGCTGATGAATACGCTCGGGTGTCTGGATCGACCGTCCTCCGGGAGTTATCGACTGGAAGACAGCGAAGTCGTTTCGATGAATCAGGATCAGCGAGCCAAACTTCGCAACAGGCATATCGGGTTCGTGTTCCAGAGCTTCAACTTGTTGAACCGGACGACCGCGATCGAGAATGTGGAGCTGCCTTTGCTCTATGCGAAAGGCATTTCCAGTCGCGACAGAAAGAAGCGAGCAATCCACTTGTTGGAACGAGTCGGGTTGGGCGATCGGCTGGATCATCATCCCAGCCAACTGTCAGGCGGGCAGCAGCAGCGAGTCGCAATTGCCCGCAGCCTGATTAACCAACCTTCGATTTTGATGGCGGACGAGCCGACTGGAAATCTCGATTCCAAAACCAGCCGCGAAGTCATGGAGCTTTTTCGCGAGTTGAATGAGGAAGAGAAGATCACGCTGATCGTGGTGACTCATGATGCAGCGGTAGCAAAGCATTCAAAGCGAATCATCGTCTTGCGTGACGGAAAAGTCGTCGAAGACACACCTGACCTTGCCCAAGCTACGCAGGCGATACAGGCTGCGGAGCAAGAAGACATGATTCCATCTAGCGAAGCATAAACGCGATATTGGATGGTCGAGTTTTCCGATTCTCACCGTTATGGGGAGAGTCTGCATTCTATCGCCGCCGCTTGCAACGCTGTCGCGAATGGTGCGCCGATGGGCCGGAAGAGGAGATTTGTCCTGGATTGGAAATTGGACCAGGAGTGGAAACATCACCACCCTCCCTCCGGCACGCGGTGATATGCGAGGCACGAGCAGATCGTACCGCTGGCGGTTGGGGAGGGTCGCGAGGCACGAGCGGGGAGGGGCCTTTCCCGACATGCCCACCGTTTTGGCCGTGTTTCTTTTTCTCACATCAACAATCACGTGTACCACATCGCTCGCTCAAAGCCTTGTCGAGCCTGCCGGATGTATCTTGCCGGAACAGCGGACCATGAATGTTCGTGAACCCGAACAGCTTGCGCCCGCGCAATTGCCAAATTTCGGTCGGCCCAAATCCGTCGCAGACATCACGGCGGAGCGAGAGACGTTTTATATCTCTCTCGACCGCGCGATCGAACTCGCGCTGCAGAACGCGGAAGTCATTCGCGTGCTTCAGGGAGTGAGTGCCGGATCGACTGGTCAGACGATTTACGATCCAGCGATTCAGAACACCCAAGTCGACGTGGAGCGGGCAAGGTTCGATCCGAACCTGAACGCCGGCGTGGACCTGACGCGAAACGAGTCGCCATCTGCGTTCGTTGATCCGGCCAACCCCAACAACGCGATCATTTCCGCTGCCGATGTGACGCAGGGAAGTTTGAGCACGGGCATCTCCAACACGAACACCTACGGTGGCCGAGTCGACGTGAATGCCCGCGCGACGCCAACCAATGTGGCTCCGAACGCTGGGCTGGGTCTCAATCCCCAAACACCGACTTCGCTGGACGTTTCGTACACCCAGCCGCTTTTGCGTGGGCGAGGCAACGGGGTCAATCTGGCTCCAGTCGTCATTGCCCGGATCAATACCGAACGTTCTCTCTATCAGTTGAAGGATGGAGTCCAGAGTCTTGTTCGCAGCGTGATCGATGGATACTGGCAGCTGGTGGCGGCTCGCGTGCGATTGTGGTCGCTGGAGCAACAAGTCGAACAGCTCGAGACAGCGTTCAGGTTTTTTGATGCCCAACGTCAGGTTGGTCGAGGCGACCTTGGCGATACGGCTCAGGCGGAAGTTTCGCTGGAGCAATTCCGTGCGAACCTGATTGCCGCCGAAGCCGAAATTCTGGATCGCGAAGCCGCACTGTTCAACGCGTTGGGCATCCCGCCGCGGCCCGATTTGCGGCTGGTCCCGACGACGGCCCCGGTCCGGGAGAAGGAACCCGTTGACTGGGAGGAGCTGGTGGCGACGGCTGCCAACAATCGCCCGGACATCATCGAGCGAAAACTCACGATCGAAACTGACGAGCAGCGATTGCGAGTCGCCTGCAACCGCACACTACCGCAACTGGACGCAGTGGCTCTGGCTCGTATGAACGGGCTTGGCGGTCGGGCACCGGGCGGCCAAGTCGCGAATAGCCAGTTTCTGCAATTTAATGACTTACAAGTCGGGTTGAGTTTGCAAACACCGCTTGGTCAGCGAGCCGCACGTGCACAACTTCGGCAGGACCAATTAAGCCTCGCGCGGGATCAGGCATTGTTGCGACAGCAGCTACACGCGGTGACTCATGATCTGGCGGCGAGTGTCAGGAACCTGGAACGGTTCTTCGCCCAGTATGAAGCATTTCAAAAAGTTCGCGCCGCTTCACGAACCAACTTGCAGCGACAAATCGACTTTTTCCGGGTCGGCGGTATCGCGACGGAGCGTCCGAACTACCTGAACGTGTTGCAGGCGATTACGGACTGGGGGAACGCCATCAATTCGGAGGCCGCATCGCTTTCACTTTACAACGGCGAGCTCGCGAACCTTGCGTTGCAAAACGGAACGATTCTCGAAGAGCATGGCGTCTATTTCCAGGAAGAGCTTTACGGGAGTGTCGGTCCGTTTGGCGTTTGCACGGATCAACCGTACAGTTACCGAGGCAATCCAAAGTGCCGGGAGTATCCGCAGGGCGCGAGCGTCAGTGGCAACACGCCACGCTACTCCGACAGCGGCAAGGCTTCAGAGGAAGCGTACAATCTTGAAACGTTTTCGAGCAATAAATCGCTGAACAGTCGCCGGGGCTCATCCAACTCGTCCGGCTCATCCAGCTCATCCGCCACATCCGACGGAAATGAAGACGACGAGTCCGACGTGGATGAAGCATGCAATCGAATGGACAGCGACAACATCGACCTCGATGACGACGATAGCGAATCGTCGATTTACGACGATCGAGAACCGTTGCCTCGTCCACGGCAGCCGCAG
>CALHZT010000192.1 GCA_938040995.1 uncultured Pirellulaceae bacterium | reverse complement strand
AGTCCCTCCTCCCGGAAAAACGGATTGGATCGCCATATTGTCGGGTTGAGTTGCAATGACGATTGAAGGCGAGTCAATCGTCGTTTTTCCGCCGTGGGGAGGGATTTAGGGAGGGGCCTACCGTTCGAAGTTAAAAGTGTGCAACTTCAAAACGCGTGAGCGAGGAACGATAGTCCCATTCCAAGGCAGGTCCCTCGCTCACGCGTCGGGTTGTGATTTTTTGTTTGTAGTACCGCCTTTAGGCGGAAATGAACTGTCTCAAAGGCCAGCGATTCCGGCTAAAGCCGGTACTACGAACGTAGCGTTGAATAAAATCACAGCCACATCGGGTTGTGATGGTTGCCTCTCCAAAGTCACTGCACTACCATCCGGATCGCTTGAACCCACTTCCGGATCCGCGAGACGATGAGCGGCCGCCGCCAAAGGTGCGTGAAGGTCGGGAGCTGCTGGTACTTCCAAAACCACTGGACGGTCGCGAGCGTCGTGCTCTGGCTCGGCGGGCTTGTTCCGCAGCACGTTGCTGTTCGCGGCGGCGTCTGGCGACCTGACGCTCGGCCTGCTGGACGGCATGTCCGGCCATGGAGATTGCGGCGCGAGCCATCTGTACCATGCCGGTGTAGTTGCCCTGATTCAGCAATTGACGAGCGCGGTCCAATTCGCCCGCCCCCGGGGAACCGCCGATTCGGATCCCGAAAGGTCCGCTCCAGCGCGTTGCCTGGTAGACATCTCGCGAGGCGTGTTCCAACATCTCGGCCGCGCTGCGGGCGCGATTCAATTCGCCCCGTAGCTCACCGCCGGTCACACCAAGCTGGGCATTGAGGGCCGCTGCGGCTTCATCGACCTGCTGCCAGTCACCATGCGCGACGTTCAGCTGACTGGCAACCTGTCCGACTTGTGATTCGAGAGGCCCTATGCGACGGATGCACGTCGTCGTGGTCGCACTATCTGGAATTCTGTCCGTCGCAGCAGTGCGAACCAGTCGCTGGTTCACAGCAAGTTCGGCTTCGGCCCCGCGGACTGCCCGCGTCGCCTCGGCGTGCGCGTTGTGATCCGCGTGCATTTGTGATTCGAGCAATTCAAGCTGCTCGCGACCGTCGGCAAGCGGAACGGCTTCGGCAAACGGATCGTTGCCGGCTGTGGCATGCTCAATCTGCTGGTAAAGTCCCTCGATCGTATTTTCCAGCCGTGCATACTTTTCAATCGTCGGCTGCATGATGCGTGGGTCCTTGATTTTCCCCCGCAGCGTCTTGGTGTAGGCGATCAGCTTTTCGAGTTCCGATTCATTCTCACGCGACTTTGCCCGCAACGCGTTGGCGTGGCTCGCGACGTCCTCCATCCAGTCTTCCGCGTTTTCAGTCGCCATGCCAGCCTGCTTGAGCAGTGTCATGGCTTCGAGCACACGCCCCTGTTTGTACAACTGTTCCGCTTCGCCAACGTCAGACTTTGTTGAATCGAGAGAAGAAGTCGCCGTTTCCAAAGCCGACTGGACCGTTGCCGTCTGGTCATGATAGGTCGCATCGCCGGCGCGAAGTAAGAGTGCGGCTGGCGCGTAATCTCGTTTCAACTCCTCGCCCAGTCGCGATCGGGCTGCAAGTTTCTCGATGCTCTCACCGTGGTTTTTGGTTCGCAGGCGAGCCTGATCGTTGAACCTCTTCAGCGCATCGAGCGATTCCGTGACAATCGCGTTCCCTTCACTGACGCTATTCTCCATGGCTTCGCAGCTGGCCGTTGCGGCGTCGATATCACCTCGGTGAATCGCTGCGACAACTGCCTGGAACTGGCTTCTGGATGCCGCGAGATGAGTATCGGGATCGTTGTTGTACTCGTGAAGCGAATTTTTGTCTGAAATCTTGAGTGTCGAAGCGATTTCGTCGCGGCCAGAATTGATAACTTCTTCGAGCCGACTGATCTCCGACTCGGAAGTTGACTTGAGCTTCTCTGCCATCGCCACGCAACGCTCTGCGGTTTCGCCCAGGAGAGTGATGTGCGCATCAAATTCGGTGGCTTCTTGTGTGACATCCTGTTTCGCCGCAGATTCGAAAAGCCAATTCGCGTCGTCCGACAATTCGAGAATACGCGTCTCGATCCATTGAATGTCATATCCCAACTCGGTCAGCTTCGGTTTCGCTTCCTGGAGTCGGGGGAATATCCCGGAGCGTGCCCGTTTAATCGACTTGGCGACACTCAGGGCATTGTTGATCTTGCGCATGCCGCTGGGGATCTGGTTGTTTGCCGCCTGCACCGGATCGAATCCGGAGATCTCGTCAGCTTTGTCATAATCGGCTCCAGCGGACGGAAGAAGCACTTCGAAAAAGGCAGGGACCTCGAAGAAGCCGTCTTGTTCTGACGCATCATCCAGTTCGCGGTCCAGTGATGTTGCTTCGTCGACTCGCTCCTGCAGAGTCGTGAGTTTCTCGTTCACATCCACCAGTGCATTTTCGACAATGTCGAGCGTCACCGTGGCGTCATTCGTGCGCTTGCGGAACGCTTTGAAGACTTGCTCGAACGTCATGGTGACTTCTTCGGGAAGCTCGCCATCCTCGAACTGGTCTTTGAGGTCTTCTTCGAGGACGATCGGCAGCCCCCGGTCGCGGCGGAACTTTAGTGGCTCGCCGGTGATCTGGCTGATGCCCCGTTCGTATCGTGAACTGCTGATTGCATTGGCAATGGAGCCGGTAACGTCCTTCGGATGGATCAATTCCCGCGACTCGTCCATCACCCGCTGGACTTCATTTGACATGATTAGCAGGTCATCGACGCTCTCGAACGTCTGGTCGCTCAGTCGTCGGGTATCGCCTTCGTACCCGCGCGCCGCAACCTTCTCTTTCGATCCAAGGATCTCGTCACTACGGCTGAACAGTTCGAGCACCTTGTCCATTTCATTTGAGACGCTTTCGTCGCGTTTCTCGAAGACTTCGAGAGCCTCGTCTCTGGCTGGCTTTCGTCGGCGGTTGAGAAAAACCAGTCCGCAAAGCGCGCCGCCCATGCCAATGCCGCTCGCCGCGAGGGCCGTTTTCTGAATGAGGGCGCGGCGGGCGTTGGAACGCTTAACTTCGGCCTTCTTCGATTCGACGGCCTGTTCACCATCTGCGACGGATGCTTTGGCCTGATCCAGGAACGCGCCGACCCCACGATCGCCCTGGTCTCTGGCGGTGGTGGCGGACGCAATGTGTTGCTCGGCCGATGCGATGTGTGGGGCGCTGACATTCCACTGGTCATCAATTTTTCCCATCCGTTCGCGAATGGGCTCGATGAGACTGTCGAGATTGGCAGCATCTTCATAGTCGCCGGAGATCGCGGTCAGTTCGCCCTTGATCTTCGCCATCCGCTGAGCCATTTCGCGAGCCGTATCGCCGCTTAGTTCTTCTTCAATGAACTGCAGTTGTTTTTCAAAATCGTCGATGGGCGGATTGGTGAGTTCGCCTTTGGCGTCCGGGAACTGGTCGCTGACGGTGGCGGCTTTGGAATTCAGGTTTTTGAGCTCTGCCCGTGCGAAGGCGAGTTCTTCTTTGACTTGTTCGACGGCTCGGCGGCGTTCACGGGCAATGCGTTCTTTTTCGTCGACTTCTTTCTCAATGCGAGCCGCCAGTCGCTGGTTAATGCTTGTGACCGTTGCCTTGACGGCGTCGGCAAGGCTGCCTGTACTTCGCATGACGCGAACCGCACTCTGATCGAGATTGCCAATCCAGTTTGACTCGCCGAGCGACCGGCGATCCTGCGCGTCCGAACCGAAGTAACTGAACTTTCGCTCGTCGAGAAATACGACAAACACCGCTCCATCGGTTTCACCAGTCGTCGGATGTTCCAGCGTGCCGAATGGGGTGCGGCTGGCCAGTCCGTGTCCCAACGCGAACTCGACCGCGTCCATTCCGAAGAAGCTACGCCTGTCGATCGCTGTGTACGATTCGCCGTTGGAGTTTCGCATGAGCACGACCGTCCAATGCGGGGCTCTTTGGTCCAGCCACGTTTCGAGCGACCCGAGGACGTTGGCGGTTATCCCGACGTCGCCTTTGACGTAGAGGTGTTGGTCGGGAGACCATTTTTGGATGACTTGCTCGGCATTAGTGACGGTGACGGCCGATTGGGCACTGGTTTCACCGGAATCGAGCAGGGCAACGACGAGAGGAAAGAGGAGCCCAGTCACCAGGGGAATGGCGGTGGAGGACTTCCGGGTTTGATTTTTGGCGTTCATGAACACAGTTTATCCGGGGGATTCCACCTCTTAAAAGTGGGCCATGACACGTTCGGAGCGGCAAAATACCCATGGTGAGGCGAAAAGCCGTTTGAGCGTTCCTCCATTTGTAGGGTTGGACTAGACTGGTTTCGGGTGAGGTCGCACTCTCAACCGGCTGGTGTGACTACAAAAAAAGAGCGATCGGAAGAGCAAGAACGGCTTTCTTTCGTCAGCTTTTTGATAAATAGCAAGAGAGAGAACGGAGAGACTTTTGAACAAGAAGACTGGGACAGCAAAGCAAATTCGCAGCCGCATTACCAAGCTTGCCGTAATCGCCATGATTGCAGGTAGCGCAGTTCTCACGAATAGTGCAGACGCCTATCGACTGGGAGCGCGTTGGACAAATACCGCTTCAGGCCCGACCGGATCGGGCGGATCTCCGGCAACGCTGACTTGGGGCTTTGTCGATGATGGCACAAACTTCACTAACCAGGCGGGAGGTGGCAGTTCCGATCTGATCGACTTCCTCGACGACATTATTGGCGCGGGACCAGGCGGAAACGATTTGACGCAACGACCCTGGTTTCCCCTTTTCGAAGATACGTTTGACCGGTGGGCTCAGGTCTCCGGGCTGTCTTATATCTATGAGCCAAACGACGACGGCGTGAATCATTCGGGGGCGACGGGACAGCTTGGTGTTCGTGCTGATGTTCGCATTGGCGGGAAATTCATTGATGGATCCGGCAATACTCTCGCATTCAATTTCTTCCCCACCAATGGAGACATGACCTTTGATACGGGCGATGCGGCGTTTTACGGCCGGTCTGCAGGCAACTATCTCAATTTACGAAACGTAATTGCTCATGAGCACGGTCATGGCATAGGGCATTTCCATGTGGAATCGGCCAATGGTCGGTTTCTAATGGAGCCGTTCATTCAGACCTCGTTCGATGGGCCGCAGTTTGATGATATTCTCGGTGCCCATCGCGGGTATGGTGACTTTTACGAGAAGAGCTTTAACGGGCTGGGGAATGATGTCGTGACAAGAGCGACCCCCCTTGGATTGATTGGTGATGGTGAGACGGCGGGTGTCGGCTATTCCGTTCGACTGGGTACTGGCCCCGGTGTGGCGGTCGAGGTGCAGCCGGAAGATGTCGATTTCGTGAGCATCGACGATAATTCAGATACCGACTTTTTCTCATTCACCATCGACAACCCTGCCAGTGTTGATGTTTTGCTCAGTCCTGCCGGTTATATCTACCGTGAAGGACCGCAAAACGGAACCCAGTCCACCTATCGAACCAATGAGTTGAATGACTTGAATGTCGCCCTGTTCGATTCGAATGGTACCTCGTTGCTTGCATCTGCGAGTGATGGTGGTGTCGGTGTGCCTGAGGAGATTTCTGATATTGATCTGCTGAGTCCCGGCGAGTATTTCGTGCGAGTTCGTGGCACGTTGAATGACGCGCAGTTCTATCAGCTGGAAGTTTCGGTTACGGAACCCATGATGATGGTCAATGGCGATTTTAACGACGACGGAATCTACGATTGCAGTGACATCGATGCTCTGGTTGCAGATGTCGTGGGTGCAGGGTCGCCCGATGATTTCGATCTGAATGCCGATGGCGTTGTGGACGGAGGCGACGTGGATGCATGGCTCGCCGAAGCCGGTGAAGTGAATCTCGGCGACGGAATGGCTTACCTTCCCGGCGATGGAAATCTCGATGGTGTCGTGGACGCGTCGGACTTCAATATCTGGAATGGAAGTAAGTTCACGTCAGTTCCCGCCTGGTGTTCGGGCGATTACAACACGGACGGTGTTGTAGACGCGTCTGACTTTAATGTGTGGAACGCGAACAAGTTTACTTCAAGTGACGTGACAGTCGCCGTGCCGGAGCCTTCGGCAGCGGGTCTTATGCTCTTCGCTGGATTGGGACTTTTGTTTCGCCGACGCAGATAAGTCGGTCGCAGGCAGCTTGAAGCTGCGACTCAACTCCTGCCGGTCGTAAAGCCATCGGTGATTGAATCGCGCCCGAACGTATCTTGTCGTTCGCGGCGGGGTTCGGGTGAATTACGGTTCGATTCCGGCCAGTCGCAATAAAAACGCGTGTCGAAAAGCGACTTCTTTGAAGCGATCAAACCTGCCAGATGCACCGCCGTGTCCGGCTTCCATGTTTGTCTTTAGCAGAAGCAGGTTGTTGTCTTTCTTGACGGCACGAATTTTCGCAACCCACTTCGCAGGTTCCCAGTACTGAACCTGCGAATCGTGTAGTCCCGTTGTCACGAGGATGTTGGGATATTCAATCGACTTTGTCTGATCGTAAGGCGAATAGGACAGCATGTAATCGTAGTACTCTTTCACGTTGGGATTGCCCCACTCGTCGTACTCGCTGGTCGTCAATGGAATGGTGTCGTCGAGCATGGTAGTGACGACATCCACGAACGGTACGTCAGCCACAATGCCGTGGTAGAGGTCAGCGTCCAAATTGATCACGGCGCCCATCAGCAGGCCACCAGCGCTACCGCCGCGGGCATACAGTCGCTTCGGATCGGCGATTTTGTTCGCGACGAGGTGCTTACCGCAATCAATAAAGTCGGTGAAGGTGTTCATCTTTTTGAGCAGCTTGCCGTCTTCGTACCAGTGTCGGCCCATTTCCTGCCCGCCCCGGATATGGGCAATCGCGTAGACAAAGCCACGATCGAGGAGATTCAGTCGTGCTGAAGAAAATCCCGCGTCGATCGAGTTACCATAGGACCCGTACGCGTATTCCAGGCAAGGCGCGGTCCCGTCGAGCTTCGTGTCGCGGTGGTACACGAGGGAAATGGGAACCTTGACGCCGTCTCGGGCCGTCGCCCACAGACGATCCGTTTTGTAATTCGACTTGTCAAATGTACCGAGAACGGGGTTCTCTTTGAGGAGTTCCTTCTCTTTCGTTGCCATGTTGTACTGAAACACGCTCGAAGGAGTCGTCATGGAGGTGTAGCCGAATCGCAACCAGTCGGTTTCCGGGTCAGGCGTCGGCGACGTTCCTGCTGAATAAGTCGGCTCGCCAAAGTCCAGCTTATGCGCTTGATCCAGTGCCAGCAAACCATCAATCATTGGAACCACGACGATCTCCGTCAGCCCATTTTGCCGCTGCTCTACAGTCGCAAAATTTCTGAACAGGTCGATTCCCTCGTTAAAGATCTCATCGCTGTGCGGAATGACGACTTGCCAGGCTTTTTTGCCCGTCGGGAATTTGCCGGAAGCATCTGGCGTGGAACTGCAACGCATGATGCGAAAGTTCTTGGCATCCCAGTTCGTTCGTATGTAGAAGCTGTCACCGTAGTGATCGACGTCATACTCGTGATCCGGCGCCCGATTCTCGAAAACCGTGAACTCACCGTCGGGATCGGACGCTTTCAGATATCGAACGTCAGAACTTAGCGTCTGCTCGCTACCAATAAAGATGAACTCTTTCGATCGCGACTTATTCAGGTAGCAGGAGAATTCCTCGTCCGCCTCTTCGAAGACCAGTTGATCGCTGGCAGCATCAGTCCCCAGCGTATGTTTGTAAATCTTGTCCCACCGGAGCGTTCCTGGATCCTGACGGGTGTAAAAGACGGTCTTGTTGTCGTTCGCCCATACGGTATTTCCAGTCACGTTCTCAATCTCATCGGGCAGCATTGTGCCGTCCGCACCGTCCGTCAGCCGCTTGAATTTTTGCGTGTAGATTCGGCGCCCCTGGAAATCAACCGCGAAGGTAAGCAGCTCGCCGTTCGTGCTGACTTTGATGCCGGAAACGCGGCAGAACGAATGGCCCTCGGCGATTTCGTTCACGTTGATCAGAATCTGTTCGTCCTGTTCTTGAGTTTCGTTGATCTTCTTCCGGCAGTGAATCGGGTACTGCTTGCCTTCTTCATAGCGCGTGTAGTACGTGTACCCTTCATAGTCATAGGGAACGCTCGAGTCGTCCTGCTTGATGCGGGCCTTGGTCTCTTCAAAGATCTTGTCGACGCCCGCCTGGTACGGCTTCATTTCCGCCTTGAGATAGTCGTTTTCGGCATTCAGATAATCGATGACTTCCTGGTCTTCGCGTTCACGCAGCCAGTAGTAGTTATCGATTCGTTCGTGACCGTGCTTCTCAAGTTTGTGCGGCACAATTTTCGCGATCGGAGGAGTCGCGGGTTCGGAAGTTGATTGGCTCATGGCAGGCGGAGTTGTGAGAAGTGTAGAGAGAATGACAAGGACGTAAAGAACCGCACTCGCGGTGGGGGAACTTCGCAAAGGGACTCGCATGATTGATGTTCCTTTCGTTTTCGCGGTCGACGGGAGGGCGAGGCTCCGTCCGAGCCGCAAAAATTTGGCGCTGTTAAACAATTGTTAGCGGCAGGGCACTAGCTGCCGATGGATACTGGGCTCCTGCAGCATCAGCACCGGGCTACCGTACCACCAGTGATGGCTACCGCAGTCGACCCACCGGCGGCTAGCGCCGTTCCGCTCACGGATGTTATGCAATGTTCCAAGGAGTTGTCGCATTAATCGGCTCGGATACAGCCCTCCCGCGCCTTATTCCTAAATCGTGACGCTGGAGAATCCGCCGTCCACCACCACGTTTTGGCCGGTTACAAACGAGGACGCCTTGTCGGCGGCCAGCCATGCAACAGCGCCGGCAAGCTCGTGCGATTTGCCAAACCTCGCCATCGGCGTGTGCCCGATGATTTGACCGCCTCGATCCGTGTAGCTGCCATCGTCATTGAATAGCAACTTCATGTTTTGTTCCGCAGGGAAGAATCCTGGACTAATCGCGTTCACCCTGACACCCTTCGTCGCCCATTCGCGGGCAAGAAACTGAGTCAGATTGATCACCGATGATTTCGCAGCCGAATAGGCGACGACCCGCGACAACGGCAGCATTCCAGCCATCGAGGCGATATTGATGATGCTGCCGGATCCAGCCGCCACCATTTTCTCGCCAAACACCTGGCAGGGCAGCAGCACGCCGCCCACAAGATTGAGATCGAAGACGCGCTGCCATGCATCCTGTGGCAACTCGCAAAAATCGGATCCGGGTGGAAGCGTCGCGTCCGGGTGATTACCACCCGCGGCGTTGATCAAAATGCTGGCGGAACCCAGTTGCGATTCAACGGCGTCTCTCGCTGCGACCAGACTGCTACGATCAAGGGCATCTGCCGCGAAGAATGCTGCTTTGCCGCCAGACGCTTCGATCTCGGCGACTCGCGCGTTTCCACGTTCTTCACTTCGACCAAGGACGGCAACGGCGGCATTCTGGGCTGCCAAAGCATCCGCCATTGCTCCACCAAGTACGCCGGTACCGCCGATCACCACGGCAACTTTGCCAGAAAGATCAAAAAGATCGCTC
>CALHZT010000191.1 GCA_938040995.1 uncultured Pirellulaceae bacterium | reverse complement strand
CGAGCCGGCTGCGTGAGCTGCCGGGTGCTCAGGCGCCGGCATGAAATCTCAGCGCCGGATCCTGACGTCTGCTTCGCCGTGAGATGCTGAGTGCCAGTCCACCCAGCACGAGCAACAGACCGGCGGAAGGTTCAGGAACTGTCGCCGTTGCCGAGAGTATGGCGTCGGCAGTTGCCTACAAATTTCGGATATCGACGATTCTTTGGCGATGGCCTCTGCGTGGCGCCTGAAGCTTCGCAGCCATCATCAGTCGACATACTCGCCAGCGATGGCCAATGAAGGGTTCGAGGAGCTCGAACATGCGCTCATCGTTGGCTCGAGCTTCGCCGGCCAAAACCCAAGCCACGGTAGACGGCAAGTTATAGTCGCCGGGAACAAGCGCGTCGGGGTCACCCAGCGTCGTGGCGAGAACATAACCGGCTGTCCACGGTCCAATACCCTGGACTGCCTGCAATCTTTGGCTGGCTTCGGCGGACGGCAGGTTTGTAATGTCTTGCAATCGGCTGGCAGCACGCGCTGCCGACATTAGATAGATGGCCCGCTTCCGCTCAATGCCAAGCGGATGAAAATCCGTATAGTTCTTCCTGCCGACAACTTCCGGCCGGGGAGGCAGTATTAGTTCGCAAGGGCCAGGTGCCGGCTCGCCCCAGGCATTCACGAGGGCCTTCCAGTTGTAGGCAGCTTCCTTCGTTGAGACTCGCTGCTGCAAAATAAGCCACGCGAGGTCGTGCCAAACGGTATTGGTGGCACCGATCCTCATTCGCGGGTTTTGACCGTAAATCCTTCGCACGACTTTGTGCCGCGGGTCGAACGTGGATAAGTCATCGTTCATGCCGAAAAGCGCCGCCGCATTTTCCGTCAGCCACTCACTGCCGGCTCCCCATGTGGAAACGTTGGCGGAGGACTGATTCCATTCGACACGGATTGTGCCGGGGCCAGAGGGAGTCAACGTCGCTCGCTCAAAAATTCCGTTTGCCTGTCGGCAACACGGGTCGCCCCATAGAAAGCTGAAGCTACGCAGCGTTTGTCGCAAGTCTACGCACGCGATGTCGAACTTGCTTGACATGAGAGTCTTGATTGGCGAAGCGGAACGGACAGGATTCGAATCGATCCCCGATCTGCTCGGGCATACCCTCGAGAAGATATCCAAGTACCCCCTAGTGGAGTCGAACCACTGTTGCCGGACTGAGAGTCCGGAGTCCTGGGCCTCTAGACGAAGGGGGCATCTCCATTAAAGGCCATTTGGCCACAAATGCCGAGGGGCTGACCAAAAAAGACGCCGAAACCGCGGTCGTTTGTGCTTGCACGACCGGTTCGATGCCTTTCATGGTCGAATTTCTTCGGTTTGCCTTTCCGGCAGACTTGCCGCTACTTCTCGGCCTGGCTCTCTTTGTTGGCTCGCTCTTCCTCGAGCTTCTTCTTTAACGCCGTGAGAACGAGCTTTCGCTTCTTGACGGCCTTTTCTTCCTTCAGCAACGCTTGCACATCGTCGGCCAGTTTGACAACGATCGGATGTCTCGAGCCATATTCCTTCTTGGCGAGTTGCAGCTGCTTCTTCGCAAACGCGACTTCGACCTGCAACACTCGCTCCGTCGAAGGGCGTCGATTTCCCCGCAACCACTTTGCCACCGCGCCATAGTCGTCGGCGCGGGAAACGGGCAGCCACATGATGTTCGGCTTGTCATTGCTGCCCTTCTTCGCCTGCTCGACAAACAGCCACCACGATTGCCCGCTCACCTTGTTGGTAAGAACCATGCCCTCCGCGATTCGCGTGATCTCATAATTCGGATCAGGCCGGGCCGGATCGAAGTCCGGTTGCTCGTTAAGTGGCCGTTGCGAAAACACGCTCGATGCAGCCAGCATGACGAGTGAAAGTGTCAGGATGGAAGTGACATGCGTCAGTCGATTGGTTAGTCGATTTGTCAGTCGCAATGGTGGCAGGTTATTCATGGTAATTTCCATTGAAGGATCCATCGTTCAGCCGTCGGGATACAAGATATATCGACTGGATCCAGTTACGATATAAAGCCGCCAGGCGTGGCGCCGGTTCAACCATCAACTTTGACCAGTCGGCAAGCCGTTTACCATTCGGCAAGCCGTTTCACTCAGTTTCAGTGTGATTGGGCATGCCAATCGAATCAACCGGAACAAACTGACCTTTCGGTTCTCCCTGCCCGATCGCCGCATTCAGGCTGCCCGAGCGAAAGCCGCCGAGATCCACCGTCACGAACCGGAATCCAGATTCGAGCAGTGCCTGCCTCACGGTCATGTTAAGCGGCTCACTGAGCAGCCGTGGCAAGTCGTCGGTTTGGACTTCGATGCGGGCGAGGTCGCCCTCGTGGTAACGCACGCGGCAAATCGCGAACCCGTTCGAGCGGAGCAACCGCTCGGCATTGTCGATCATTCTCAGTCGCTCTGGCGTGACGGCCTGGCCATAGGCGACGCGACTGGACAGGCACGGAGTCGCCGGCTTGTCCCAAACTGGCAGTTGCCAATGCTCAGCAAGGGCACGCACGTCGGCTTTGTCAAAACCGCAATCAGCAAGTGGACTGCGGACTTTAAAATCAGCCGCGGCTTGAAGGCCCGGGCGATAGTCGCCAAGGTCATCGGTGTTGGCTCCGTTGAGGATCACCGAGACATTCAAGCCTGGTGCAATCCGGTCGAGCTGTGAATACAGTTCCGTTTTGCAGTGGAAGCAGCGATCGGGCGCATTGCGAACGTAATCGCTGTTCGAAAACTCGTCCGTGTAGATCACCTCGTGCGGAATGCCAATCAGACGTGCCGTTTCGGCGGCTTGTTCGAGTTCGCCTTGAGCCAAACTGTGGCTCGAACCGGTAATCGCCACACAGTCACCATCGAGAGCGAGAACCGCGGCTTTGGCGACGACGGCACTGTCGACTCCGCCAGAGTACGCGATCGCACAACGGCCGTAGCCGCGAATTACATCGAGCAGCGCAGACGTTTTCTGCGCGAGGGCGGCTGGCAATTCGGATGGCGACGGCATGCTGTTCATGGCCGCATTGTATCGATAGTTGCACGGCTGTCCCAGCCGTTGGTTTGCCTGGCTGGGCGGCTGGGAAAGTGCAATTACCGGATACGGATCGACGGCTGAGTGCAGCCGCGGATATTGAACGACGGCTGAGTGCAGCCGCGAATACGGAACGACGGCTGGGACAGCCGTGCAACTATCGATCTCAGGCGCCCGGTTCGCGAATGACGGGCTCCATCACTTTCGTGTTCCGTTCGATCGCCAGCACAATCGTTTGCTGTTCGACTCCATCACTTCGACCGGCGACGAGTGGAATCACCTGACGCTTGTCTGGAAGCGGAACCCGGACCGTGAACGTGCCGTCCGCACCCAGCTGCACAGGTTCGCCGCCCATCGTGACATAGGCATCATTTTCGGCTTTGCCAAACACGATCATCTCGGCATCAATCGAGAACTGCATGCTTCGCTGCTTATCGAAAATGTTCTCGGCTCCGGCACCGAAACGTGTTTCCATTGGTGAACCCATGGGCCGTCGCAGTCGTTCTTCGAGGATCTCCTGGAGTTGGCCACTGGCAGGCGAGCGATCATAGCCGCCGCTCATTGCATAAATGCGTTCCGGATTCTCGACGACGTCCGCCCAGTTTCCATCAATAATCTCGCTGCCACCTGGTTTCGGAGTCGCCACGACATTGCTTTTCGCCAGAGCGTAAAAACGGTCCGAAGTCTGGTAACCAATTTCGACTCGATAATCCTGCGGCGTATCGATGTCGATATACCAATTTCGCACGGCCCCGTGGATCTCGATGACTCGTGAGACTTGCTCGGCGGTGCTGCCGGATTTTTTGATCAGCCGAATGACTGGCTTGGCCGCATGCCAGCTGGCTCCGAGGGCCACCTTGGCTCGTTGCACACTTTGGGCTGTGATTTCCCAATAGGTGTGCAGCCAATATGGGTCGCGAACCATCAGGACGATTCGGTCGTCTTCAGGAGCATTCGGCTTGCTACCCGGGCGAGCGATCGGAGCCGACGTGAGGTCCCGCATTGCGTCGCGGCGAGCATGTTCGGCTTGAATCCGTTGCACTGCCCTGCTCTTCCTGGGCTTGGCCTTCACGACAACCTTTGCCGCAGCCTGTTTGGCCTTGGCAGTCGAAGGTTGTCTGCTGGCGGCCTTCATGAGCGCGTTGACGAGCTGCTCTTTTCGCATGGCGTGCCAGCCAGAGATGCCCCTCTGCTTTGCCATTTGTGCCAGATCTTTTTGCTTGTAGTTCTTCAGCGCTGATGCGGTGAGCAAGGTGATACTCCGGTCAGGGCGAGCGACATCGTCGTGAAACGTCGCTTCGCGTTTGGATTTATCGCCGTCCCTGACGGGGTTTACCCGAACCGCAGCCGAAAAGTATTCGGTTGCACATTGCCGCGATGGCGGCAGAAGAAAAGCCAGACATATTACCGTTGCCGCGATTGGCCCCAATCACATGCCCATGCGCTCCCCTTCGCAATTTGCGGGCTTTCGATATGAACCTTCCAGTCTTGAATATCGAAAACGTCATTATAATTGGCCCTTCAAATCCCTCAACAAAGTGGTATCGAATTACTGGCAGGCGATTGACTGTAAGTCGTTATTTGGTAATGGCTTGCGGTTTGAATAAGTTTGTCATTCTTGAGGTTTTATGGTCGTAAAATCCACTACCAACGGGCAACGGAAAAGAAGAACCCCCTTAATTCGCCTGGCTGGTGGTCAGCACATCGCCTTCAGGTCGAACTCTGGTAGACCTCTCATCGCGTCAAATTACCAGCCGCGCCAGCGATGCGGCCTGAGGTAATGCCACCACGCCGGAGAATCGTTGACGCAACCGGGCTTCTCGACCCAGAAGAGATACGAGGCGACTTCGGCAGTTTGGCCAGGTGAGCTGGTCGCTGGATGCGGTACCGAATTGGTGGCTTTGCGTCCTCGAGCAAATCATTTGGCAAAAAATCTTGTCAAAGCCTGGGTGCGTGTTGACCGCTAGTTAGTGGTCCGATAAATTGCCCGCTCTTAAGGAGTTGCGGCGATTGTTCGGGGGCAGAATTCTCGGATCTCGAAGTCGTTACAACTCACCCATTTGCATTGATTGAAGGCGTTACAGAACTAGAGCAAGTCTGCTGACCGAGGCGCTGTGACGAAAAACGTTGGCTCCAATTCGCCGTTAGGAACAGCGGTCGAGTGGGTCGGTCGGATCATGGCCGCAGCGTTCATGATGGTCCTCCCAGGCCTCTTAGGCCAATGGTTAGACCGCAAGTTTGGAACTTCGTTCCTCGCGTTGATCGGTTTTGGATTTGGTATGTTCGTCGGTATCGGTTGCCTCTTGTTGATGACCAAGTCGATCGAATCGGGGAAGATAACTAGAAAGACGAGACGCTCAGAAAAGAGTTTGAGCGATTTCGAGTGATTGCACCAAGCGCACGATGACTGAGGCGAATTCGAAATTGACATCTTCGCCGGCGAATCGGTCGAATCGGTCGATTCGTCTCTGCGTGCTGCTCGGCTTGCTCCTTCTGCTATCGCTTCCGTTGTTCGCCTATGTTGGACACTCAAAGCATGGGGCCGATGGAGCGGTTGCGGCAGTCGTTGCGGCTGCGGTTTGCTTTATTGCGGGAGCTGTGGCGATTTTCGTAACAGGTTTGTTGCATTCTGTTGGCCAAGGCATGAACGGACTTCTGCTGTCGATGTTGATTCGAACGGGAGTTCCTCTCATTGCCGGTTTGACTTTGCAGATGCAAGGTGGGCCGCTCGCTAAGGCAGGCGTGTTCGGTATGATTCTGCTTAACTACCTGATTATGTTGATGATTGAGACTATTTCTGCAGTCAGCATTGTGCAGTCGGGCGCGACACCGACTACTTCCATCAATCATGTCGAGACGACGGCAACTAAAGGGCTAAATCCGTAAATGTCTTCACCGATTTTACACATTAAGGACAGCTACTTCTTCGAAGTCCCCAAGATGATGTGGCGTTCGATTCGAGAAGATCGCTCCGACTTTCCTGACTTTTGGGTGGCTTGCGACGAAGATTATTTAGCATGGGAAGCCAATCGGTTTCTTGGTGAATGCGGTAGCATCGAGTTGCCCGGCGAACGCAGCGAACTGCTATCCAATTACTCTCACTGGCAGCACGCGGACCACAAGAACGCAGGGAAGACGTTTCAGGCGTTCCTGGAATCGTCCGATTGGTTTAACGCGAAACAGGACGAGCTAAAGCAAAACCTGAAACTGGCAAAGTCATCGAAAACCAAACCTGAAGAGGCAAGGCTGGCACAGGCAAAGGTTGGGGAACTAGAGGCTTGGTTCACTGATTGGTCAGGTTTCCAGGGCAATGCGCGAGACGTTGCGGCATATCGAAAGGAAGCCCCTGCTTGGTCTCAGCAAAAAATAACCGGCTATAATAAAGCACTGGACGGAAAGATTTTGATTCCGCAGCCGCTGGGCAAGTTGCGAAACCTGCATGAACCCGCAAGCGGATTCTGTCTATCCAAGTTCATGATCATTGAGGTCGCCGTCGCTCTTTTGGCAGCCCTTATATTTATACGGCTTGCAAATCGAATGAGAGGTTCGGATCGACCAAGAGGAAGGATCTGGAATCTGTTCGAGTCGATTCTCTTGTTCCTGAGAGACGAAGTCGCTTCACCGGCTATGGGGGCAAAGGACGCTCCACGTTACATGCCATTGCTATGGACAATCTTCTTCTTTGTCCTCGGGCTGAATCTTATGGGGATGGTCCCCTGGGTGGGCGCTCCAACAGGTTCTTTCGCGGTCACACTTGGGTTAGCGGCAGTAACACTGCTGACGGGGTTCATTATGGGGACGATCAAGTTCGGCCCGTTGGGTTATTGGAAAAACCAAATCCCATCCATGGATCTCCCTATTTGGATTGCAATTTTTATCAAACCATTGATTTTTGCGATTGAGGTTCTCGGTCTGTTCATCAAGCACGCAGTTCTCGGCGTTCGATTGCTCGCCAATATGGTCGCTGGGCATCTTGTCTTGCTGGGTGTAATGGGCATCGCATTCAGCGTGCAGGGCGCAATGAGTGATTCATGGTGGATAGCCGCACCGATCTCGGTTCTTGGATCGACCATTTTTAGCGTGCTCGAATTATTCGTCGCGTTCCTACAAGCATACATTTTTACATTTTTGTCGGCCCTGTTCATTGGTGCTGCGATTCATCATCACTAGCTATTGAAATTAGGGTCATTAACTTTTGGATAGGAGTTTGGATACGTGAGCAAGTTGGTAAAAGTTCTCTCGCTGGTTGGCGTAGTCGTCTTGGCACTAGCCTCGCCAGCGATGGCTCAGGAAGCTGGGCGGCCACTGATTGAATTCTCGGGGGCATTTGGATGTGGATTGGTTGCTCTCGCGGCTGCCATGGGAATCGGCAAATTGGCGAGCGCAGCTTTGGAAAGTATGGCCCGTCAGCCAGAAGTCGCTGGTAATATTTTTACCGCGATGATTATTGCTGCAGCCCTGATCGAAGGTTTTACATTCTACGCGCTGTTTATCTGCTCTGGGCAAAACCCGTTCGGCGGCTAACGCTTGGAGAGTTTGGTTTCAGTCGATGGGTAGTAAAGGAGCTTGGCGGTGATGTTCACGGCCCAATTAAAAGTTGCGCCACTCGCAAGGTGGCTTGTGTTCGTTCTTGTGTTGGCTTGGCTGAATTCTTCGAGTCATGCACAAGGCCAAGCCGATGACCACGGCGACACGTCTCGCGCCGAGGTTACGGCAGATGCCGGCCAGGATGAAGGTGATTCGCACGGAGTTGAAGGGCATTCTTCTTCGAACGGGGACGCGCACAAACCCGATGGCAGTGAGGGGCATGGTGACGCTGATCACTCCGATGGAGATCATGATGGACATGGCGAGAGTCATGGAGGCGGGCATGGCGAAAGCCATGGAGGTGGCCATCACGATCCCTTCGACTTGACGGCTGCTAATGCGACTGACAGTCTCGAAGCCGTCGAGGAAGTACGTGCGGACCTCGCTATATGGACGGTGGTCGTGTTTGCTCTCCTATTGGCGGTTCTTGGAAAGTTTGCTTGGGGGCCGATCTGCAAAGCCCTCGACGAGCGTGAGCAAGGGATCGCCAGCCAGATCGACGAGGCACACCGCAGCAACGAAGAAGCACGTCGATTGTTGGCTGAACACGAAGAGAAGGTTGCCAAAGCGTCGGACGAAGTTCGTGAGATGCTGGACAAAGCGAAAGCTGATGCGGAATCGCAAAAGGCGAGCATCCTTGCAGCAGCCGAGGCGGCAGCCAAATCGGAGAAAGATCGCGCCGTGAGAGAAATCCACGCCGCGAAAAATACGGCACTCGAACAGCTTGCTGAATCGAGTGTCGATCAGGCCCTTGGGTTGGCAGGCAGTATCGTCGGCAAAAAGCTCGACAAGAAAGATCATGCCAGCCTGATTCAGGATGCCCTGAAGCATATCCCCAGCGACAACTAGTCCGGAACAGACGACGGGTTACCCCTGATGAGTGAGTCAAAACAGAAAGCCATCGATATTGGCCGCCGGCAAGTCGCCGGTGTCTACGCGAATGCCCTGTTCGGCGCTGCCGAAGCGGCTCGTTCGACGGACTTGGTGCTTCAGGAGTTTGGTGGTTTTGTGACTCAGGTCGTCAGTGCGAATCCAAAGTTTCGTGACTTCCTTGAGTCGCCACGGATCAAGGCGGAAGAGAAGAAAGCAATGTTGGAGAAAACGCTCCAAGGGCGCGTTTCTCCGGTGACGTTGCGATTTCTCAAGGTGGTCGCTGATCATGACCGGCTGGATTGTCTTGAGGATACCCATGCCGAGGTCCGACGACTTTACAACGAGTCGAAGGGAATCGTGCAGGTGCAGGTCACGACGGCCGAAGAAGTCGACAAGCGGGAACTCAAGTCGATTGAAAGTGAGTTGAAGGCAAAATTCAACGCTCCGCTCGATATCGAATTGAAGGTCGATCCGAAAATGATCGGCGGCGTCGTGGTTCGAGTCGGCGACAAAGTGTTCGACGGCAGTGTGGCTCAAAAGCTGAAGTCACTGCGTGAGGAAGCCGTTCGGAACACGGTGAAGAAGATGCGAGACGCAACGGACACGTTCGCAGCCAGCTGATAAACAGCAAAAAGATACAAACAGAATACAAGCGGAAATAACCAGGCTGGAGTTAACGATGAAGTTTAACGCGGGTGAAATCGCCTCGGTCATCCAGAAGGAGATCGAGAACTACGAAGATCGCGTCGATGTTCGCGAAGTCGGTACGGTTCTCGAGGTTGGCGATGGTATCGCTCGAGTCTACGGGCTTGAGAATGTGATGGCCGGTGAGATGGTCCAGTTCCCCAGTGGAGTCAACGGGCTCGCGTTCAACCTGGAAGAGAACAGCGTCGGTGTCATCATTCTTGGTGACTACCTGAAGATTAACGAAGGTGACGAAGTCAAAAGTCTTGGCAAGTTGCTTTCCGTGCCGGTTGGCGAAGCCACAATGGGCCGCGTGGTAGATCCTCTTGGAAATCCACTCGATGGCCAGGGGCCAATCGCGACCACGGAAGTACGCCCCGTTGAGTTTTTGGCTCCCGGCGTTGCCGGTCGCCAGCCGGTGACCGAACCGTTGCAGACGGGTATCAAGGCTGTCGATGCAATGACGCCAATTGGTCGTGGCCAGCGTGAGCTGATCATTGGTGACCGTAAAACGGGAAAGACCGCGATCGCGATTGACGCGATTCTGAACCAGAAGGGTTCAGGCGTGAAGTGTTTCTACGTCGCCGTCGGCCAGAAGGATTCGTCCGTTGCCGGTACCATCGAAGCCCTTCGAAAGAACGGCGCGATGGATTACACGACGGTGATTATCTCCGGTGCCAGTACCCCTGCCCCGCTTCAGTACATCGCTCCTTATTCGGGAACGGCGATGGCGGAGTACTTCCTGTACAAAGGCGAGCATGCTCTGATCGTTTACGACGATCTTTCGAAACAGGCTCAGGCGTATCGCGAACTTTCGTTGCTGATGCGTCGTCCGCCAGGACGCGAAGCGTATCCTGGTGACGTGTTCTACTGCCACAGTCGTCTGCTTGAGCGTTCCGCGAAGCTCTCCGACGAACTCGGTGGCGGCTCGCTGACATCGCTCCCAATTATCGAAACGCTCGAAGGCGAAGTTTCGGCTTATATTCCGACGAACGTTATTTCGATTACGGATGGTCAGATCTACCTGCAACCTGACTTGTTCTTCTCGGGGATTCGCCCGGCGATGAACGCTGGTATTTCGGTCTCGCGTGTGGGTGGTGCGGCTCAGGTGAAAGCGATGAAGTCGGTGGCTGGTGGTCTTCGACTGGATCTCGCAGCGTTCCGCGAACTCGAAGCATTCGCCCAGTTGGGAACGGAGCTCGATGCGGCCACGCAAATGCAGCTTGATCGCGGGTATCGCATGGTCGAATTGCTGAAGCAGCCGCAATACAAGCCGCTAAGTGTGACAGAGCAAATCTGTTCCATCTTTGCCGGTACACGTGGCTTCCTCGATGGCGTGCCTGTTTCGGATGTTCAGAAATGGGAATCGGAGTTCATTGAGTACCTGAACGGCGACGGTAGTGCGGTTCGGGATGCTCTTGCCGCCAATCCAAAGCTGGATGACGACATGACTTCGAAGTTGACCGACATGATCAACACGTTCAACAAGAAGTTCGGTTACGAAAAGCAGGAAGAGTCCGAAGAAGCCTAGAAGCCATTTCA
>CALHZT010000190.1 GCA_938040995.1 uncultured Pirellulaceae bacterium | reverse complement strand
GTCATGCACAACGAGGACCTGGCCATCGCAGTGAGGGCCGGCTCCGATGCCGATGGTCGGGATCACCAGCTTTTCAGAAATCGTCTTGCTGATTTCCGTCGGAATGCATTCGAGCACGATCGCGAACGCGCCCGCGTTCTGTGCCGCCTGAGCGTCGTGCAGCAGCGCTTCAGCGTCGCGCTGCACGCGATAGCCGCCAAGCTGATGAACATTTTGCGGTCGCAAGCCAACATGAGCCATCACCGGGATGCCGGCGGCGACGAGTCCACTGATCACATCATACTGGTCGGCGCCACCTTCGAGTTTGACTGCCTGGCAGCGAGTTTCCTTCAGGATCCGTCCTGCGTTCTCGATGGCCTTCAGGACGCCAAGGTGATAGCTGGGGAATGGCATATCCACGACGACGAGGGCGCGATCGACGGCTCGGCCGACCATCTCTGCGTGGTAAATCATCTCATCGAGAGTCACGGGAAGGGTCGTGTCGTGGCCCTGAACAACCATCGACATGCTATCGCCGACCAGGATGACATCGACGCCGGCTTCGTCCAGCAGTGCCGCTGTCGGATAGTCATAAGCCGTCAGCATGGTGATCTTCTGGCCGTCGGCTTTCATGGCTGACAGTTTCGGGACGGTGATGTTGCCTTTTTTCTTCGCGCTGGACATGAATGATGGTGCCTGGTTCAGGTTGGTCCGGGCCGCGTCGGCCGGGACGAAAGTTGTGGCCGCTATTGTCTACGTTGTGGGGCAGTAGAACAACAGCGGCCGAACGCGTGGTTGATTAAGGAGCGTCCGAAGCTCCGTCCAAGCGACGATTAACTATTGAGCGGGGCCTGGGTTCGCGTGGCGTATCAAGGTGTCTGGTTCGTTTGGCCTGGTTTGCGTGGCTCGGGAGGGCGAGGCTCCGTCCGAGCCGCTGAGTTGCCATGTCGCTTCAATCGGCTGAAACGCGATTCAGCATTGAGAACAGGTTGAAGGTTTTTCCAGGCGTAACGTTGTCGCAGCTTCGCGGCTCGGACGGAGCCTCGCCCTCCCGCCGGCCGCCGAGTTGCCATGTCGATTCAAATGACAGGATCAACCTTCAGTCGCAACGAAAAAATGGCTCTTGGATTTTCGCGGCGTATCACGTCGCCTGCTTCGCGTGGCATGCGGGTTCCTATTTCTCCGACGACAGAAGCATTTCGATCGCGTGTCCCATTCTTGTCGCCGAAATCGGTTGCTTTGCCAGTATTTCCGCAGACGATTGAATCGTGCGAATCGCCGACTGGCGATACTTGGCATCACCAGTAGCCTTCGCGAGGTAAATCAGATTCTCGGCTGCGACCGCACTTCCAGTCGGCCTGGCGTTATCCGTCAGCAGCTTGCCCCGCACGATCAGCTTTTCGTGATCGCTTGAGGTAAAGAAGTATCCGCCATTCGTTTCATCACCGAAAAGCTTCTCCTGCGTCTGGACAAGTTCGATGCTGGATTTCAGCCACTTTCCTTCTCCCGTCGCGCGATGCAGCGCGAGCAAGCCCGCCGTCAAAAATGCATAGTCATCAAGGTAGGCGTTCAGTCGGGCTTTGCCTTCGGTATGGGTACGTTTCAGCCGCCCCGTTTCATCGCGCGAATTCGCAAGCAGGAATTCGGCGGCGGCTGCGGCCATGTTGGTGTACTCGTCGCGTTTAAGAATGCGACCTGCGTCTGCAAGTCCCTGGATCATCAGCCCGTTCCAGCCGGTCAGGATTTTCGTGTCGGTGAGCGGACGTTCGCGTTGATCGCGATCGGCAAGCAGTTTGTCAAAAATCGGTTGGAACTCTGCGATAAGTTCGGCGACTGACATCTTTTCCTGCTCAGCGATCGCCTTCCAGTTTGCGGTGCGGAGTGGAACGAGGAACTTGTCTTCGAAGTTTGGCTGTCCACCTTTGGTAAAAATCTTCTGCAGTCGCCCGGCGTCTTTCTGGCCCAGGACAGCCACCAATTGCGGCTCGGTCCAGCGATAGAATGCGCCCTCTTCGCCCTCCGAATCGGCATCGAGCGCCGCGTAGAAACCACCCGACTTGTCCGTCATTTCCCTTGCGATGTATTTCGCCAGACGATCGACGACTCTTGCATAGTCATCATTCTTGTAGTGTTCCGCCGCCGCCGCATAGACGGATGCGAGCTGACCATTGTCGTAAAGCATCTTTTCGAAGTGCGGAATGTGCCAGTAGCGATCCGTCGAGTAACGATGGAACCCGCCGCCGACATGATCCCATATGCCACCCATCGCCATGCGGTCGAGTGTCTTTCGCAGCATGTCGCTCGCCTGCTCGTTGCCGGTTTTGGCTCGAGACATGAGAAAGAACAGATTCGATGCCGTCGGGAACTTTGGGATTTGGGCATTCGCCGGCGAAAACCCAAAGCCGCCCCATTCCTCGTCAAAATCGTTGGCCAATTGCGACTGCATGCGGTCAAGCAACTGGGCATCCAGCTTGATCGGAAGTGCGGCTGGCGAGCCGGCAAAGTGATCTTTGAGAATCGCTGCGATCTGGTCACCGGTCTGGATGACTTTGCCGTTTTCCTTTTTCCACGTTTCGGAAACCTTCTTCATCACCGTGAGAAACCCGACGGTCCCGGGCCGGTCGTTGTCCCGAGCCGGAAAGTAGGTTCCGCCAAAGAACGGTTTGGCGTCGGACGTGAGGAATGCAGATAGAGGCCAGCCACCGCTGCGGTTGATGACCTGCACCGCAATCATGTAGATCGAGTCGACGTCGGGGCGTTCTTCCCGGTCGACTTTGATGCACACGAAATTCTCGTTCATGAACTTGGCGATTTCGGCGTCCATAAACGACTCGCGCTCCATCACGTGACACCAGTGGCAACTGGAATAGCCGATGGAGAGAAAGATCGGCTTGCCTTCGGTTTTGGCTTTGGTGAGGGCTTCTTCGCCCCATGGATACCACTGCACCGGGTTGTGCGCGTGTTGCAGCAGATACGGACTGGTTTCATCAGCCAGCCGGTTCGCTGGATGCTTCGCATGTGTGGTGTGCGGTTCCTGGGCGTGAGCTGTAGTTATCAGCCCGCCATCCATGGCGAGCAGAAAGAGCACGCCAGTAAAGACCAGTCGTCGAGAAATCAGGATCTGCATGGTCCCGATACTTGAATTGGGAGATTTTTCGTTCACTTCTCCAAGATGGCAGGTTTTTCCTGAGAACTCAAACCGGATCACGCCACGCATCTGTTTCACGAGCCGACGTGTTTCACGAGCCGCCGTGTTTCGCGAGCCGACGTGTTCCGGAACGAAGTTGCGGAGTGGTGAACGTTTTGCCATTAAATGATGGCAATGAATGATGGCAGCGAACGCTTGCAATGAATGATGCCGGGTGCGATTTAGCGTGCAACGCGTCGCTTGGCCGTGTCGTCAGTTTTCGACTTGGCCAAGTGTGGAGTTTTGACAGGCGCAGGAATCACCGCCGGCTGCGTTATCTCATCGGGATCAATGACGGTGCCTGCTTCGCCAATATCGACGGTATCACCGTCGAAGATGTTCCCGGCGCCTTGATCGAGGGCGGCAAAATCAGGGATATTGCCGGAAGCGTCGTTGTAGATGGCTCGAAAAGTCACCGTTCCCACCGTGAGAAGCGTTCCAGGCGGCAATTGCGTCTGGCCATGAATCCTCTCACTTCCGACGTAAGTGCCGTTCATCGAGTCGAGATCGTTGACGACGAGAACGCCTTCATGGAGGCTGATGCGGCAATGCTGGCGGCTGATCAATGCATCACGCAGGGTGATGGAATTGTCCTGTCCGCGTCCGATGGTGGCGGGAAGTTCCAATTGGAACTCTTCTTTTTCGTTGCCACCAACAACTTGTAGTCTGGCCTCAATCATTTGGCCGCCTTGAAAGGTTGTATCGAAAAACGTCTGCCGCATTGCAGTTGGTTGCTTTGGGTTAAAAGGAAGACACGCTGAAGATTTTGCCGCTCAGAGGTCCGTTCAATGTATCGACGGGTTTTTCGGATCGCAAGTTCGGCCGAAAATGCGGCTATTTGCAGTATTTGGATAAATAGTGATACGTTCCCCAGTTGCCATCGGTTCAGGCAGTTGGTGACGGTTCGGCTCAAAATGTTTGCAGTTACTTGCCGCCAGAACGGTGAAGTGCCCTTGCAAGGTAAAACAGCAAAAATATAATTTCTCGGATGCGTGAGCCCGCGAAAGTGGGCCTTGCGGGTGTAGCTCAGTGGCTAGAGCTTCACGTTGCCAACGTGAATGTCGTGGGTTCGAATCCCATCACCCGCTCTTTATTCAATTGTGGCTGACAAACCGGATGTCTTAAGTCCAAAGAGGATGGCGAATTCGCCACTCCCCAACGGACCGTAACTGGTCCCACCACATTGTTTGCGTAAACTTAAAAAGAGCGCAACGTACGTCAGCTGTCTACATGGTCTCAATTCAGCGTCGCACGTGAAGCGTCGACTCGAGGGATTTTCCGATGAATGATTCAGATGCAACTGCCGTAGAGCAGGAAAACGAAGCGGAAGCTACACCGCTGAATGTAACAGTCGATGTTTCGTCCCCCAGTGCGTGTCAGCGGCACGTAACCGTAGCGATTTCGCGCGAAGACATTGATCGGTATTTCAGTGATGCCGTCTCTGAGATGATGGGCGACGCAAATGTCCCCGGCTTCCGCCAGGGGCGAGCACCGCGAAAGCTGATTGAAAGCCAGTTCCGCAAAGAGCTCAATGAGAAAATCAAGGGCACGCTGCTGATGGACAGCATGACGCAAGTCACTGAAGATCAGGATTTTTCGGCGATCAGCGAACCAGATTTCGATTTCGAAGCCGTAGAGATCCCGAGCGAAGGACCGCTGAAGTTCGAGTTCGATATCGAAGTTCGACCCGAGTTTGATATGCCGAAATGGAAGGGCCTCAAACTCGAGCGAGCCACCAAGGAATTCAAGAAGAAAGAAATTGACGATCAGATTGCCCGTCTGCTGGAAAAGCATGCGGTGCTGGAACCGACATCGGATCCTGCGGAAAGCGAAGACGTCCTCGTGCTGGATATTGATTTCAAGCATGATGGCAAGTCGATCGCCACGCTTTCTGAGCGCGAAGCCCGCCTGCGTAGCGAGCTGAGTTTCGAAGATGGCATTCTCAAGGATTTTGAAAAGACGTTTGCTGGCTCAAAAGCCGGTGACAAAAAGACCTGCGAGATTGAAATCAGCGGCCAGGCGCATAACGAATCGCTTCGCGGTGAAAAGATCACCGCCGAGATTGAAGTTCTCGACGTCAAGCGGCTGGTTCCACCCGAAATTACAGACGCTCTGCTATCAAAGATTGGCAATTTTGAGACCGAAGGCGACTTGCGGGATGCTATCAAGGATGAGCTGGAACGTCAGCTTTCGTACCACCAGAATCAGGAGATTCGCCAGCAGATTACAGGTTTGCTGGTGGAGTCTGCCGACTGGGAACTACCGCCCGAGCTGTTGAAGCGTCAGGCTGGCCGCGAACTTAGTCGAGCTGTCATGGAGCTTCGCTCCGCTGGATTCAGCGACGACCAGATTCGTGCTCATGTGAACACGCTTCGCCAGAATAGCGAGGACACAACGTCCAGAGCCCTCAAAGAACACTTTATTCTCGAGCGTATTGCCGAAGACGAAGACATCGAAGCCGCGGATGAAGATTACCAGCAGGAAGTTGCCCTGATGGCAATGCAGAGCGGTGATAGCCCGCGAAGCGTGATGGCACGAATCGAAAAACAGGGGCTCATGGATGCCCTTCGCAACCAGATCGTCGAGCGAAAGGCGATCGATTGCATCAAGGAAGCCGCGACTTTCAAGGATGTTGCCTACAATCCGCAGAAGGCCGCTACCTATGCCATCGACTTTGCAATCGGTGGTCGTGATAGCGAACTTCCCGAAGCAAAACACGGCGGCGATCAAACCGACTTGCGTCAACCGGTTGATCGCACGTAATCTTTGGCCCAGCCACCTGGAGGGCTGAGAGTCAACGCGAAAGTAAAACACGGTCCGGATGCAGTTCGCAAACGGGCCCGTTAGCTACCACTCACATGGAAGGATCGAAAAGATGAGTAGCAATCCAGATCGGCATCGCCTCTGGACGCCTTCCCCCATGCCAATGCAACCCCTTTCTGCAGCGCACGCAAATATGGACTATCAACGCCAACGCCAGATGACCCTTGGCGACTTGCTCCTCGAGAACCGGATCGTGTTCTTGCAGGGCGAAATTCACGACGGCAACGCCAACGAACTGGTGATGAAGTTGCTCTACCTGCAGAGCGACAACCGCCGCAAGGACATTCACTTTTACATCAATTCGCCGGGTGGAAGTGTGACTTCGACCATGGCGATCTATGACACGATGCAGATCATCACCTGCCCGGTGGCAACCTACTGCGTGGGACTTGCTGCCAGTGGTGGTGCGATTCTGCTGGCGGGCGGCGCAGCCGGCAAGCGATTTGCCCTGCCTCACTCCAAGGTCATGATTCACCAACCGCATGGCGGTGTCGGTGGACAAGTCAGCGATATCGAGATCCAGGCGGATCAGATTATCAAGACGCGAGATGTCCTGAATCATGTTCTGGCGGAGCACACCGGACAGGATGTCGAGCGACTTGCCAAAGACATGGATCGCGACTTTTACATGGACGCGAACGAAGCCAAAGAGTACGGCATCGTGGATGACATTCTCACGAAGCCAGAGCTTGAAGAAGTCGAAGACGACTAAGTCGCCCTTCTTCCGCGTTACGCACAAACCAGCACAACCATATCAGCCAAGTTAGGAGTCCCCCGCGATGCCCCTCATTCCCTACGTAGTGGAAAAAAGCGGCCGCGAAGAACGGGTGTTCGACATTTACAGTCGACTGCTCAAGGATCGCATCATTTTTCTCGGGTCTGGTGTCAACGACGAAGTCGCCAACTCGATTGTCGCTCAGCTTCTGTTTTTGCAGTCCGAAGATCCAAAGGCCGATGTGCAGTTGTATATCAACTCACCCGGCGGCAGCGTTAGTGCCGGACTGGGAATCTACGACACCATGCAGTTCATTACCTGCGATGTGGCGACTTACTGCATCGGGCAAGCCGCCTCGATGGGTGCGGTGCTGCTCGCAGCCGGTGCCGCAGGAAAGCGTTACGCGCTTCCCAATGCTCGCATCATGATTCACCAACCGCTGGCTGGTATGCAGGGAACTGCAGAAGAGATCATGATTCACGCGACCGAGTTCAAGAAGACCAAGAAGCGACTGAATCAGATCCTGCAAAAGCACTCAGGCCATGAGTTGTCGCAGATCGAAGCTGATACCGATCGCGACTGCTTCATGAGTTCCATCGAAGCCAAAGAATACAGCCTGATCGACCATGTGGTTGAACACATGGACGGCAAGGAAAAGTAAGGTCGTCGTAATGCGGTACTGCATCAGCCGCGCCGCATTCGTGTCGACAATCGACCGTCAGAAATTACAGATTGGCCATTTGTATGTTGGTCAGTCTGAGACCATTGAAGAAGCGTATCAAGGAAAGTCAAGCAAGGATGCTTGCAGCCACCCAGGTCCTGAATGAAGGACTGGTTGGCAACATCTGAACAAGAAACAGGGAAGTTATCGGTTGCCTCTTATCCCGCACACGACAATCGCCTGAGCGTTGTTCGTATTGGCATTCGATCAAGTGCACAACACATTCGTTAACTGAAATCCATTGGCGAAAATGCGCGGCAACGGTTGCCCCGCATGGAATGTCGCCTCTGTGAGGATCGTATGGTAATCCGTTTGCATTGCAGCCTCTTGCTGCTCGTCATGTTTGTCGGTTGCGCGCATCGAAACGATCCGACGATGGACCTGATGCAATCCGAGATGCGATGGTTGGAAGACCAGGTTTACATGCTCGAAAGCGAGCTGGAACAGTCCTGCTACGACCTTTGCAAATGCCGTCAAGCCTCTCGCGAACGCATGATCTGGCAACAGGCATCGACGACGAACACCCATTCTTCAGGGCCTCCAGCCACAACCTACAACGAGTCGACTCCAACGGCTGCAGATCCAGTACCACTTGAACCTGTTGTCGAGTCGCCGATTGTCGAAGGTGTCGTCGAGCCGGGACTCGAACCCCCGCGACTTGGTCTGCCTGTCGATGATCCTGGCGTGATCGAAATGCAAATGCCGCGTGGAGGCGTGCCGCTGGATTCCCTGCCTTATCAAGTGGTGCCAAGTGGCCCATTTGCCGACGACTGTCCCGGCTGTGATCCGGCAGCCATCGCGCCCGACCCAACTTACGACGGCGGGGCGACCGACGTTCCACTTGCCGACGCTCCGCTTGTTAACGGCGAAGACAGTTCCACGATTGAAATGTCGAACGACCCCGCGGAACCACCGCCCACACCTGACGATATTCAGCAAGAATCACCTGCAGAACTGCCGGCTCCCCTTGAGCCTACACCGTCGGGCGTAGACGCCATGTCACCACTTGGGGATGTCACCCCGATGGATGGTGACTCGATGGGAAGAATGTTCGACACGTCTCCAGATGCGCCCGATACGTCCGGCGAAAGCGAAACCGACGGTCGTGAGTTCCTGCCCGAACCTGCCATGCCTCCAGCCGGCGAGCGTCCCAGTATCGAAGACCTGGACGATGCTCTCGATGCTCGCCAACCGGATTCCGACCGCTTCAGTATCCGGCTGCAGTCTCATGTGCATTCGGAGAGAATCGAGTCGTACGATACGCTTGCTGATGACGTTCCTGCCCATGAGCCTAAAGAGCCACTCAAGCTCTTTGTCGAGGAAACAGATCCTGCCGGCGAACGACTTGATGCCCACGTTACCCACGTCGTTGTGAAAGCGCGGCAACTGAAGTGGAAGCAGCATTACGCCACGGTGAAAGAGCATGATTTGGTTGTGGAAATCCAGCCGCGAAATGCGGATGGAAAATACGTAGAGCTTCCGGCGGAGATGTCGCTGGTTGTCCTCGATCGAAATCAGTCGCCGGAAAATGCGCGCGTCGCTCGTTGGGATTTCGACGCGGCCGATGTTGCAACTTATGTGCAGAGTGAATCCAAAGATGGAATTCGCTTCGAACTGGATTGGCCCGGTGCCCGTCCCGATAGCGACGAGCTGTTTGTCTTCGCGAGATATAACACCATTGATGGCAGGAAGCTGGAAGCCCGAGCCCGGCTGCTGCCGCCCAAAGCAGAGGACGAAGAAGACCAGCTCGCCAGCCGCGCCGACCGTAAACCTGGAGGCTTGACGCTCACTCCCAAGGGTTCGCAACAGTGGTCACAGGTTTCAGGATCATCGTCAGCCGGTTGGACCGTTGTCGACATTGGTAGCGACTCCGGCAGTGCTGGAGAACATGTCACCGTTGGATACGAATCCGCCAGCGACGCCGAATGGATGCAGAAGCGAGTTTCACGGCTTGCTGGAAAAACGACGTCGGCAAAGACAACCCGGGCAACATCGGTAAAGACCGTTGCCAACGCGGTCGACAGCAAGGTTGCCCGTGAACCAGAGCCGCTGCCAGCATCTGCGATTCAAAACGCGACGCCGATCATTCAAAAACCGCGTGTCGCCAAGCCGACGTGGAAACCGTACCGGTAGTGTAGAATCGGTGGCATGACCAGCGACACGAATCCAGCCGATACTGCAGAGAGCGCCGACAAGGCAGATCATCCACCGGCCAAAATTGGCATCGTAACTGTCTCAGACCGGGCCAGTCGCGGAGAGTACGAGGATCGCGGCGGTCCCGCCATTCAGGCCTATCTCACGGAAGTGATGGACTCTCTGTGGCAGCCGCAATCCAAAGTAATTCCTGACGTGCGAGCTGTCGTCGAAGAAACACTCGTCGACTTGGCGAGTAACGGCTGTTGCCTCATCGTGACGACTGGCGGAACGGGCCCTGCAGCTCGAGATGTGACCCCCGATGCAACCGAGGCTGTCTGCGAAAAAATGATGCCCGGATTTGGAGAGCAAATGCGGCGGGTGTCGTTGCAGTATGTGCCGACGGCGATTCTCTCGCGCCAGACAGCCGGCATCTGTGGCACCTCGCTAATCGTAAATCTTCCTGGTCAACCCAAAGCGATCGCCGAATGCCTCGACGCTGTGTTCCCGGCCATCCCTTACTGCGTGGATTTGCTCAAGCCTGCTGATATCCAGTCAACGGCCTGGCCGTTTATCGTCACGAATGAATCGCGATTCAGGGCATTCCGGCCAAAGAAGAAGTAGCAGCTCAGAGCAGCTCAAGCCAATATTGACTCGACAACTTCACCGTGCACGTCGGTCAGGCGAAAACGTCTACCCTGATACTTGTGCGTCAGCTTCTCGTGGTCGATTCCCATCAGGTGCAGTATCGTCGCATTAAAGTCGTGTACGTGCACGCCGCCTGAAGCGATGTTGTAACTGAACTCGTCGGTCTCGCCGTGAGTGTATCCCGGTTTGACTCCACCGCCTGCCATCCACGTGGTAAAGCAGCGCGGGTGATGGTCACGGCCGTAGCTGCTCGGCGTCAGCAAGCCCTGCGTGTACGAGGTGCGGCCAAACTCCCCGCCCCAGATGACGAGAGTGTCATCGAGCAGTCCGCGTTGTTTCAGATCCTGAACCAGCGCCGCAGACGCCTGATCGGTTTCTTTTGCCTGCACTCGAATCGCCGCTGGCAAGTTGCCATGCTGATCCCATCCCTGATGATAAAGTTGAACAAAGCGGACTCCACGCTCTGTCAGGCGGCGAGCCAACAAACAGTTTGCCGCAAACGTGCCCGGTTTTTTTGCGTCTTCTCCGTAAAGCCTAAAAGTCGATTCCGGCTCGTCGGACAAGTCGGTTACTTCCGGGACACTTGTCTGCATTCTGAAAGCCATCTCGTACTGGGCAATTCGCGACTGGATCTCGGGATCCATCTCCTTTTCAAACTGGTGGCGATTCAACGCGGCAATGGCGTCCAGTTGGCTGCGACGTCGGGATGAGCAGACGCCGCCAGGGTTAGTCAGATAGAGCACTGGTTCTTCGCCAGAGCGGAATCTGACGCCTTGATAGCGCGAATCAAGGAAACCGCTGCCCCAAAGCCGTGCGTATAGTGGCTGGCCACCCTTTCCCGCTGACGCCAGCACAATAAACGCGGGAAGGTCTTCGGTTTCGCTACCAAGTCCATATGTCAGCCAGGCACCGAGCGAAGGACGACCCGCGATCTGTGATCCGGTTTGAAACATTGTGATGGCCGGGTCATGGTTAATCGCTTCGGTGTGCATGGACTTGATGAAGCAAACATCATCGACGATCTTTTGGTGATGCGGTAGCAATTCGCTCAGCCAGGCACCTGATTCCCCGTGACGAGCGAACTTGAAGTGCGACCCTGCGATCGGGAGCGATGACTGGAATGACGACATACCGGTAAGTCGCTGTTCGCCGCGCACACTCGCTGGCAACTCTTCGCCATTCATCTCGTTCAGCTTTGGCTTGTAGTCGAACAGGTCCTGCTGTGCCGGGCCACCAGACTGAAACAGATAGATCACGCGTTTCGCTTTGGGGGCGAAAGGGTGGTCGGTCGATGCTCCAGTGTTCTCAGCCGACGAGCGACCGCCTAGCAGACTCCCCAAAGCCGCCGCGCCGAGTGCTGCTCCTCCGTTCTGAAAAAAGTGGCGCCGGTTCGTCTGCAGATGATCCCCTGGATTTGCTGGACGTTTCATGGTTATCGTTTCCAGATGGTAGCGTCGAGGTTCATAATCGCCTGGCACACGATTGTCATTGAGGCAGTTTCTATGGCTGCCAGCGATTCATTCGGTTTGCTGTCGCCGCTGTTGATTAGCTGTTCGGCAGCCGACTTGTCCGTCTTGTAATGGGCGAATTCAGATTCGAAAAGCTCAGTCAGCATATCGCGTTCGCTCTTGTCAGGATTTCGCCCCGTAAGTCGCCGGAACATCATGTCGATTCGTTTCGAAGTACTTTTCTCACTCAACAAGGCTTGTTCGGCCAAAGCCCGCGCGGCCTCGATGAACTGGACATCGTTCATCAGTACCAGAGCCTGCAGTGGAGTGTTGGTGCGAGATCGCTTGACGATGCAGACTTCTCGCGACTCGGCATCAAATGCAAGCATGTTTGGTAACGGTGCCGTGCGTTTCCACACCGAATACAGAGAACGACGGTACAGGTCCTGTCCCACGGATTGTTTGTATTCAGGAGACATGGAATTGGACTCCCGCCACAAATCGCCGCCAGCCTGGTACGGTGATACCGGAGGACCGCCTCGCCGATCGTTCAGCAAACCAGATGTCGCCAGCGCCAAGTCGCGAATTTGCTCAGACGAAAGCCGATAACACGGGCCACGCGCCAGCCATTTGTTTTCAGGATCTGCAGACTTCAGTTCGTCTGAGCCTTTTGAATCCTGCCGATAAGTCGCTGAAAGAACGATTTGGCGGCACAGTCGTTTGATGTCCCAGTCGTGGTTCAAAAAATCTCTCGCGAGCCAGTCGAGCAATTGCGGATGAGTTGGCAACTCGCCCTGCAAACCGAAATTTTCAGGCGTGCGGACCAGACCATGACCGAAGAAGTTGCTCCACATTCGGTTAACAAACACGCGCGACGTCAACGGATGATCGGGCAACGTCGCCCAGCGAGCCAGGCCAAGTCGGTCGACTGGCGCATCGGCGGGAAAATCTGGTCCAATGTTGGTGAGGGTTTTGCGTACAACCCTGGTTTCATCGTTGGTCGCAGCGTCGTATTCGCCTCGGGTAAGCACATGCGTTTCACGCGGCTCCGGCGACTCTTCCATCACGGGAATCGCCAGGAAGGCTTCCTCCGCCATCACCATTGCTTCTCGCGCCGAAGTCAAATTCTCCAGCGCGACTCTGGCGTCCTTGTCGACGGCGCTCACAAAGAAATCCGGGTTTGGCTCCACCGGTTCACCGGTCGCGAAATGGTGAAGTTCCGTTTCAGTCAAAGCCCTTTGAAAAACACGCACATCGTCGATCGCCCAATCCGCCAGTCCACGATCTCGAAACCTCTGCCCAATTGTTAACTTGCCGCCGTGAAACCCTCCAATATTCGCCCGCTTCTGGATTCGGTCACGAATGACTTCTGTTTCGAGTTCTGCACCATCCAGGTAGATCTTCAAACCAGCAGCCGTAGACGATCCATCATAGGTTCCCGAAATCTGGATCCATTGATTACCAGGTACTGGTCTGACCGTACGGACAGCAATCGCGTTCCCTGGCCAGACCCGATACATACGGAATTCAACATGTCCATCCACCGCCATCAGATCCCAACCATTAAAAGTTAGCTGCCCGTAACTCGCTTGGGCGATCACCGATGGTGCCTTGTTCCGTTTCAATTCCTTCAGGGTGAGCACGATGCTGAACGGTGTCCAGCGATCAAAGGGTTCGATACCGGGCATGACAATGCCCCGCTCGCCGTCCAGTTGAAGCGCAAGACGTGGCGAGGCTTGATCAGTTTCTTCCGCGGCGCCGTCATCCGAATGCTCTGGTTTCAGTCTCGGAATCGAAGTGTCTTTTGCTTCGACCGCCGCTAGCGCCTGCGTAGGATAGGAGTCTCCAGTACCGAAGTAGTAGACTTTTTCTTTCAGGGTGTTCCTGTATGGAACGTCAAAGCTCAGCGAACGGATATGGTCCGGTAATTGCTCGAGTTGGTCCTCACCTGGTTCCCAGTCTCCAAATCGCTTCTTTGCTTCGGCAACTGACTTTTCAAAAGCTGTTTCAGCATCTGCCAGCGACTGCCTCGTTTGCTTCAGTTTTGCTGATTGATCATCATCAACCGGTACGAACAGTGATGGCGCTGGCACTTTGTGTGAATCGTCATAGACACCATTTTCGTCAATCGAATTGAAAAATGCGGACATTGAATAAAAGTCACGCGTCGGAATGGGATCGTACTTGTGGTCATGACACTTGCAGCATTCCAGAGTCAATCCAAGGATCACGGTTCCAAATGTCTGCACGCGATCGGCTACGTTCTCAATCCTCCATTCTTCAAACACTGCACCGCCCTCATTGTTCAGTCGGTGAATCCGGTTGAAGGCAGTGGCCAGTCGCTGGTCAAATGTCGGCGATTCCAGAAGGTCACCAGCAAGTTGCCATGTGAGAAACTCGTCATATGGCAAGTTGTCGTTAAACGCCTTGACCACCCAGTCGCGATAGGGCCACTGCGTGTTTAGCCGGTCTGACTGGTACCCGTAGGAATCTGCGTATCTGGCAGCATCCAGCCAGCCGACTGCCATGTGCTCCCCGTAAGCCGGAGAGTCGAGGAGCCGATTAACAACGGAGCGATAGGCTGATTCCTTGTCTTTCCCGTTATCAAGCGCTTCGGTAAAGTCGCCGATCTCATCGAGTGTTGGCGGCAAGCCTGTCAAATCGAATGTGACGCGCCGCAGCCAGCGCAATGGCGAAGCTTCGGGACTTTGTTGACGCCCTCGCTTTTTGTTCGCGTCCTGGACAAAGTGATCCAGAGTTTCCTTCGACCAACCATCATCTGACGAATTCGGCGGTGTTACTTCATCCGGAAGCGCTTCGAATGCCCAGTGCTTTTCGTATTTCGCGCCGCCCGCAACCCACGCTTTGATTTTCTCTTTTTCCTCATCGGTCAAGGCAAGTTTTGCGTCGACGGGCGGCATTCTTTCATCCGGGTCGTCCGAGAATATCCGCCGCAGAAGTTCGCCTGATTCAATGACGTCCTCCGAGCCTTCCGCCGTATCCAGCCTCAAGTCCGCTTCGCGCAGGCCGTCGTCCGGTCCGTGACAGAAGTAGCATTTGTCCGAAAGGATTGGCCGGACATCACGATTGAAGCCAGGTTCTTCCGCTCGAGCGAAAGAGCTAACCAAAACCATCAGGGCGACAGCGGAAACAGATCGTAAAGAGCTCATGTAACAATTATCGCCGGGATTACGAGGCAATCTTGTACATTCCGGCAAAACCTGTGTAAAAAATAAGCATGAAGAATACAAAGGCCAGATCGCACTTTTTCGGGAAGATCTCTTCGTTTGACCAGTTGTTTGAGATCTTCGACTTGTTGCCGGATTGTTCGTTCTTCGTCAAAGATCATCGCGGGCGGTTCGTCGCGCTCAACCGGCGCGGTTGTGAATACTGCGGCGTTGAATCGGCAGATGAGGCATTTGAAAAAACTGACTACGACTTTTTTCCGAAACATCGAGCCGACGAGTACCGCGCTGACGATCTGGCTGTGATGAAATCGGGAGAACCGATTGTCAACCGAATTGAGAGCGCCCCGGAAGGAGAGGGTTCACCACGGCTTGTTATCACAAGCAAACTGCCGATCAGGGACCGCAAGGGAAAAGTGATTGGCGTGGCCGGGTTTTCGCGCTCCGTCGAAGGAATGAGTAAGGCGCCTGATTCCATTGCGGCGTTCGCCAAAGTGGTCGCACACATTCATACTCATGCCAACGAAAAACTGACTTCCGGCCAGCTGGCGAAAATGGCAGACCTTTCCACCAGTCAATTTGAGCGTCGTTTTCGTCGGTCGTTTGGCTGCTCCAGCCGTCAGTATCTGATTCGCGTTCGAATCGACAAGGCGACCAGGATGCTGGCTGAAACGGACGCGTCGATTACTGAAGTGGCTCACGCATCAGGCTTCTTTGACCATGCGCACTTCAGTCGCGCATTTCGTCGTCAAATGTCGGTGTCGCCATCCACGTACCGACGGGCATTGCGACCACCGCCAAAATGGCGTTAACCGAAGTAACCATCCAACTTGGGATCGTTCGATCAATTAGCGTCGAATCTCCATTCATGACGACTCAATTGACGGCCTATGGCGCCCTATGGCCGTCTTCCCCGCGAACGCGGGGACCCACTCGAAGCGTGTTAACGCTCAATGTCTTTCCCTGCATCAAAAAGCCAATCCGATTTAGTGGATTCCCGCCTGCGCGGGAAAGACGGATAGCATCTTTGCTAGCGAGGCAGAACAAACTGGCTCAAGGCTGTGACCGCAAAACCCGATGCTATACTTGACTAAGTTGATAAAGATTGTATTATATGACGTGAGGCGCTGGATTCGTGTGCACCATTCCCCTACAAAAGTCGCCAAAAAACGTGAAAGAGCAGCTCACCGTCGTCCATCCACCTCAGGACGTAGAAAGCCCGACTGACGCATCCAACGATCCGACTGATCGACTCGGCTGGAAACCAGCCCAGCCGCCGGAGGGGCTGATTGAGGAGCTTGCAGAGCACAATCAGCGTCTCGAGTCGGCGACTCCACCGGAGATTATCGCGTGGGCACACGAGCGGTTCGCTCCTTCGCTGACGATGGGGACTGCATTTGGCCCCGAAGGCATGACGATCATCCACATGCTCTCGAAGATCGCCCCGACGACTCCCGTCTTTAACTTGGAAACCGGATATCAGTTTGCGGAAACGGTGGACATGGTTCGCCGCATCAAAGAGCGGTATGGAATGGACATTGAGTTCAAGCGAGCAGACCAGACCGTGGAAGAGTACGAAGCTGCCAACGGTGGTCCCGTTTACAAGTCGAATCCAGGCGAGTGTTGCTTTCAGCGCAAGATCGTTGTCTTGCGTCGCGCCGTGACTGGCATGGACGCATGGATCAGCGCCATCAGGCGAGACCAAAGTCCCGACAGGGCGAAGGCTTCCATTGTTGGCTGGGACAAAAAATTTGGGCTGGTCAAAGTCAACCCGCTCGCCAACAGCACCAAGAGTTCCGTTTGGAAAATGATCACGGACGAAGACGTCCCCTACAACCCGCTGCACGATCAGGGATACAGCAGCATCGGTTGCCAGCCGTGCACACGAGCCGTCCTGTTCGGCGAGGATGAGAGAGCGGGTCGTTGGAGCGGTACGGCAAAGACAGAATGTGGACTTCATTCCTTGGGTGACTAGTAGTCCTTTGCGGCTCACTTTTTGGGTAGTGGACGAGGCTTCGTGAAAACTTAACCGTTCACGGATATTTACGTTGCATCAGGTTCGAGGTTCGAGAGGGTCAGGCACAAATTTCGACGTTTGTCCGCAAAGCGAAACAAGTCAATTTGCCGCCGAAAAATTGAGCCAGACCCTTACCCGCGTGAACGGTTACGTGAAAACTACGCGTGACAAACTACAAGTTTTGAGTGTTGCATGTCATCGGTATCAGCAAAAATCGACTATGCCTGCCAGGCCGTCTTGGCATTGGCAGTTGAATACGACAGCAACCAGCCGGTGCCGATGAAGGGGTTGGCCAAGGCTCACAACATTCCGGCTCAGTTTCTCGCCCAGATTTTCCAGCAGCTTCGTTCCGCCGGCATGGTGGTGAGCATCCGCGGAGCGAACGGTGGTTATCGGCTGAATCGTTCGCCGGATTCGATCAGCGTATGGGACATCGTTTCCATTTTCGAAACGCAGGAATCATCCCAGTCGTCGGACAGCCCTTTGACGGCCGCGGTCCATTCGACCTGGGACGATGTTGACTCGGCACGTCAGCAGATTCTCGAATCAACGATGTTTGCCGACCTTGCGAAGCAAGTCGCTGATTCGGGTGTGACGATGTACTATATCTAGTGCTTTGTGACGTCTTGATTTTAGAGGTAGTGGACGAAGCCACGAGTCCTTGTGGTGCAACGCGTAAGGAACGGACTCGTGGCCTCGCCCTCTACAGCCAACCTTGATTTTCGGCTGGCAAAAAGCACCAGATTCGAAAGGGTTACTTTGCAGGTTCAGGAGCCAACGTCTGACTCGGCGATTCCTGATCCAGCGTTCTTACCGTCTGACGATTCCGAGATTGACCAAATCTGGTCAGCCGTCATACCGACGGCATTTGCGGGCGGCGTGTTTCCGATCGTGTGCGCGTCGTTGAGCTTCATGTTGTTAGGTCTGTGGGCGTTCGTCTATGGGCAAGAATCGCCTATTCCCGGAAAAGTTTTCGGATTCGTCTTTGGTGGCCTGCTCTTGGCGGTCATTGGATTCGTGATCGGCTATGTCTACGCCCTGGTGGCGAGTCTGTTAGCGGCGGCACTGGTCCAGACGTTTCACTGGACAACGAGCGAACGATTCCATCCCCGTTTGCTCATTCAGGTGGTCGGTGGGATGACCGGGTACGGTTGCCTGGCGATATTTCCGGTAGGTTACGGAGATGATGCAATGTTCCCAGCATGGGTCGCTGCTGCGACACTGGCAATGGTGATGGGAATGTACGCGTGTGCGTACTACTATCGACTCCAATACTCAAACTACGAGCGTCGTGCACATGAGTTGCAATTTGGAGTCCGCGGAATCTTCGTCGCAGTGACATGGGTCGCGGTTTTGCTGGCGATTTTTCGCTGGCTACCATCGTACATGTTACTGATGTTCGGGATCTGGATTGTCTTGCAATCTTCTGCCCTCGCGATTGGCGAGGGAATTCGACGACTGCGCATCAGAAAAGGCTGGTATCGAGAAGAAAAATCTCAGCCCGTCACGTAACAAAAATTGCACGATTCCCACTAAGCCGTTTGTGGTACCTTACGGCCGAATAGTTCGTAGTGGATCTTGTTAAAGATCCTTGCAGCAATGTCGCTTATCGCCGACGACTGAGGGATCTTTAACAAGATCCACTACCCGTGAATTCAAACCGATTCAGCAGTATTGGCCTTTAGGCGGAATGGTGGGCTTCCGGCTAAAGCCGGTACTACGAACAGGTTGCGAGCTACATGCAATTTCCTGGTAAGCGAGGATCTGTCGCTTTCACGAATTCAGTTCGATCGGCACCTGATCAATTTTCGCGGCGAGAATGAAATCGTTCTCGGACAGGCCGCCAATTGCATGGGTCCACATTTCAATGGAGGCGTTTCGATAGCCTTCGAGATGAATGTCCGGGTGATGGGCATCGCCCTCCGCCAGCTCCATGACTTTGTTGAAGAACGCCATGCCTGCCACGAAATTCTTGACGGTCCAGTCTTTGCGAATGCGCTGGCCATCGTGAGTCAGGTACCAACCGTCAAGATGCTTCAGTTGTTCCTGGGCGTGTTCCAGAGTCGACGGTTCCACGCCGCCTTCGCATGGCTGACATTTTTTTCCGGCAAGTGCATCGCAGCTTTGGATTTCCATGAACGCTTTCTCTTTCGGTGCCTGGTAGCGGCATCTCGCGGTTGTACTGCTATCTCAATCCGGCGGCTGGAAACCACCGATACGTCAAGGTCTCTAGTTGTCAGCATCGAGATCTGACGGGCTCAGATCGTCATCTTTTTCGGCTTGCTGCCGTTCTCGCCACGGCTTGTCGGTCTTGTACGATTCAAGTTCTTCTTTGAGTTGTTCCTTGATCTCGCCTTCGCCAAGTTTGACGGCTTTGGCGGACCAGTCACGAGCCTTTTCGAACTCTCCAAGCTCGGCATACCCTGCTGCGAGGGTGCTGAGGATGTGAGGTGCTTCATAGTCGGTTAATTTGCAGGCCTGCTCCGCCAGCTCGATCGAACGCTTGCCGTTGCGAACATCATCAATGGTCGATGTCGCCAGAACCCAGGCAAGGTTGTTGAGCGATGCGCTGTCTTCAGGAAGTTTCTTGAGGATGCGTTCGTATTGCTCTACAGCTTTTTGGTGATCGCCGACGCTGAGTAGGGCATCGGCCTTGCCTCGCATGGCTTCCCACGCTTCCGGGTCCTTCTTGAGGATCTGGTCGTAGGTGTCAATGGCCATCGAAGGTCGGCTGTCTGCCAGGTAAATGTTGGCGATTTGCAATAGCCAGAGCTGATTGCCCGGGTCCAGCCGCAATAGTTGACGCAGGTCGGAAATTGCCTGGCGATAATCGCCGTCGCTTGATGCAATGCTGCTGCGTAGCAGGAAAGCTTCAGGCATTCGTGGTTCCAACTCCAGAACACGATTCACATCTGCCATCGCCTCGTCAAAATCATCTTTGGCTTCGGAAAGTCGCGAGCGAGCCAACAACGAAGTCACGTCGGATGGGTCGATCTCCAGCGCCTTGTCCAGATCTTCCTGGGCCTCGTCCATGTTGCCTTGCATCATATGGACGCCTGATCGCAGCGTGTATGCTCTGCCCATCCCGGGATTCTCCGAGATGACATCGTTAATCAGCTTCATTGCCTCATCGTGCTTTGATTCCGCCGAGAGAATCTGAGCCACCATTTCCAGCGACTCGACATCTTCCGGATCTTTCTTGATCAGATGCAGGAAGTCCTGGACGGCTTTGTCCGGCATTCGTTTCAGTAAGTGGGTGCGGCCTCGTTCACGCCATGCATCCAGGTTCTCTGCGTCCTCGCCAATTGCCTTGTTGAAGCCTTCGAGTTTCTTGTCGAGATCATCGGTAAAGCTGGCGAGCGTAAACCACGCGACTGAACAACGGCGGGGGTCATCGTTCAGGTATTCAATCGCCGTTTTGAGTGATTTTTTACCGGCCTCCATATCACCGCCCGGTAGCTCCTGAATCTGACCGAGGAGAAGATGCGATTCGCCACTTTCGGGATTCGCCTCGATTGCTTTTGCCAGAGAATCGATCGCACTTTGACGCCGCTGCGTATAAGTCGCGAGATTGACACGGCCTCCGGCGAGAGTCCGCATGACTCGCTGGGCCTTTTCGTAATGGCAGGAACTCAGTAATTCCCTGGCGAACAGTTCGTCGCCTTGCTCCGGTTTTTCATCCAGACATTCTTCACAAAGCTGGATCACCTTTTCCAGATCGCTGACTCGTTTGGCGTTGAGCTTGGTACTCATCGCCTCGTCCAGCAGGTCCTGCGCTTTCGACTGGCCCTGCTGTGGAACGAGTAATTCAATCCCGTCGCCCTGAATCTCCTGGGCGCAGACTTGGTTACCGGAATAATGAGCCAGCATTCCAACGAGAATTGCAGGGAACAGAAACCCCGCTCCGAAGAATCCTGTGGCCATCTTTTGATTACTCATTCACCGATCCTCATTCTGTCCTGTTATCAATCATCTTTGGCATCCGAATTGTAACCGTGCACGAATATTGACGTTTTCTCAGGTTCGAGAGCGTCAGGCACAAATTTTCGGCGTTTGTCCGCAAAGCGAACCAAGTCAGTTTGCCGCTGAAAAATTGAGCCAGACCCTTGCCCGCGTGAACGGTTACTCCGAATTATAGGTGCACAGGCAGATTCTGCGACCAACTTCAATTTAGAGGATGCGGGCTGAATCAAAAACTTCAGCTTTCCATCCGAAAATGCCGCTAAATTGCGGGCATTGCTGCCTGTTTGCCACGGAGCAAGCCAGGCGTTTCGCGTATCTTGCTGAGGTTGCCACTCTGTCGATGGTATCCATCGGCAAGCCGCATGAGCAAATTGATCGCCAGTCCGTCGGCTCGATTCATTACATGACGGGCACAACGGTGCCCCAATTCGTCGATGGTCTCGTGAACGACCGACAGGTGCAGACGCATTAGCTGAGCCGCCGACATCTGCTCTTCTACCAGAAGGTCGCACAGTCGGTGAAGCTCTTCGGATGGTTGGCCGGATCCCATGATGATTTGAGTCTGCAGAACTTCCCGGTAGTATCCGCGCAGATTTGGCGTATCCTCGACCGCTCCGCCGCTGTTCACGAGTTCCCTGATCTCCAGCAAAGCCGACTGGTCTTTCCAGCGGATGAGCGCTTCTTCGGCCTGGCGATGCGCTTGCTGTTGCTGGTTCTGTTTTAGTCGCATGTTCTCTGCGATCAACCGTTGGCGATTCGCGGCTCGAGCCATTTGCCAAACAAGATCAGCTGTCGTCGTTGTCGTTAAATCGACATAGGCGTCGGCTCCGTACTCAAAGCACGGCACTGCCAGCGACTCACGTGTGCCGGTCCCCACGACCATCACCGACTGATCCTGAGAACAGCCGGCTCGAATGGAATCAATAATGTCCTGTAGCGATCCAGGTTCTGGCACCTCATCCATCGACGTGCCAAAATCGCCGCTCGCGATGAGCACGACATCAAACGACTGATCCCGAAGCAATGTCAGCCCGTTGGTGACACCAAGGGCGCGACGCAGGAACACGCGACAGCCACCATTGGCAAGGTCGCGAAAAACATCCTCGAGGGCTTGCGAGATGGGCTGCGCGACTGGACCTTCACCAATTAGAAGAACTTCCAGCTTGCCTGGCAGCTGAGCCGATCCACGATTCACGCGTTCCTGCGACTGGTCGCTCGTCGATTCGTCTTTTGTATCGCATGTCGAGCAAGCCGAATTGGAATCTGGTTGGTCCAGGTTGATGTTTGGCGGCTGAGTCATGGTGACTGGTTGGTTCCGTTCTTTCGGTACTTCCCGCATCGACAAAGAAAATTGCGGAGGGTACTTGTATCCAGGCCGCAAAATTGGGTCAATGGCTTGCTGAAATGCCGCGCGACCCGGACGTTGGCGTGGATTGTTGATAGAGAAAACAGGCCGAAAATGCGAATTGCTTACTTCGATTGTGCTAGCGGAATCAGTGGAGACATGACCCTCGGAGCGATGGTGGATGTGGGGGTGCCGCTTGATGCGATTCAAGCCGGTGTGGACTCGCTTGGTTTACCAAGCTGCCGCTTCGAAGCCGAAGAGGTTCATCGAAAAGGATTTCGCGCCACGAAAGTTCACGTCCGCCACGAGCCGGAGCATGCGCACCGGCATCTGCATCACATCACTGACATGATCGACGGTAGCGCGCTCTCGGCTAACCAGAAAGATCTCGCCACCCGGATCTTTACCCGTCTGGGCGAAGCCGAAGCGCACGTCCACGGCACGACCATTCGCAAAGTGCATTTCCACGAAGTCGGAGCCGTCGATTCGATTGCGGACATTGTTGGTTCGGCGATCGGTTGGGACCTGCTTGGAGCGGAGCAGATGTTCTGCTCGCCGATTCCGACGGGAAGTGGTTTCATCGAAATCGCCCATGGCCGCACGAGCGTGCCGGCTCCGGCGACTGCCGAACTGCTGAAGGGTGTGCCGCTTTGCCCGAGTCCGGTGCAGGCGGAACTGACGACTCCGACGGGAGCTGCGATTGTGGCGACTCTCGCCGAAGGGTTTCAGGCATTGCCACCGATGACGATCGATTCCATTGGGTACGGAGCAGGCGATCGCGACTTTGACAAACAGGCCAACGTATTGCGGCTGGTGGTTGGCGACGCGATTGAGACTGACAAGTCTGCCACGGGCAGTATCCTGCTCCTGGAAACGAACCTCGACGACGTGACGGCCGAAGTCATCGGGCATTGCTCGGAGCGGGTGATGGCCGCCGGCGCACTCGATTGTTATTCGACGCCGATCTTCATGAAGAAAGGTCGGCCGGCCACAAAGTTGTCGGTGCTCTGTACGCCGGATCTTCAGAGTCTGGTCGAGTCGCTATTGTTCGAGGAAACCGGGACACTTGGGATTCGCCGCATCGTAATGGATCGCACAATTCTGGCTCGCGAACTGGTCCAGGTGGCAACCGAATGGGGACCAGTCGCCGGGAAGGTCGCGACGTTGCCCGACGGCGAATGTCAGTTTTCTCCCGAATATGACGCCTGCCGCGAGCTGGCAGAGAAGCACTCCGTGCCGCTTGCCAGGATCATGTTGGCAGCCAGACAGGCGTATCGCGGGTAACGTTGCTGGCTGGTAAATCTCCCTCAAACCAGAATTCATGTCGGTCTCAGGACCCTCGAAATCCGTTGGCCGTGTAAACTGGAAGTCATGAGTAAAGCAATTTCGAACATCGCGATCGCATGGTTGATGCTGGCGGGTGCCTCGGCTTTCGCCCATCAGGGCGCGATCAATGTCTTCGTGGATCCCAACGGTGTCGTCGGACAGGACGATGTCGCAGATCAGATCTATGCACTGGAGATCTTCGAGATTCCCGAGCTGCAATTCTTTGGTGGCAACCAGCCGGAGATTTCATTCGACGGGCCAGGGTTGTCCATCAACTTTCCGACTCAGGGAGTTTCCGCTCCGGCCCAGTTGTTCGTCGACATTAGCCAGAATCTCAAATACTGGGATGGTGCAGGCCTCGCTGACACAGCCGTTGGTATCCGGGCGCAGAAACCGATCAGTGACAATCAGGGGATCGTCAACAATTCACCCGTCGAGGAGTATTTGGTCACGACCAGTAGCGGCTGGCTCACCGGCATGGAATGGGGAACCTACAACGGAGCCAATTTCTGGGAGTCCCACGGGCAAAAATTTCTTGAGCCAGTAACTGCTCCCGCAGGAATTTACGGTTTGGTTTATACGATCCGGACGCCACAACATGAGGACTCCGAGCCATTTGTGATCCCGTATGTCTATGATCCGAATGGTGAGTTCGACATGGCGGCTGTGCAAGTCGGTGTGGATCGGCTTCGCGCGTCGACAGCTGCTCACGCGATTGCAGACCTGAACCGTGACGGGCACGTCGATGTCGCTGACCTGGATCTGGTCGTCGAGGACATTGCTGCCGGTCTCAATACCCCCGTGTTCGATCTTTCGGGGGATGGTCGTGTGGACAGCAAGGACCTGTTCGAGTGGCGAACACTGGGCGGAGCTGCCAACCTGCCG
>CALHZT010000189.1 GCA_938040995.1 uncultured Pirellulaceae bacterium | reverse complement strand
TGAATTGCAGATGTTTCATGGATTGGTTCTCTCACACTGGTAGTGGATCTTGTCAAAGATCCCTCAGTCGTTCGCGAAAAGCACTGTTACTGCAAGGATCTTTAACAAGATCCACTACGAACGATCCGGCCGTCATCCCATGAGTGGCCGGTACTACGAACACTCTGCGAACGCCGCCCTCTTCTACTTCGCACCGGCTGGCAAGTTTTGCTTCAAATAGCGCGTCATCAACGAATACAAATGCAGCGACGTATTGTCACCTTCGTTAATCGAATGCGAACGATTCGGATACGACATCATATCAAACGGTCGATTATGCCTGATTAGTTCATTCATGACGACTTCCGCATTCTGGTAATGCACATTGTCATCGCCCGTCCCGTGAATTAGCAGCAACTTCCCCTGAAGATTCTTTGCATGAGTCACCGGTGAGCCCTGCTCAAATCCGGCTGGACTTTGCTGCGGCAATCCCATGTACCGTTCCTGATAAATCGTGTCGTAGAGCTTCTGGTCGCCGACAGGTGCGATTGAGATGCCGACCTTGTAAAGCTCCGGATGCTGGAACATCAGATTCAGCGTCGCGGATCCACCACCGCTCCAGCCCCAAACCGCGACTCGGTCGTTGTCGATGAACGGCCACTCGACAATCTGTTTCATGGCTTCGGCCTGATCGCGAATATTTACGATACCGATTTTCTGGTAAATCGACTTTCGCCACGCACGACCACGCGGCGCCGGCGTGCCGCGATTGTCCACCGTCAGGACGACGTAACCTTGCTGAGCCAACATTTGGTGCCACACTCCCCGGTTCCGCCCCAGCCAGGTGTCTCGCGCAGTCTGGCCCCACGGTTCTGTATAGACATGAACGACGACCGGGTACTTCTTCGTCGCATCAAACGACGGCGGCTTTATCATCCATCCATCAAGCTTGAACGGTTTGCCAGACTCGTCCTTGACATCGACAGTGAAGAATTCGGTTACGCCCATCTCCAGTCCGGCGTACCTTTCCTGGACTTCCTTGTTCTCTTCGAGCATGCGAACCGGCTGGTGAGACGGGAGTGCGATCAAGTCCGTCGTTGGGGGCTGATCCAGTCGCGATACCGTGTGGATCGCCCAACGGCCATTTGGCGCGACATCGTACTTGTGAAACCCGGTTTCCGCTTCCGGCGTGACTCTTTCGGCTGGTCCGCCATTGCGTGGCACGCGGTAGAGGTATTGATGAATCGCGCTTTTTGGCGAAGCCGTAAAGTACAGCCAGCCATCCGTCGCGTCCTGCTCACCGCTGCCTGCGTCGATCCCGAGAAGGTTGATGACGTCATACTCGCCCGGCGTTAACAGCTGAGTCGTACCGTCCGATACCGAAACGCGATACGCGTGCCGCCACCCATCCGTCTCACTCAGTACCAACCGGTGGGAATCGGATTTGTACCACTCGAATTTTGCCCGCACATCCACCCAGGCGTCGTCGCGATCGACAAAAATCGACTGGGGTTCACCGGATGCCGCGTCGACGCGCCACAGCGTTCGCGTATTCTGCAGTCGGTTTAGCTGCTCGAGCAGCAAGTGTTTCGAATCACCGACCCACTCGAGGCTGGCGAGATAATTCGCTCGCGGTTCACCCGGCACTTTCATCCACGCCGTCTGCCCTCCGCTGACAGGTACGACTCCGATTCGACAGGCGGAGTTGGTCGTGCCGACCTTGGGGTAGGGAAGCGGAATCAACCTCGGATACGTCTCATCCGTATTGTTGATCATGTAGAAATCTTCGATGCCGTTGCTGTCCAGCTGCCAGTAGGCGATCGAGTTTCCGTCCGGGCTGAACCGAAACCCGTCCTGGAGGCCAAGTTCTTCCTCGTAGACCCAGTCGAAGGTGCCGTTGATCAGCTTGACGGTGCCGTCCGACGTCAACGTCGTCGTTTCTCCCGATTGCAGGTCCTCAACGTAGATGTTGTTTTCGCGAACGTATCCGACTTTGTCAGCATTGGGGGAAAACTTGGCGAACATCAATGTTGACGGCGTCGCATCCTTGGCGATCTGGCGCAACGAGCGGGAGTTCATGTCAAACACCCAGTAATCGCCCTTGGTGTTGTCTCGCCAAACTTTGACGGTGTTGGCAAACAGAAGCAATTTGGATTTGTCTTCGGACCAGTCGTAATCATCGACATCCAACGGTTCACCCGCACCTGCCGGTGTCATCTCGGCAGCCGTAACAAGGACGGTTCCCTCACCAGTTTGTGTGTTGTATTTCACCAGTTGTTTCGGAGGATCATCCTGACCCGCAACGGGCGGCCCCGGCACCAGCGACGTGTAGTCATCACCGCCGTCTAGCCATTCATAGGGCCCGAAAGAATCCGTGTTGAATTCTTTGTCGGCAAAGATTCGCTTGAGTGTGAGTTTCGCCGGATCCGACGCAGCCGTCGTCGCTTCTTGTCCGGCTAAACTCACTGCCTGGGAATAAGTCGCGTTTTCGGCAAGCGGCGACAGGAGAAGCAGCGCACCCAAAAACAAAGAAAAGCATCGCATCGTACATTCGCTCCGGGTTAAATTGGCGATGCATTATAGCGACCGCGCACCCGTAGGGCATGCTCTGCATGCCATCACCGTCCCGTTTTTCCGCGACGTACTCTTTAATAGTGACAAAGCGGGTGAAGCGATTCGAGCAAACTACTCTTCGAATCGCCGGAGCGTGATCTTGTGCTGCGGAGATTGCAGCAATTCCATATGAATGATTGAGTCTCCTTCGGGTACGAAACGAAACTTCACGATGTCTATGACTCCGGAGCCACCATCGTTCGAAGCGAATATCTGGTCCGGAATGTTCCGGATGCTCGTTGCCAACGAGACATCCTCTCGGCTTACCGTTTCGATGACATCGTTTTTGACAGTCCAATGTTCGGACCAGTCATTTGGCATGTTTGGATTTCCGTTAGGCCAGTAGCTGGTGACATAGCCGGTGGAAGAAATTTCAATGTAACTGGACACAGTTGGTGAATCGTTCGCGTGAATCGCCCATATTCCTGTCAAGATTTTCTGATCGTTGTTCTGAGCTGCGGGTAGCAGGCTGTGGATCATTAATGCCAGAACGAACAATCCAGACAGAATGACGAATATCACAAGTGCAATGTTCTGCGATCGTCTGGTCAAGAATCACCTGGTTCGGAGAGGTTGCACGCATGGTGCTGAAACCATCCATTAGAATACACCGTAAACCAATAACTCAAGCTGGATCGTGAAACGGCTGAATTCCGGCCCGCCCGGCTGCTTCAGAAGTGCGAGAACCGAGCAAAGGTCACAGGGAATCGTTCGGCAGTACTTGAGACATTGAGCGTTAATACGCTTCGAGTGGGTCCCCGCGTTCGCGGGGAAGACGGCCTTAGGCCGTCAATTGAATCGTCATGAACGGAGATTCGACACTAATTGGTCGAACGATCCTAACCCGTGGTGGCGCTGCGCTTACCACGGGCTACCAGCGCTACCAGCTGATATTCCTCCGGGATGAGATATCTTTCCGCGTTTCTTGAAGAAACTTCTTGCGCTCATCTGCGATCGCAAATGTCGGAACATTTTCGATTTTCCCCTCACAAGGGTGGGTGGTTTGGTTTCCTCTAGGACTAGGCACATTCCACGAAATACGAAACACGACGATATCAACTTATCTACATGAAATCAGAGGTCGCTATGTCGAAGCCCAAGAAGCGTAATTCAAGCAAAAAGCGGCCAGGGAAATTGAGAACTCGTAAGCGTCTTGGCAGCGAGTCGCTGGAAGATCGCCTGATGCTGACGTGTTCGGCGGCCGCAGCTGATTTTGACCTGAATGGCAGCCTCGATGGCAATGATGTTGATTCACTCGTCGCCGAGATAGTCGCTGGTACACACGACATGGACTTTGACCTGACGGGTGACAGCCTCGTCAACTTCGCGGATCTTGAAGATTGGGTGACCAACCGGAAAGGCACGCTGTTTGGCGATGCCAACCTTGATTTCGTCGTGGATGTATCCGACTTCAATGCGTGGAATCAGAACAAGTTCAGCCAGGGCACCGGCTGGACGGGTGGCGACTTTTCGGCGGATGGATTTACGGACGTCACGGATTTTAATGTCTGGAATTCGTCCAAATTTCAGGAAGGCGTCGGGAGCGAGGGCTTCATTGATTTTGGTGTGACGCAGGACACTGGCGTTACGCCATTGGACAACGTGACGTCGATCCTCGGAATCTGTGGCGATATTGATGCGGCGCAGCATGTCAGTGCGGAACTAACTCTGCTGGGTAACAGCGGATCACTCACGATTCCTGCCAATGGTTCTTTCGAACTGACACGAATCGATCTGGAAGCAGCGTTTGGACCTTTTGAAGATGGTGGCCATCTTTTCCAGCTGGACCGGATGGATGCGGTCGGGAACATAACAACTCAAGTCTTGAATGTTCGGCTGGATACGGTCGCCACGGAAGACGTGGTTGGCCCCGACCTGGGTTTGCAAGGAACGCAGTCCGCACTCGAAGTCGTATTTGGCGAGCAAGTCGACAGTGTTGCGGCGGATACCAATACCTATTCGCTTGTCTATGTGGGCGGTCTCAATGATGGACAGTCGATATCGATCAATTCGGTCGACGACATTGACGGCAGATCGGTACGACTGGTTCCCTCGGCTCCCCTGCAAGATAGCCAGTCGTATCGTCTGTCCGTTTCATCAGACATCTCGGACATCGCGGGCAACGAGTTGGGCAGCTTCACGTTTGACTTTACCGTCAACGAGTCGTTTGCAGTTTCCGAAGTTGTTCCTGATAGCGGGACCGAAGATGTTTCTCTGACGCAGAACATTGAGATCCGACTCGCCGAACAGGTCGACCCCGCAACGGTGACCAGTGATTCCATCAAGGTGATCACGCTTGGTGAAGAAGCCACCGGACGGATTTCAGTAAACACCGCGGGCGATACGATTTACTTCGTTGGAGACCAGCCGTGGGCTGCGAGCGCCGAAGTTCGGGTGCAAATCAACGGCGACCTGATCGAAACCACAACAGACGGTCAAAAACTTGACGCCGATCAGGACGGCATTGCGGGAGGCACCGGGAATTTCGACTTTACGACGGTTTCGGTTAGCCGCATCGAGGGCACCAACCTCGCGGGCCGGGTCGTTGCCAGCCAGCCGGACGCGAATGGGAACGATGTTCCGCTTCAGGGCGTCACGATCCGCGTTGATGGTTTTCCCGAGCTGGATGTTACGACGAACGCGAACGGCGAGTTCGAACTGGTTGACGTGCCAGCACCGGATTTCTTCGTTCACATCGATGGTCTGACGTCAGAGACTGGCGGCCCGATTGCCGGTGACGGATTTTATCCGGTCGTCGCCAAGGAATTTCATAGTGTGCCGGGCGAATCGACCGTGATCCCGTTCGATATCTATCTGCCATTTGTGCTTGATGAAGCGGTCTCGGAGCTTGTACCCGGCGAAGAGATGACGGTAACACTGCCGGACAGTCAGACGCAGGGCGACCCTGATCTGGCGATGGTTTCGCTGACGGTTCCAGCCGACAGTTTGATGAATGATGACGGCTCGCCGGGAACTGAGGTGGGCATCTTCCGTGTCGATTCCACGCGTTTGCCGGCTCCGCTTCCGGATAACCTTGACCATTCCTTTGACATTACGATTCAGTCGGATGCGGATGTCTTTGATCAGCCAGCCGAGATAACGTTCCCCAACGTGGACGGGTTGGCTCCGGGCGAGCAATCGTTGTTGATGTCATTTGATCACGCTCGCGCCGAATGGGTGGTGGTTGGCACGATGACAGTGTCTGCCGACGGATTGACTCTGGTTTCAGATCCCGGCCAGGGCGTAAGAGCGCCAGGTTGGCACGGTGTGCAGCGGGGAGTTGAGGTAACTACCGAAGTTGACAACCTGAAACCATCGGCGGCGGACGTACTTGATGCGGGTTTGACTTTTGCTGGTAACGCCGTGAACACCTTTTTTTCTGGAATTGGTTTGGCTGCGGCGCTACTTGATAACACGCCACTTATTGGAAATATTCCAGTAGCAGATCAGGCGTTGAGCGCGATCTCCGGAATTCTGGGAGCTACAACAGGCTACCTGAATGATGCTGAATTTGGCGTGGACCAATGGCATCGCCTACACCGCGGTCGGTAACAGGCTGGTGGCCACTGAGCTGGTGAGTGGTGAGATACTGGAGGAACTTGTTGTTGCCAGTGGAACGATCACGGATATGTCGCGCGATGGCGACTTGCTCTACACGATGGACTCCGCAAGATCACTAAGAGCGATCGACATCAGTGGTTTGGCACTTGCTCCCCGCAGTTCGCTGACGCTTCCCAACGGCGGCAGCAATCTGTTTGTCGGTGGCGGCATCGCCTACGCCTCCAACGTCAATACATTCGTGGGAGGGTTTGCCACCGTGGACGTTTCTGATCCTGATTCACTTACTCTGATCAGTGACGTTGACACACCGGCAGGCATTGATTCGTCCGACGGTCCGATCGCAGCCAATGGGTCTGGCCTGGCGGTGCAGCTTGGTCGTACCGTTGGTGATAGCGTCCTCAGTATTTACGACGTCTCGGACCCAATCAATACGGACGATCTTGTCACGCAGATCGAACTTCCCCGGCAGGCTACCGGAGTCTCTCTTGCGGGCGGTATCGCCATCGTGTCGGACGGTACAGCGGGCGTGCAAGTCGTCAACTTCCTCCCGTTTGATGTCGCTGCAGTTGCACCGACGGTTACGGTGACGACGGCATTTGCGGACATCGATCCTGGCACGCCTGGAATCCAGGTCGTGGAAGGCACGACGCTCCCATTCGAACTGGACGTGACGGACGATGTGCAGGCGCGGTCCACGGAACTACTTATTGATGGTATTCCGTTCGCATCGGACATCACTTTTCCATTCAATCTGAGCACCGTCGGCCTGGACCTCGGCAACGGCGACTCGATGGTTACGGCTCAGGTTCGAGTCAGGGATAGCGGCGGGAATACCACCGTCAGCCCTCCGATTGAAATCGAATTCGTTCCGGACACCATTGCGCCAACGATTGCAAGTATCAATCCAGTCGATGGGGCCGAGATCAGCCGACTTCAGCGACAGTTCCGTATTGTATTTGATGAACCGATCGCGGTTGGCAGCGTGAATGAGGAGAACATCCAGCTGGTGGACCCCAGCGGCCAGGTGGTCGATCCGGAATTTATCGCCCTCAGTTTTAACGATACGGTAGTCACGATTTCCTATCCTGAACTGGTGGAAGGTGAGCACGAGCTGCGAATCAACGATCCGATGATCATGGATCGAGTCGGAAACGCACTCGGAGCATCCACCAAGGTAAGTTCTTTCGACGTGATTCAGTCGACAGCGTTCTGGATCGGGGGCAGCGGTAACTTTAACGACCCATCCAACTGGAATACCGGTGTTGTTCCGGGACCGGACGATGATGTGCTGATCAATGTGCCAGGCGATCAGGTCATTACCATCACCGCAAATCACACATTGGCCGGCATTCGCAGCTCGGAGCGATTGTTTGTGGGTGGCGGTAGCTTGCAGGTAACCGGAGCCGGTGATCTCTTTGCAGGCGTTGATCACGCGGGTGGAAACCTGGGTGGATCTGCCGCTATCAGGATCTACGGCGACAGTACGATGACTGGCGGAGCCATTGTTGGCGCTGGCGGTGTTTCCAATATGGGGCAGCTTACCGTTTCGGGAGCGTCTCCATTCGTGAATGGCACGCTTACCAATTTCGGTACCATCACTACCTCGGCATCGAATTTTTACCTGAACAACGGCACCATCAACAATCTTGCGGATGCGACATTTGAAATTCAGTCCGGCACGGTTGATTTCTGGAACGGCAGTCCCTCAATCCAGAACGACGGAACCATTCTCAAGACGGGCGCTGACGCTGGAACCATCGATGTCTGGATTAGCCATCAAGGTGGCACTTTCGACGTCCAGGAAGGGCTTCTTTCAATCACCCGGGGCGGGCAGCACGTTGGGGGAGACTATCAAGTCGCGGAAGATGCGACCCTTGAGTTCAATAGCTCTTTCAACATCGAGACGACCATGATCGGCAGAGGTGCGGGTACGATCGCACTGAACTCCATCTGGCTGGTTCCGGACGGCGAAGCCGCCGTATTCGATATCGCCGCCGATTTATTGCAGTGGAATGGATCGCTGAACATCGATGGCACGGCCACCAACATCAATGTGCTGCATGCCAACGGAACTCAGCCGTTCCTGAGGGGTGCGCTGAATAATGATGCAACGATCATTTCTTCGGCACCTAATTTCTATCTACTCAACGGCGTTATCAATAATCGGGCTGATGGCGTCCTGGAAATTCCATCAGGCATCGTCGATTTCTGGAACGGCACAAATTCCATTAACAACGAAGGTGTGATCCGCAAAACTGGCGACTCGACGGCAACTGTGGATGTGTTTGTTAGCCAGGAAGGCGGTACGCTGGAGGTTCAGGAGGGCGCGCTCAACCTGACTCGCGGCGGGCTGCACCTTGTCGGCGACTATCAGGTTGGTGACGGGACGGAACTCAACTTCAACAGTGCTTTCACACTCACCGGCGAGGTTATTGGGACTGGCGAAGGTTCCATCAACTTGAACTCGACGTGGACGGT
>CALHZT010000188.1 GCA_938040995.1 uncultured Pirellulaceae bacterium | reverse complement strand
CCCGAAGTGCATGCCAGTCGGCCGTTGGCCGAAAGTCGCCGTCGCCATTGCGTGTTGTACCCATCAAGGATTTTGTCTTGCTTTGTTTTCAGCCAACGCGCACGCAGCCGGCACGCAGTCGGCGAGACAACGAGTCCGTTGTATCGCGGGATTATTGCATTGCCATACTTTGGGGACTCGCAATCTGCGGTCTTGTCAATTCAATATTGAGTCGTATTTGTGCTCACGCCAGATTTATTGCAGCCGCTTGCCTGACCTCGGCCGCTCGCCCCAAGCAACCTTCGGGTCCGTTCTGGGCAACGTAAAAGCTGCTGCAAGGCCAACTTTACAACACCCCAGGGCGAGGCGCCTCGCCCTCCCGCGTCGCGTGGCTACTGCTGTCGATGGACGTAGGCTGGCACCAGTGGCGAGACGGTTGTCAATCAGGAAAATGCAAACGCCACGCAGTGCCGGCAATGAGAAGCTCATTCCGCAAAACACTTCTTGCCCGCACTGCGCGGCGTTGCCACTATTGAAATGGCGGCCATCTTCGCCGCTTGTACGGGCCTACAAGAAGGATAACGCGATTCGATCCAAGCCGCTGAATCTGGTGACGCGATGAGCAACTCGGCGGCTCGGACGGAGCCTCGCCCTCCCTGAGCCGCAATTGGACTTCATCACGGCATGAGCTTTCGCTCCGCAACAATACCCTGGTTCGCCCATACCCGGCTCCATCGCTTGGCGATAAAATACGAACATGGGACGTAGAGCATTACCAAAACTTGACCGTCAGATAGACCTGACGACTCATTTGTTACGAATCGATTCACGCAATCAACCGCCGGGCGAAGTCGTCCAGCCGCAGCCGTTCGATGCTGCCTCAGTCTTTGGGCGAGAAGCACCGGTTGAGATCGAAGTCGGCAGCGGCAAAGGGCTCTTCCTCCGCACCGCCTCGGCGGCTCATCCCGATCGCGACTTCCTCGGCATCGAAATCGTTGGCAAGTACGCAAGATTTATCGCGGCGAAACTCGCCAAATCAGAACAGTCGAACGCGAGAATTCTGCATGGCGACGGTGTACTGTTTCTGAAGTCCGTTCCTGACGACTCCGTTTCGGCGGTCCATGTCTACTTCCCGGACCCATGGTGGAAGAAGCGGCATCGTAAACGACGAGTCATGAATGAAACGCTGATCACGGCTGTGGACCGCGTTCTCCAGCCGGGCGGCATTCTCCATTTCTGGACCGATGTGAAAGAGTATTTCGATTCGACACTCGAGCTGATGCAAACCACTTCAAAACTGAATGGGCCATTCACGGTTGCTGAAGAAATCGCGTTGAATGAGATGGATTATCGAACCCATTTCGAGCGCCGCGTACGATTAAACGACTTACCGGTTTACCGGGCCGAGTTTCACAAACCGGCTTGGCGAGTCGAGTTCGCGGCGGGGCCGACAGGCGTCATTGATCTGAACGAGCCGGGTCATGATGAAGGAGCCGATTCATGAGCGACGATTCTGGCAACAGCAGCGAGAACGAAACGGAAGCAGCGGATGCAGCTGAAAGCGCGGAAGACAAACGTCAGCAATCCATCGACTTGCTGAACGGCACGCACACGTTCCCCTGTCCTGTCATGGTCAAAGTCATCGGGCGCAATGACGACGCGTTCATCAATTCGGTCGTCGCCGCCATTCGCGAACAACTCCAATTGAGCTTCGATCCACCCATCCAAAAACGTGAGGCCAAGGGCGGTCGCCACGTCTCAGTCACGATCGAGCCAACATTCGAAAACGCCGAAGAAGTTCTACAAGCCTACGAACGAATTCGACACATCGACGGCGTCGTGATGGTTCTGTAGCGTCGCAGAAGAAGTTCCGTAACCGTTCACGGATATTTACGTTTCCCCAGGTTCGAGAGGGTCAGGCACAAATTTTCGGCGTTTTTCCGCAAAGGTTCGAGAGGGTCAGGCACCAATTTTCGGCGTTTTTCCGCAAAGCAAAATAAGTCAGTTTGCCGCCGAAAAATTGAGCCAGACCCTTGCCTGCCTGAACGGTTACGAAATTCCAGCAGCAACAACTGCGACGGTCGTTGGCGATGCTTGTTCGCAACACAAGCTGACCAAATACCACACGATTGTCCTGAATGACGCCTCTTTCTGCGAATTTCGACTGGCGCGTGATTTGCGTTACTCCCTGTGAGTTTCGCCGGAAAAATCGCACATTTGTTCAATCGAAGGAAGATCCATGAACCACCCGAATCAGTCGCAAGAGCTGGAGTTGTTCATCGAGCCATTGGAAAACCGCCTGCTGCTGTCGGCGACTGGAACGGAAACCACCTACGATCAATCGGTTGATCCAGACGTTGGTTTCAACATTGTCAGCTTCTCGAAGCAAAAAGGAAAAGAAGCCAGAACCAACTGGCAAAATGGAATCCAGTCGCTTTACGAATCTGGCGTCGAAAATGTGACCATTAACGTCTACCGTGAAGTGAAGGCCTCCAACGGCAGGGTCATCGGAAGCTCAGGTACGGGCAATGACGTGCTGAAGGTAGCGTTGCAAACGGCCGAAACCCTGGGCATGCAAGTCACGATCAATCCCCTGTTCGAAGTCGTCGGCGGTGATGACAGCTGGCGAGGAGCGTTCGATCCTGACGGAGCCGATGCGAAACGATTTCACAACTCGTACAAGTCCTGGATCAGGAAACTGGCCAGGACCGCTGAGAAGTTCGAAGTCAGCCAGTTTCATGTGGGTAGCGAACTGTCGGCTCTGGTGAGTAATGTCGAGAATGCCGGGTTCTTCACGGAGACAATTGAAACGGCCGACAAGTTCTACTCCGGTGATATCGGTTACGTCGCCAACTGGGCCAATCTGGATAACTCGATTCTTGCCAACGTTGTCTGGGACAATGAGATCATCGACTTTGTCGGCGTCAGTGCCTACTTCAGTGGCGACCAGGCGGTTGTCGATGTGGATGCCGCAGCCAATTCAAGCGAAAACCCAAACTTCGTCGATGACGTGCAAGCCGGTTGGGAGTTCATTATTGACAATACGATTCTTCCTGTCGCCGCCAATGCCCACGATGGTGCCGGATTGCCGGTCGTCATTGCCGAGTTCGGTGCTGTTCCCTTCGACATGACGAGTATCAACCCATGGTCAACCACCCCGGGTGAATATCTGACTGGCAATCCCGGCGAGTCGATTGATTCGGCGGAACAGACTGCCCTGATCGACGGCCTCCTCCGGGCCCTGGATGGGCGCCGCGATGAGATCACCGGTGTAAATTTCTGGACATGGACATTCGAAGGCAATCCAAATGATACGTTTGGACTCGGCCCCAACGCGGCTGCGGAAGCGCAGCAGGCGACGGATCTAATCCTCGGATTTGTCAACGGTTCCAACGAGTAACGGTTGCAGCCGCGATCGCAGTCGCAATCGCAGTCACCTTAAGCTTTGGACGATTCGTAAGTGCGTGAACCATCCGTCGATTCGCCACCGTTTTTCTCGTTCGATACAGCGACTTGATACAGCTTCTGTCCGCAATCTGTCGGATAGCCGCCAGTGATGCACCCCTGACAGAGTGCCTCTGGCGGCTTGTCGATCGCTCGGGCAATCGATTCGACGGGAAGGTATCGCAGCGAGTCCGCACCCAGATCTTTCGCCATCGCAACTTGCATCTCATCCGTCAGTGGCTGACCATCCACCATAAATTTCGGCGCGAACAGTTCGCCAATCGTCGACATGTCAATCCCGTAAAAACACGGAGCCACAATCGGCGGACAGGCGACACGGACATGAATCTCGGCGGCTTCACCTTCACTCCGCAAGCGGTCCAGCAAGACCCGCATCGTTGTTGAACGCACGATGGAATCTTCCACCAGAATAATCCTCTTGCCACGCAGCACCTCGCGCAGGGGAAAGTACTTGCGCTCGGCGGCCTTCTTGCGTGTCTTGCTGCCCTCGATAAACGTTCGCCCTGAATAGCGATTGCGAATCAGGCCTTCGCGGGACGGGATACCCAACCGGTGAGCCATCGCATCCGCAGCCGCCTTACTCGTATCCGGCACTGGTACGACGATCGTATTGCCATCGTCCAGCGGAATTTCTCCCGCAGCGATCTCCAGATCGGCCAGCTCTTCCCCCAGCCTCGTTCGCGAAACGTAAACGCTGCGCTCGTCCAGCGTACTGGCGACGTTGGCAAAGTAGATCCACTCAAAAAAGCAATGAGCCGACGGTTGCGTCGGCTCGACCAACGATTGCTCCACGTACTTCTCGATCCTGATTACCTGGTCGACAATCGTGATTGCGTGCCCCGGTTCCAGCGATTTTACGTCGTCCGGATGGAAGCCCAGATTTACGAGCGCAACGCTCTCGCTGGCTGCCGCGAACATCGAGTCGTCCATCGCGTAGCATAGCGGCTTGATCCCCAACGGATCGCGCGCTACCAGCATGTTCCCGTTCGCATCCAGCATCACAACGCTGTAGGCACCGTCAAACTTGCGACTGACGCTTTTGATCACATCCATCAGCGTCGGATCGCTACCATCCGCCCCTTTTCCACGCGAGAGCACGCGGCTGATCTCGTGCATGATGATCTCGGTATCCGTCTCGCGAGTCAGATGATGGTCGCCATCCGCGAGCAAGCTGTCTCGCAGCTCGTTGTAATTCGCCAGCTGGCCGTTAAAAGCAAATGAGAACCACTTGTTCTTTTGAAGATGGTGACGCTCAAACGGTTGGGCATAGCTTCGGTCGTCTTTGCCACAAGTCGAATAGCGAACGTGACCAATGCCGGCGTTGCCGTAATACTGGTCCAGGATCGCGTTGTATTTTTCGCGTCGCCCCATACGAAAGACCTCGGAAACCGCCCCAAGTTCCTTGTAGGTATCAATCAGCTGATTGCGGTCTTTCGCAAATGTCGTGATGCCTGCCGCCAGCTGCCCGCGATTCTGCATATCAACAAGCATGCGAGGCAACAGCCGCGAAGCCTGCTGCGGATCACCCTGGGGGCAAAGCGGACTCGTTCCGGGTGCAGCACCGCCTGTAAAATGATAAACCGCCGCGACACCGCATTCTTCGTGAAGCTGACTCATTACGACTCCGGGAGACCCAAGGTGAGGATGCGGGGCATTGTAGGCATCTGCTACAACCTACTCAACTGACCAAGCTGCCGATTCACTCTGTCGATATAAAACCCCTTGTCAACGCACTCGCCATTACCTGAACCAGCCGAAAATCGTCGCCATCAGATCGTGGACGCTGCCTCGTTCGTCGTGATCAAGATCGGCACCAGGGTCCTGACCCACGCCGATGGTCAGCTGAACTCCGATATGGTTGCCGGGATCGCCCAACAGGTTCACAAACTGCTTGCCGCGGGAAAGAAGATTGTCCTCGTCAGCAGCGGAGCCGTCGGGGCCGGCCTCTCCCATCTTGGCTGGACAGAACGTCCGACGGACCTCGCAAAGCTTCAGGCCGTCGCCGCCATCGGGCAAACCAAACTGATTGAAGAATATGACCGGCATCTTGGCGAGCATGGCCAACACGCGGCTCAGGTACTGCTTACAGCCGGCGACCTCGACGACAGGAAGAGTTACCTGAATGTCCGTAACACGCTGCTGAGTCTGCTGGAATTCGGCGTCGTGCCCATCATCAATGAAAACGACACCGTCGCGGTCGAAGAACTCATGACGACATTTGGAGACAATGACCGGCTGGCCGCCATTGTGTCGAATCTCCTCCACGCCGACTTGCTCGTCATCCTGTCAGACGTCGACGGCCTGTACGATCGTGATCCGCAAGCCAGCGATGCAAAGCTGCTTCGCACGGTCGAAACGATCGACGATAACACATTTGGATTCGTGCTCGATCGAAATACAGGCCAGTCCAAGGGCGGGATGCAAAGCAAACTGGCCGCCGCCAAAGCCGTCACCGACACCGGCAAACATGTCATCATTGCAAACGGTCACAGCCCGACTGTCCTTGACGATATATTTTCCCAGTCGGACCAGTCGCCGGGAACCCTGTTTCTGGCGGAGAACAATTCCGTAAGTTCACGAAAACGCTGGATCGGATATTCGGCTCGTCCCGTGGGAACAATCACGATTGACCAAGGAGCCGCCGATGCCCTGACTCACCAGGGGCGCAGCCTGCTACCGATCGGCATTACGAATTTGGCGGGCGGTTTCGCAAAGGGCGACCTTGTCCAAATCCTCGATCCGTCCGGCAAAGAACTTGCCCGCGGGCTGACGAATTATGACAATGTCGAATTGCAGAGCATTGTTGGCAAGCGTACCGGACAGATCGCAGAAATACTCGGCCATTGCCCATACGATGAAGCCATCCATCGCGACAACTTGCAAATCACGCTGTAGCTGTTGTGGGCCAATAGCAATAGTAAACCGCAAGTTATCCGTGCGAGGATCGGCGATAGCCGCCGTTGGGATCGGAGTAGGAAACGGAAAATTGGATCGCTAGTCTCAGATGCGGGGCCCACCGGCGGCTAAATCCGTACCGCTCACAAGCACACCCTGCCCCGGAGCGAGAAACCCATGGACAAAGATTCGCTTGCGTTGAAACACGCCGCCTTCGCTGGCGACCTCGACGAAGTCAAACGGCTGATCGAATCGGGAGCCGACGTCAACGCGTCCGATGAGAGCGGATCGGGAACGCTCCTGAACTTCCATCCACCGGTGACGGCCTACCTGCTGTCAAAAGGCGCGAATCCTGATCAGCAAACCAACGAAAATGTCGCCTCGGTTCTCGCGGGTCTGTGTTACGTAAATCAGGTGGAGTGCGTCAAGTTGATTCTGGAACATGGCGCAAACCCAAATCTCGGGCGAGTCGACTCGGGCGAAACGCCGTTGCATCACGCGCTTTCCAACAATGCCGGCATCGAAGTCATTCAGCTACTGATTGATCATAAGGCCGATGTAAACGCCAAAACAAAGTCGGACACCCACAGCTACAATTTCTTCGGAGACACGCGAACCTGTGAAGAAACACCACTGCACCGCGCCGCGGCCTACGCATCGATCGAGATTATTGAACTGCTCCTGAAATCTGGTGCTGATCCACGTCAGAAAGATGCGAACGGCGACCAGCCGCACCAAAGGGCTGGCAGACACCGACGCTCCAAAGAAATTGTCGAACAACTACTCCCCAAATGACGCTCTCACCTGGCATTCTCACCTACACCGACTCGACTGGAGTTTTGCTGGAGGATGGCAGCGTGGACTGTTGCCACCAGGTTCCGATCGCCTGGCATGCAGAAAAGAAAAACAGGTTTACGGCTACTCAAGTGTTCCCTAAAGTTAGTTCGCAACATGATGTCGCAAGACAATTTCGAGTGACCAGGAATTAGAAAAGACCGGAGATAAAACATGGCCAAAAAAACACCCACGGCGGCCGTCGCACTCAAACGACTGAAGGACGGAAACAAGCGATTCTCAACAGACCGTCCCGTTTACGAACGTCATGACGCCGCCACGCGAGCGACACTGCCGGCTGGACAGGATCCGTTTGCAATCATCTTGAGTTGTGCAGACAGCCGCGTGATTCCGGAATTGATCTTCGACGCAGGTTTGAGCGAGCTTTTCGTTATTCGAGTCGCAGGGAACGTTGCGAATACCTGCACAATCGCCAGTATCGAATATGCCGTGGCTCATCTGAACGTTAATCTTGTCGTGGTTCTTGGGCATGAAGGTTGCGGTGCGGTTGATGCGGCTCTTGGTGGTGGTGACAACGGGTACAACCTGAACCACTTGCTGGCTCACTTGCAACCGGCCGTTGCAAAACCGACTGGAAAAGATCACGCAGCCAAGCTCAAGAATGCCGTCAAGAAAAATGCAAAGCTGACTTCGAAAGAGCTCCGCGAACGCTCATCAATATTGTCGAAAAAGTCGCTGGACATCGTCCCGGCGTACTACAACCTTGCATCGGGTAAAGTGAATTTCCTGTAGTGTCCAGCGCGGACGCCAATCTCATGGCGTGCCCAACCTGACCGGGCACGCCGTTACAACCGGCCGCAAGCGTTCGCCACCGAACAAAACGCCGCAGTTTGTCGACGTCATCCAGTTTGCCGGATATGATAACGAGTAGGGAAGGTTCCCTGATCTCGCAAATGGTCAGAGCAGATGTCGTCAAACCACTATCTAATTCTCGGAGTGACTCGAGACGCGACGACAGAAGAAATACGCGCCGCTTACTTGCGACTGGCTCGCTCCAGTCATCCAGACCTCAATCCCGGTGACGCAGAAGCCGCCCTGAAATTCAAGAGCATTCAGCTCGCTTACGAAACGTTGACCAATGCGACGGCTCGAGAGCAATACGACAAGGGTTATGTAAAGTCAAATTCGACGGTCGTGTACGCGACAGCAAACCGCCGTCGCACCGGCCCCGTTGCCACCGGGCACCCGACGTACACGGCGTCGCATCCCAATCACCAACATCCTCATACTGGCGGATCGTACACCTACACGCCGCGCTCTAGAAAAATGTCAGACTGGCTTTCGGTCATGGTGCCGGCGATGGCTGCGTTGGCGCTTTGTGTAGTCGTCGCAATGCACGTCTCCAGGGAACGAGCAGCAAAAAGGCTGTCGCAAAAAACGGCTCAAAAGGCGAACAGACAGATCACGTTCGAATCCTACAAGGATCGACGGGAAAAGCTCTGGGCACAACTGGCTCGAGAGTCGGAAGAACGCGAGGAAGAAGACCTGGAGAAACAGGCAAAAACTTCGTCCGGCAAAACCCAGTCGAAAATCGATTGGCAAAAACCAGATACCACAGAGGCTGGCCTGGTCCGTAAAGCTGAAATTTCTGAAACGAAAACAGAGCGACCCGCTTCGTTTGCCGAATCCGACCCGATGCCACTGCAGAATCTCTTTGAGATCGATCCGGAAGCTGGTGTCGGCGACGCGGAGTTCAGATCTGAACTCCTGCCAGCGAACGAAATCAATCCTGGCCAGCTTGAAGGCCTTGACGATTTCTACGCGGAATTGGAGTCCGAATCTTTCGA
>CALHZT010000187.1 GCA_938040995.1 uncultured Pirellulaceae bacterium | reverse complement strand
GATCAAAAACATGACTGCCACCTCATCCATCTGGATGGACGTCAGTCTTCCATGGAGATCGTCCATTCACCGGAAGCGATTAACCAGTGGATTGCGACTATCACCGAAATGGCCGGCGATGGAAAAATCGCAATCATGCTTGAGCAATCCAGAGGAGCATTGATTCATGCGTTGATGCATCGCGAAAACATCATTCTTTACCCTGTCAATCCGAAGCAACTCGCGAAGTATCGTGAAAGCTATCCAGGTGGAAACGGCAAGAACGACCCCACCGATGCGATGTATCTGGCGCGGATGCTCAAAGAACGGATTGAAATGTTGCGGCCGTGGCTACCGAATGATCAACAGACGCGAATGCTGAACGCCCTTTGTGAACAACGACGCCTGATCGTAGGTAATCACACCAAGTTACGACAGCAGCTCCTCAGCGTTCTCAAACAGTATTTTCCGCTTGCTTTGCGGCTCTTTGGGAAACCGCACCAACAAAGGCTTTTACTGGAAGTTCTGAAGCGATGGTCGGATCCACGCAAGCTTCGACGAGCTGACCGCCGTCTTGTCCGCCGAGTCCTCAAAGAAAACGGGTTGCGCAACTGCGATAGCCAGCAAGAAGTCATCGAACTCATTCGTTCTGCAACACCACTCACAAACGATGATGCGCTGATCACGCCTTTGGCAATGAACGTCAAGTTCCTGGCTGGACAAATTCAGTCGTGTTGTGCAACGATTAAACAATTCGACGTCGAGATCGCCGAAGTATTCAATTCGCACCCTGACGCGGAGCTTTTTCGTTCGCTTCGCGGTGCAGGGACCGTATTGGCCCCTCGCCTACTGTGTGCTTTTGGGTCACAACGCGAACGCTGGAATAACGCAGATGAGCTGGCTGCTTTTAGTGGCATTGCGCCTGTGACGCGACAAAGCGGCAAGCAACGGAGTGTGCAACGACGATATGCGTGCCCAAAATATCTTCGCCAAACGTTCCATGAGTTTGCTGACGCGGCAAGACGGTGGTGCCCCTGGACACGTGCCCGCTATCAAATGCTGAAGGATCGCGGGATGAAGCACAACGCAGCCCTGAGGAAATTGGCTCGTAGCTGGATTCGGATAATCTTCAAAGTCTGGAAGACCCAAATCCCTTTCGATAGCGATCGGTACATCCAGAATCTCAAGAAGCGAATACCCGAGATTACGCCGTATCTCGAAATGCAATAAAATCCGGCAAAAGGCCTTGCGGAATACTCAGATGTCTCCTCTCGCGACACGTGGTATGCCCTGTTCATTCTTCGCATGACACCACTGCGTCGGAGGAGGGTTGCTTGGGCGAGCGGTCGAGGTCAGGCAAACGACTGCATCTGACGTGAGCACAAATGCCACGCAATATCGAATTTACAACACCCCAGGGTCAGGCACAAATTTTCGGCGTTTGTCCGCAAAGCGAAATAAGTCAGTTTGCCGCCAAAAAATTGAGCCAGCCCCTTGCCCGCGTGAACGGTTACGGCAAATCAAAGGGCTAAGCCTCCGCGATTCACGCGAGAAGACACCGGTCTGCACGGATTGGGTTCGATTTGACGTTATTCACAGACGCCTTTGACGATCGGAAAACCCGCCCCTCACGAAGAAGCACCGACATGCGACTGGGTGATGCTACTTTTTCCAAGCCATCGAACTGGAAACTTTTTTGCTCAGATGAACAAATTGAACCAAACCACCGAAGCGGATTTCCTAAAGCCGCTAACTGCGAGCAGTCGCCATGCTCGCGTGCCAGGTTACTGCGGGATTTGTGCGGTTGGCTGGGCAAGTTTTGGAATCTTTTATCTCCTTCGAGGCTACACAACCACGTGCTTATTGTGCGCTTTGGTGACAGTACTCCTGACAGCGATCTATGTTCGCATTGCCAGGACCCCGCAACGTTTTCGTCGGTATGCCAATATTCACCTCAGCATCAGTTGCATTGGGCTGATCACCGAGTGCTTTCTGAGCGGACTCTCGGCTTCAAGCACAGTACCGTTCCTCGGCTGCATGGGCATCATCGCAGCTCATCAGTCCGGCATTCGGGCTGCCGTAGTCTGGACGATCATTACGTCTGCGGTCGTTGTGGCAATGCATTTCTGTTTCGATCCAGCCGACTGGTTCCAGTTGCGCACTGAAAATTTACTCGACAATGCGGTCAGCTTTGCTGGCTTCTTTGCGCTGGTAACATGGATGGCAACAAAAGCCGTATGGTCTGCGACGACATACCAGGAGAAACTGATCACGTCGTCGAGCGAACTCGCACACCTCGCCAATCACGACCAGCTAACTCAGCTGGCCAATCGCCACCGCTTTCATTCCGTGTTGGAACTCGCCAAAGAGACGCATCTTAGCTCCGAACAATCGCTCGGCCTGTTGATTCTGGATCTGGATTCTTTCAAGAACATAAACGACAAGCTTGGACACACGGCTGGCGATGAGTTGCTGGTTCAGGTGGCCAACCGAATTTACGCAACCATTGGCGAATCAGATACCGCAGCTCGCATTGGTGGTGACGAATTCACAGTCATCGTGAATGATGCCACACCTGATCGAATCGCAACCATATCAAGCGCTATAGCCACCAGCCTGAGTCAGCCGCTTCAGATTGGCGGGGAAGAAGTCGTCGTATCCGCGAGTATGGGCGGAGCATTGCTTCCCGATCACACGCGGTGCGTCGACGAATTGCTGATATTCGCAGACCTGGCAGTGTATGCTGCCAAGAAATCTGGCAAGGGCTTTGAATGCTATTCTCCGGCGATGACGGAGAACTACAAACGCAAGCGATTCCTGGCCGCCCAAATCGATCGCGCGATTGAGAATGGCGAGTTCTCACTTGTCTATCAACCGCAAGTCAGCGTATCCGCAAACCAGATTCTCGGCGTCGAAGCGCTACTCCGCTGGAACCGCACCGAAATCATCAATGGGATTGAGCATTCTGAATTTATATCGCCAGATGAGTTCGTTCCCATTCTTGAGTCGACTGGAAAGATCCACGAGGTCGGTCGCTGGGTAATTGAGCAAGGTTGCCTGCAAGCCAACGAGTGGCTGAATATGGGTATCGAATGCAGTGTCTCCGTTAATGTGAGTCCAATCCAGTTCCGGGCAACCGGTTTCGTGCAGAACATCGTTGACATCCTGCGGGAAACCGGCACTCCTCCAGAGTATCTTGACCTCGAAATCACGGAAGGCGTGATGGTTGACCGGCTGGGAGAAACTTCTCACAAATTGCAACTGTTGAAACAGTCGGGCGTGTCGATCAGCGTCGACGATTTCGGAACGGGCTATTCGTCATTGGCTTACCTTAAACACCTGCCAATCAGCCGCCTGAAAATTGACCGGGTATTCATCAAAGACATTCCCGACAGTGATGACGGCACGATTGCATCTTCCATCGTGGCTCTGGCGAGGACCCTGAACCTCGAGGTGCTTGCCGAAGGCGTTGAAACGGTCGAGCAAAGAAAATTCCTTTTCGACATCGATTGCCAGACGTACCAGGGATACCACTTTTCGAGACCGATTCCGGCAGCAGAATGCGCCGAGCTATTGCTCAGCAATTCGCAGGCTGGCAGCCACGAACGATGCGAATCGAAGCCGATCGAAATGATAACAGGCTAAAATCCTGAACCCCAACTACGCGACGAACCACCAACGGATTGGAGACCGCGCCGGACTCACGATACTTTGCTTTCGCCGGTGGCGATAGCGATCGCCTTCTCCAGATCGTTTTTAAGATCGTCGACGTGTTCGAGACCGACGGACAATCGAACCAGTCCGTCGCTGATCCCATGGGCGGCTCGGTCCTCGGCGGCATAACTCGCATGAGACATCGAGGCGGGTTGTTCAATCAATGACTCGACAGCGCCGAGGCTGACGGCAAGCTGAAATAGTTTTGTCGACTCAACCAACTTCTTGGCTTGCTCGAAATTGCCGTCCAGTTCAAACGACAACATGGCTCCAAAGCCTCCGGTCATTTGCCGTTTGGCGATTTCGTGCCCCGGATGAATCGCCAGGCCGGGATAATTGACTTTGGCAACCAGCGGATGCTCAACCAGGAACTCCGCCAGCTTCATTGTCGTGCGAGACTGTTCGAGGACTCGAAGCTCGAGCGTTTTGATCCCTCTTGTCGTGAGGAAACAGCTCATCGGGCTCATGACAGCGCCGGTTGCATTCACGCCAAAGTACAAACGATCGAACAGTTCCTGATCTTTCACAACCAGGGCACCGCCAAGCACATCGCTATGCCCACTGAGGTACTTGGTCGCGGAATGCATGACGATGTCCGCGCCAAGGGTAAGCGGTCGAGTCAGCACCGGCGACGCGAGCGTGTTGTCGACGCCCAGGAGAACGCCATGCTTTTTTGCGATCTCGGCAACGGCCGCAATATCCGTGACGGACATGAGCGGGTTCCCCGGACTCTCAATCCAGATCATTTTGGTTTCTGGACGAATAGCGGCTTCGAATTTCGCAAGCTCCGTAGAGTCGGCCAGGGTCACCGCAACGCCTGAGCGGTTCAGAATATTATGCAACAGCCGGTAAGTGCCGCCGTAGATATCGGTACCGGCAAGGACGTGATCGCCTGATTCGAGCAGCAACATCGCTGCGTGCGTCGCCGACATGCCTGAAGCGAGAGCAAGGGCTGCGCAACCCTCTTCCAGCTCGGCAATGGTGACTTCGACGGCGGTGCGAGTCGGATTGCCGCTGCGAGAATAGTCGTAACCGGTTGGTTCGCCAGCCGCGGGCATGACAAAGGTGGATGCCATATGGATCGGTTGCACGACGGCTCCAGTTTCCTTGTCCGGAGCGTTGCCAACGTGGATGGCGCGGGTGCGAAATTTCATATGCTGTTCTTCGATTTAACTAGTGATTCGTCGGATATGTATTCAACAGCGGCAGGAACGATGCGGGCCAATGTGAACTCTCAGTCGGCATCGGCGAACTGCGCCAGATGCACTTATTCGCAGCGGCATCTGCTCCCAACGCTCCGCAATGACGAATGCCGCCGGCGTGAGCGGCAATTTCCTATGTAGGTTTCACAAAGGTGAGCAGAGCCAAGGTGAACAGCGCGTGAACAGAGCCACGACAGAGCGTAAACAGAGCCACGACAACTACGAGCCCAACGCCTGGTTCAGATCTTCGATCAAGTCCCCGGTATTCTCAATCCCGCACGACATTCGAATCATGTTGTCGTAAATGCCCCACCGCTGCCGGTCTTCGGGAGCCGCCTCGTAGTAGCTCATGAGCAGTGGCTGTTCGATTAACGACTCGACGCCACCAAGGCTGGGCGCGATCCTTGCGATCTTCACCCGATCCACGACGTCCGCCGTTGCCCGCCAATCGGCGTCTTTTATCAAAAAGGTCACGAGGCCGCCAAAGCCGTGCATCTGACTTTTCGCGATCGCGTGATCACGATGCGACTCGAGTCCAGGATAGTAGACCCGTTCCACGCGTGGATGACTCTCAAGAAACTCAGCGACGGCCTGACCATTTGCATTGTGTCGCTGCATTCTCAGCTCAAACGTCTTCAAGCCGCGGGACAGTAAATACATTGAGTGAGGATGATTGATCCCGCCGGTAACACCTCGCAGGTTTCGAACCGGAGCCAGCTTTTCGCGACTGCCCAGGACAACGCCCGCGAGCAAATCATTATGGCCACCGAGATACTTTGTCGCGGAATGCGCAACGTAATCTACGCCGAACTCGATTGGACGGAGATTAAATGGAGTCGCCAGGGTCGCGTCGATCATCGAATCGATCTGATACTTCTTGCCGAGATTGGCAAACTTTTCGAGATCAATCACGCTCAAGTGTGGATTCGTTGGCGACTCACTGACGAGCAGTCGCGTATTCTCGTTGATCGCATCGGCCATCGCGTCAAAATCGCCAGTTTTTACCTGATGAGTCGTCACACCGAACCGCGCGAGGTGCTTGTAGCAAAACTCACGGCTGCGATGGTAACACTCATCGAAGAAGATGACTTCGTCGCCCGCATTCAACACACTCATGAATACGCCGACAATCGCGGCCATTCCGCTTGCATAAAGCAGGCCTTCTTCGGCGCCCTCGAGTGCAGCCAGCTTGGCCTCGACGACCTTTTCACCAGGATTCCCGTACCGGCCATACTCTTCGCGGACCTGCCCCTGCTCAATAAAGTCAATAATCGACTGGCTGTCCGCGAACGTATACGTCGAAGCGCAAAAGACAGGATCGGTAATCGCGTCACCAGGTTTTTGCCGGGCCTCGCCCGCATGAACCGCGTCCGTCGACAATTTCCTCGTGGCCGATTTGTCGGCGTTGGCTTGCGACTGATCCGCCGTGTTTTTTTCTTTGGGAGAATTCAATTTGGTTTCCGTAGTTGTCACCGTGTCGGCTCCTGCTTCTTCTCATGCGACGAGAAGTTCGATGCGCTGCGATCCTGACGGCGATCTACCATATGGACCCGTTGGCAACATCTGACCAACGGCATAAGGAACAAAGCGCAAAAAGAAACCGCAACATCCTTTTGTATTCACGCAGGATTCGCGGCGATGCTCGATTCAAGTTAATCGACAACCAGATGTTCGTTCTGAATTGAGGAGTCAATACCGAGAACAAACTGTCGATGGCACTTTAGCAGTTTAGGCTGCAAGCGGCCGCAAATCCCTAATTACCCACTACTATAGGCAGCACGTTGCAAGAAATCAACATCGCGAATTTTCCATAAACTGGCGAAAGAATCGCCCCTGCGAATATAATGGGGCCATGTCCCAAAGCTCCTCCTCCACACGGTCAAAGGGCAATCCTCCTGCCCCAATCACCGTCGTATATCAATTGAATCTGATTACGTGGCTGATTCCAGTCGCCATGACTTTCTTAATCTTGGCCTCCACAGCTTCTGGGCAAACGAATTCCAGCGAGTCGACGGTTTCGTCAAACGTAGCAACCACGTTCGCGACAGAAGAACAGCGCGCCGAAGTTGACCAGCTGATCAAGGACCTTGGCGACTCGAAGTATCTCGTCCGCAAGCGGGCAACGATTCGGCTCAAGTCGATGGGAAGGTTGGCACTCGACGCCGCCACCGCACAATTGCGGCACGAAAACCCCGAAGTCCGAATTCGGTGCCGCAAAGTCGCCGATCATATTCAGACACAGATTCGTGAGCAGCGAGTCCAGTCGTTTCTTGTTGGCAAGGCAACAAGCGCAACGCCTGACGTTCCCGGGTGGGAACAATTGAGTTCGATCGTTGGTAATACGACTCATTCAAGACGTTGGATGGCCCACATGCTCCGTGAGAACTGGGACATCGTTGAACAACTTTCAACCAGAAATTCGCCGCTTTCCGTCGTCGTAGAAGTCGACCGACTGAACGGGCGCCGCAACCAGGGCATGGCACCGACGGCAGCCGAGATCTCCACTGTCATGCTTTTTGCAGACGAGCTGCCGGAAGAAAAACTGTCGAACACCTTCTCGATGCTCAATCAGTTTTCCAGCCGAACGAATGATATGAATCCATGGGAGAATGATGCATTCCGGCGACTCGCGGGGAAAACGGTCCGTGAGTGCGATTCGCCGGAGGTAGCTTATCAGGCATTTTCGCTGGCATTGAGGCGCAAGTTACCCGAAGGTGTCACCCCGGCACTGGTGACTTTAAAGAACGAATCCGTAGTCGGGCATATCAAGCTCTACGCGCTGCTCACGGTGGCTCGTTTTGGCACCGCCGACCATATCGACTCGCTCGCCCCGCTGTACGGCGACCAAACAGTTTGTTTTACGAGAAATCGTCCGATCAAACTGGTCAATCGCGTCCAGCCACCGCTCGGAGCCCGACTTGCCAAGACGACAAAGTTCGAGGGACAGGTTCGTGATGCTGCCATCGCGACTGCATTGCATCTCCAGTCAAAGGACCCAGCCAGTTTTGGATTTGCCAACTTGATGCGAAGTGAACAGTCGGTTTTCCAGGGGCACTCACTGGGCTTCAGCAGCGAAGAGAATCGCGAAGCCGTGATCTCGAAGGTGTTCGCATCAGCGGGTGCGGTCCCGATGTGGAGTCGCTAGTTCAGGATGGCGACCGTAGTGGTGCTTTCCACTCCCCATCTTTCTACTCTGCGTACTCCGTGGGCATTTTCCATACTGGCATGTCAAGATATCGCTGGTGATTGAATCGCCTGCCTCGATAGCGCCGATTCGCCTGCAATTCGCCTGTACAAGCGGCCAACCAGAACCGTATCTTAATCACTTGCCACCCGTAGATCTGGCTACGTTGAATGCACTGTTTCATTCGATGTCGGTCGACCTGATTCGGTCGTCCTACCATACCGTTCCCGACAACTTCCTTCCCGACAGGTCGAACCTTGACCGATCAAAATAGCATCACTCCTGGCGATGCTCCTTTCGAATCAACCGCAGCGGTCGACGCCCTCCCCAGACGGCGTGGCACGTGGTTCCCCGGACCGCGATACTGGATCATCTGGGCCCTTTGCGTTCTCGCCATCGCGTTCGTGCGGAACCTAGAGGTCGACCTCGCGGGCATCAACATCGCAACCATGGTCCTCACGGGGATCGCAGTCGGCCTGCTGTTGTTCTGGTGGGTATTTCAAAGTGCATTCCCTGCCGCCATTCGCTGGTTGCCGCCCACGATTCTCATCGTAGCCGCTTCGGTTTTTCTCGTGAGATACCGACCGTACAAGACTTCCGGCGGCTTGTCGTTGCAGTTCGTTCCTCGTGGAGAACTTGTCGGCGACCAGTTGCTCGATGCGACTCCCGGAACAGACAGCGGGATCACTGTCGATCTCGCGACGACAACGGCCAATGACTTTCCACGTTTCCTTGGTCCCGACATGAACAGTGTCGTGAAGACGATTCGCATCATTCCCGACTGGGACCAGAATCCTCCCAAGGAACTGTGGCGATCAGAAATCGGGGCGGGGTGGTGCGCGTTCTCTTGCGTCAACGGTTTCGCCGTCACCATGGAGCAACGTGGCGATTCGGAACTGGTGACATGTCGCGACGTTGAAACGGGCAAGTTGTGCTGGACACACGCGATCGAAACCAGGCACGAAACGGTCCTCGGTTTCGTGGGACCACGCGCGACTCCGACCATTTTCAACGGCCGTGTCTATGCCATGGGCGCCACCGGGTTTCTGCGTTGCCTGAACGGAGCCGACGGGACAGAAATCTGGGTTCGCGACTTGTTCGGTGAATACGGAATCTCCCCCGACGATGGTGGCGGTGTCATTTGGGGACGAGCCACATCTCCGCTGATCGTGGACGACAAATTGTTCATTCCTGTCGGTGGGAACGGTAGTGGGCAACGCACCACCTTGTTGGCAATGAACGTAGATACCGGCGAAACGATCTGGGAGGCGGGAAAGCACGTTTCCAGTTACGCCTCTCCAATGTTGATGACATTGCATGGCGAACGTCAGATTGTCAGCATGAACGAGGACATCCTGACGGGGCACGACCTTGAAACGGGCAAGGAGTTGTGGGATCACCCGTGGCCTGGCAAGTCGAATGCGAATGCCAATGTTTCACAGCCTAACGCCGTCGGCAATGATCGCATTCTCATCTCGAAAGGGTATGGCGGCGGTGGCCAGCTATTGCAGATCGAAAAGTCAGGTGATGAATGGTTCGCAGATGTTGTCTGGGAATCGAAGCGTATTCTAAAAACGAAATTCTCCAACGTGGCGATCAGGGACGGGCTGGCATTCGCGCTTGATCAAGGCGTCTTGTGCTGTGCCGACGTTGAAACTGGCGATCGGCTGTGGCGGCGAGGAAAGTACGCGTATGGGCAAGTCCTGCTGGTTGATGACATCATCGTCGTCATGGCGGAGTCCGGCGAGCTGGTCCTCGTTCGCGCGACGGCCGACGGGCACGAAGAGCTGTGCAAATTCCAGGCGATCGAAGGCCAGACCTGGAACAATGTTTGCCTGTACGGGAATCGCATTCTCGTGCGAAACTCGGAAGAAGCCGCTTGCTTTGAGATCAGGACAGAGGCAGTGAATTCAGCGCCGACGTCGTTAGGCGAAGCGGCGATTGAGGAAGCCGCAACGAACGAAGCAGACGAAGCGGAAGCGGACGAAGCCGCAGCGAACGAAGCAGAAGCGGATAAAGCCGCAACCGAATGAGCGGCGGCAATCACCGTTTCTCAAGTCGCTGGTACATTCTCCAACAGCCAGTCTTCTACCTTCAAATGCGTCACTTTTGTTGCGCGTAGTAGAGAAGCGCGACGGGGAAGAAGAGCACCCAACCAGGGTCGATTCGCAATTCCGGATAGCGCCCGCATGCCGACACTGCCTTTCGTCTGCGACGCCACGTTGGCTGCCAGTCGTTCAAAGGTGGCGGGAATGATATTCGGCTGCGGTCCGATATGCACCAGCAGATCAATGCCCTCACTCAGGGTGTAATCGACGGCTTTCCAAAGCTGCTGCGGGTGATCGACCCAGTCACCAATCGTATCGCGTATGTTTTCACCGTCGTAAGAAATCGCACCGGTCACCATCGAGAAGATTGGCGGAGTCGGCGAATCAAACTTCGTCGGCATCGTATGCATCAGATGCTGGGAACGATTGGGAATCGCCCGCTGCCAGACGATCGGAGTGTGAAGTGGCGGCCATTTGTTATCGTTGCGACGCACGTAAACTCGTTCGTCCGACAGTTCGGATTTTCGCTTCTGCAATTTGTCGAGCGTTTCCCGCTGGGCAATTACCAGGCACGAGTTAGGTGCCAACCACGCAGAGACGCCGATGACGCCTTTGCCTTCGGCATTGATCTCCTGACAGAGCTTGGAGACTTTCTTGTCCGACAGCTCACCGCGACGCGAAAACAGGACGCCCAGTGTTACGTCATTGGCGAGGTCTACACAGTCGTCGGACATTGCGATCGGGATCCGCAGCGCGTCTTCAAGTTCGATGACACCAGATGCTACCAATGCCGAGATTTCGCCAAGACTGAACCCATACGCGACTTTCGCATTCGAAATATCGACTCCAAAATGCTCGCGAAGAATCTCGACGTGTGCCACCTCCACCGCGACGATCATCGATACGGCTTCGTCGTAGGTGGCGAGCGTCGTCTCTTCACGCGCGTCGATACGCGAGATCAAATCGACTTTGCGTCCCTTCACGTCCGAACAGATATTCGCCGCGCGGACCAGATACTTTTCGAGAATGGGCCGATACGCCGGAATGTCCATCAATTCGGGCGTCCGGCCAAGGTTCGTCACGTTGTATCCGCGATACGCGAATGCCGAGGAGGTCACGCCGTCCCGAAGCTGCTCCGGAGTCAACAAAGTATCCGCAGGTGTTGCCGATTCCGGAATTTCTGCCGCATGTACCATCACATATCCTGCTTCAACCCTGGACCTATAACTGATGGACGCCGGCCAATTTCACCTAACCGGTGGCGCGGGTCATTCTACGTTGTATTTATCGACAACGCTTCGGCTAAGATACAGTCGCCGTGAAAGGTTGCCGATTCCTGGCATTGGGGGCGCAGGCAATACGACGCATTGGCGATTTCTATTGCCAATTCGTCGCAAACCGTCAATCGCGACTCCGCAACGCAGCCGTCGTAAAGCGAATATTCATCATGACCAATCAACCACCATCGAACAAACCAGACCAGTCCGACTCGCAATTTCGCATCGATAAAACCGTTGCCGTTGTGACAGGTTCATCGCGTGGCATCGGCCGGCAAATTGCGTTGGAGCTCGCAAAAGCCGGCGCCAACGTCATCGTCCATTCGGGCCACAATCGTGACGCCGCCGATGAAGTGGCCAAACACGTTTCGGAACTTGGTCGCGAAGCGTTGGCCGTCCGCTACGACGTTTCTGACCCTACGGCCTGCGAACAGTTCGTTGAACAGGCGTGGAACTGGAAAGACGGCGTGGATTTCTGGATCAACAATGCAGGCTTTGATGTACTGACGGGCGCGGCGACCAACTACGCGTTCGAATCGAAGATGCAGCGACTTTGGAAAGTCGATGTGAGTGGCACGATCCGCCTAAGTCGCGATGTCGGCGCACGGATGCGGACTCGGGGGAATGGCGTGATCCTGAACATGGGTTGGGATCAGGCTTTCGCAGGGCAGGCCGGCGATGGAGGCGAGATGTTCGCGTCCATGAAGGGAGCCATTATGGCTTTTTCGCTGAGTCTCGCGAAATCGCTTGCGCCTGAGGTTCGAGTCAACTGTCTGGCTCCCGGCTGGATCAAGACGGCGTGGGGCGAGTCGACTTCCGAGTTCTGGGATTCGCGTGCGCGGGGCGAGTCGCTGGTGGGTCGTTGGGGGACGCCAGAAGATGTTGCACTTGCCGCACGTTTTCTCTGCTCACCCGCCGCTTCGTTCGTGAATGGACAGATTGTGCCGATCAACGGCGGCAGCCAACCCTGGCCCAAACACCTGACGGATCGGAAGTAATAGCATATTTGAGATTTGAGATTTGAGATTTGAGATTTGAGATTTCAGATTTCAGATTTCAGATTTCAGATTTCAGATTTCAGATTTCAGATTTCAGATTTCAGATTTCAGATTTCAGATTTCAGATTTCAGATTTTCGGAACTCACGCCCAAGCTCGCACCCCCAACCCCAAAAACGCCCCTCGCAACTTGCCCCTCGCAACTTGCCCCTCGCAACTTGCCCCTCGCAACCCGAACCCGAACTCGCAACTCGCAACTCGCAACTAAAAAAACCTCGCATCCATGCGCAATATTCATTTCGTTACCGGCAAACTTGCGGCCACCGCGCTGGAGAATCAACTCCAACAGCTTGCGCCATCCGTCGGATTCGAATATACGATCGGGGTACTTCCGATCACCGTCGCCGCACTGATGACGCCCGAGTGGATCAGCCGCAAGATCGACGTCCCCGAAGGCACGACCTCAGTCATGATTCCAGGTTATGCCGGCGGCGACCTCACGCCACTGGCGGAGAAGCTAAAAGTTCCTGTCGAGAGTGGACCGCGAGATCTCTTTGCGTTACCAGAGCATTTTGGTGCGGCGCCAATCCCAAAAAACTATGGCAAGTTCGACATCGAGATCATTGCCGAAATTAACCACGCCCCGCGACTGGAACTTACCACCATCCTTTCGATGGCGGAAAAGATGCAAGCCGACGGTGCAGACCTCATCGATGTTGGCTGTCAGCCGGGCGAAACCTGGCACATGCTGGCAGACTGCGTCGCTGCGCTGAAGGACCAAGGGCATCGCGTCTCTGTCGACAGCATGAACGTTGTAGAGATCACTGCCGCGACCGCCGCCGGAGCCGAGCTCGTGCTGTCGGTGAACAGCGGCAACCGTCATGCCGCCGCTGATTGGGGCACCGAAGTCATCGTGGTGCCGGACAATCCCACCGACCTGGCTGGCATGGACGAGACGATTGAGTTTCTTGACAACGCGAACGTCCCATTCCGCATTGACCCGATCCTCGAACCGATCGGATTCGGTTTCGCAGCCAGCCTCCATCGCTACTTCCAGACTCGCACCCGCTATCCCGATTGCGAAATGATGATGGGGATTGGCAACCTGACTGAGCTGACGGAAGTCGACTCAGCCGGCATCAACATGCTGCTGCTTGCCATTTGTCAGGAGCTCGGCATTCGCAGCGTTCTGACCACGCAAGTCATCAATTGGGCACGCTCGAGCGTCAAGGAATGCGATGCGGCTCGGCGGCTGGTCCACTACGCCGTAACGAACAACGCCTTGCCAAAGCACGTGGACGGAGCTTTGGCGATTTTGCGAGAAGGGCGAATTTATGAACAAGGCGACAAGTCGCTAAAAACGTTAGCAGCCGAAATTCGGGACAGGAATTATCGCCTGTTTGCAGAACGCGGCAAGATTCATGCCGTGAGTAGCGGCTTGCACGAATCGGAACCGGACGCGTTCCTGCTGTTCGAAAAGCTCTTCACAGCGAGGCCTGAAACGATCGACGCGTCGCATGCGTTCTATCTCGGATACGAAATGGCCAAGGCAACGATCGCTTTGCAGCTGGGAAAACAATATCGACAGGATCAGTCGCTAAACTGGGGACTGCTGACGATAGAAGAAGAATCCCACCGGCTGCGCCGAACCGCGGCCTCGCGCAAATCTGCCGATGGACAGCCTGAAGAATGACGCCGGACATTCACCCCGGATTGGGCCATCATTGATGGTTTGTTCTGCTACCATGCCCCCGGCCACATCAACGTAAAGAGCAGTGCAGGTGCCAGTCCAAAGACGATGCCGTGAGCCGAGTTGACATGGAAGACATTGAACTGCTACTTCAACCGGAATGGCGAATGTCGGAACCTTTGACCATGTAGACCACTTCTTCACTTATATTTGTGGCCTGGTCCGCGATACGCTCGAGCGCGCTCGCGATGAGAATCTGCGAAAGATCACCTGAAATATTGCGTTGCCCCTCGATGGCTTCACGAACCACGTCATCCTGCAGAATCCCTTTCACAATCTGGTCGTTAAGTGCGTCAACCAGATCGTCACAGGCAATCGTGGACATGGCACGCTTTTCGTCCCCGTGACTGAATGCACGCATCGCATCGCAAACCATTTTCTTGACGACGTCGCCCATCTTGATGATCTCGGAAATCGGACGCGCCTCCGTATGCGTCGTCATCAATTGCAGACTTTCACAGATGTTTGTTGCGCAATCGCCAATCCTTTCGAGTTCGGCTGTAATGCGGGACACGGAGAGTACGAATCGCAGATCACCGGCGACTGGACTGTAGATTGTCATGACGCGAATTGCTTCCTGATCAATCTCAAGCTGCATTCGATCCACTTCATCTTCTGAAGTGAGAACTGGTTCGATCGCATCGGTATCGACTTTGGCGACCGCGTCGATTGCCTGCCAGACCATTGATTCGGTCAACTTCCCCATCTCAACGACGCGCATTCGCAGCGTTTCGAGTTCCTGCTCAAGCTGCTTCATCGGACCATGCTTCGTGAAAAGTAGAATTAACCGTAGCGACCTTCGATATACATCTCAGTGTCTTTACTTTTGGGATTCAGGAACAGGTCCTGCGTGGAAGCGTGCTCCACGATCTTGCCCATCAGCATGTAAATACACTCGTCAGTCGCACGGCGTGCCTGAGCCATATTGTGAGTCACGACCAAAATGGTGGCCTTTTCGCGAAGCGAACGAATCAACTCTTCGACTCGCTCAATTCCACCGGCGTCAAGTGCCGAACAAGGTTCGTCCATGAGTATCACACGGGGCTTTAGCGGGAGCAGTCTCGCAATGCAGAGTTTCTGCTGCTGCTCGAGCGTCAGTCGCGTAGCACGCATTTTCAGATTGTCTTTGACGTCGTCCCAGAGTTTGACTTCCCGAAGTGACGATTCAACGACCTCATCCTTGAGTTTTCGGGAAAGGTCGCCTCGCTTCGAATGAACTCTCAGTCCAAAAATGATGTTCTCATAAATTGAGATCGGAAGAGGATTGGGGCGCTGAAACACCATCCCGACTGATTTACGCAGCTCGCTGAGCGAGACGTTGTCATCGTAGATATTCTTGTTGAGAATCCGGATCTCACCCTTCGTCGTGACATTCCCGTACGTTTCGTTGATCCGGTTGAAACTGCGTAACAGCGTGGTTTTGCCGCAACCGGAAGGCCCGATAAGTCCGGTAATAATTCCGGGCCGAACATTGACGGTAACATCGAACAGCGCCTGAAAGTCACCATACCAGAGACTTACATCCCTGGTCGTGATGCTAAATCGCTCACCCGTCCCGGCGGAGGCGAGCGGTTCGGATTCGGTTGCGGAGGTTGAATCAGATTGGGAATCCATTATCCAAATCCTCCGGTGACATACTCGTACGTAACCGGATTGTCCGGTTGTGTGAAGATCTTTTCAGTCTCACCGATTTCGACAAGCTCCGACGCGTTCAGAAACATCGTCTGGTCGGCCAGCCGACGGGCCTGCTGCACCAGGTTGGTCACCAGCACGATCGTCATTTCGTTCTTGAGTTCCAGCAACACATCCTCGATCTTCATCGTCGTCACCGGATCGATGGCGATCGAAAATTCATCCAGGCAGAGGATTTCCGGGCGATGCGAAAGGGCGCGTGCAAGCGTCAGACGCTGCTGCTGCCCGCCTGAGAGTTTGGTACCGAGTGAGTGCAAACGATCTTTGACTTCATCCCACAACATCGATTGCTGAAGACACTTTTCGACGAGCTCATCCATCTCGGTACGATCGGTCATGCCGGCACGACGCGGTGCATAGGCCACATTCTCATAAATGGAGAGAGGCAACCCAACGGGCAAAGGAAACACCATACCGACTCGACGACGCAACTCGTAGACGTTTCGCATGCGGTTGACATCTTCGTCGCGGACGAGCACCGCACCGTCGACTTTTGCTACGTCGATGAAATCAATGGTTCGGTTGATGCACTTTAGCAAAGTCGTTTTGCCCGAGTTTGCCGGCCCGATGATTCCGAGGATGGATTTCTCGGGAACCTGAAACGAAACGTTGTCCAGTGCGACTTTGTCAGCGTAACTGACCGTCACATCCCTGAACTCGATCTGCAGCGGCGCATTGGTCGCGTCTGCTTCATCTGGCTCGTTCGTTTGCGATTCGGTTACCATTTCTTTCTCGTTCGCATGTAAGTCCGAATGCCGATCGACACGCTGTTTACCAGCAATACCAGTCCGATCAACACGACTGCGGTACCGTAAGCCAGGTGGTCGGGGGCATTGTTGACTTGTGTTTTCAACGCGAACAGGTGATACGAGAGCGCCATCACTTTGTCTCCGAGTCCGTATGGCAACCAGTAGCCAATGCCTTCGTCGGGCACATCCATGAAGTACGCGGCTCCCGTAAACAGGATCGGCGCTGTTTCACCAGCGGCTCGTGACACCTGCAGGATCACACCGGTAAGGATTCCGCTGATCGAATTCGGCAGGACAATCGTCCGAATCGTCTGCCAACGGGAAGCCCCCATGTTCCAGCAAGCTTCGCGAAAAGACATCGGGACCGATGCCAGCGCTTCGCGCGTGCTGGTAATGATGACCGGAAGAGTCATCACCGCGAGTGTACATGACGCCGCCAATAGTGACTCGCCAAAACCTGCAAAGGCAACGAACGCGCCGACACCGAACAGAGCGTGAACAATACTGGGCACGCCGGCCAGATTGACGACGGCCAAATTAATCGTGCGAGTCAGCCAGTTGTCTTTGGCGTACTCGTTCAGATAGACACCCGCGAGTACACCAATTGGTGCCGCAATAAGCAACGAGACGAGTACCAGAAAGAAGGTACCGACCAGCGGTGCCCAGATGCCACCGGCAGTCATGCCATTCGTCGGGTTTTGGGTGATGAAATCCCACGAAAGCGCCGGCCAGGCTTCGCGAACCAGAAATCCGAGAATGGCAAAGACTGGCAGTACGAGGATGGCCGCCATTCCCATAAACACGTACTTGGCGATGCTCTCTGATCGCTTCTTGCGACGCTCCTGTCCGGTCGAGGTAAACGGTTCGCGACGAGTCAGGAACAGACTCTGACCGGATTTCGGTTGAAGCTTACCTTCCTTCTCCAGCCGCAGGATCTCGTCGAAGGAATGGGCAATCGAGGGCCACGGATTCGTATCCGATCCATCTCCGTCGGAACCCATCTGGTAAGAATCAAAATAGAACTGCAGCCGGTTTTTGGATTTTGGGGCTGCACTCGTTCCCTCCGGTGCATCTCCAAACGTGATAACAATTTCTTCGGGCCCCGTCGTCACGTTAGTCACGTCGCTGTCAGATCCGAGGCCAGCCTTGATGGCCTCCGTAGCTTTGCCCAAATCTCCAAAGATGTCCGACGATGCGCCTTCCGGGATTTCACCGCCAGTCACTACGTAGCAGTGACGGACCGGTCGAACATCCGTGGACGAATTCGGTTTAATAATTTCGTCGTTAACCATTTCCTTGCCCCCGCACTCCCTTCACGACGATGTCAGCAACAAAGTTGACAATGAAGGTCAGAATAAACAGGACAATGCCGATCAGGAAAAGAACCTGCCAGTGGCGACCTCCGGCAACCGTCTCTCCCAGTTCCGCAGCAATCGTGGCAGTCATCGTACGAACCGGATCGACGACCGTTTTCGGTATCCGTACCGAATGCCCGGTACAGAGTAAAACTGCCATCGTCTCACCAATGGCACGACCGATACCGAGCAACACGGCTGCCAACAATCCGTTCCGTGCAGCCGGAAAGAGAACTTTGTAGACGATCTCCCAACGACTGGCTCCAAGAGAAACGGCGGCTTCACGAAACGAATCCGGAACGGCTTTCAATGCGTCCTCGCCCACCGACACAATCACCGGCACTGCCATCAGCGCAAGGATGATACTCCCGTTCAGAATATTCACACCGATAAATGCGCGGGGGAATCCGAATGAAGACCATGCCGCACTTGTATCGACAATGATTGGCCCCAGAACGACGACTCCGATGAACCCCCAAACAATCGACGGAATGGCGGCCAGCAATTCAATGATGACTTTGAGAACCTCGCGAGTGCGGCTGGAACAGAATTCGGACAGATAGACGGCGGCTCCCAGTCCAAGCGGAACGGCCAATACCGTCGATCCAATCGTGACGCACAGCGTTCCAATCAGCAGGGCGAAGATCCCGTACGAAGGATTCGTTTCCGAATTTGGCCGCCATTTCTCGCTGGTAAAAAACTCGCCAAAATCCAGCCATGAAAAAACGGGCAACGCCTCTTTGAATACGAATACAAAAATCGCAATCACAAAGAGGATCGCGCTCCACCCGCAAATGCGAATCGCCCATTCAATGATGGGCTCCAGTCTATCGATGAATGGCACACCGGTTTGGCTACGGCGACTGGTTGACACGAATCTTGTTCCGTTAGCGACATGCGTATCACCAACTTCCGAAAAACGGGCTGGCGGGTATCCAGATAACGAGCGTTAAGCGTAAGCCGAATTCGCTGCCAATCCTAGTGGCAATACGAATTCATGATGATTCCCCCCGAACTGACCTGGCCGTCTAATGGTCAGCGGCAGCAGCCTCGGGCCAATTGGAAATTTGCTCCCATTCGACCGCGCTTCCGCCGTCCCCATAGATACTGGCAAGTTCCGCCAGCGAGATCTCATTGAGCGGATTGGCAGGGTTGACGTAAACTGCCAGAGCATCCAGCGCCACAACGTATCCTTTCACCTCTTTGTCAAAGGCCTCCTTGATATTCGCGACTTCTTTGTCTTTGATGTCGCGGCTGGCGTTGGCAAGCTGAGTCGTTCCCTTCTGCAGACCGGCCAAACCCACACCGGACCCCCCACCCGAAACTTCAAGTTTCACGTCCGGGTATTTTCCCATGTAGACTTCGGCCCATTTTTGGGCAAGGTTCACCATCGTATCGGAACCGGCAATCTTGATGGAACCTGCCGGTGGTGCTTCCGTCGGCGCCGGACCTCCGCCGCCTGGTGCAGGGACGTAGCCGATTTCCGAAACAATCGCCTGGCCTTCATCGCACATGATCCAGTCGAGATAATGTTTCAGTGGCCCCTCTGGCTCGCCCACGACATAAATGTTCAGTCCACGAGCCAGCGGGTACGAACCGTTCGAGGCATTTTCACTCGTCGGCGGAACCGCCGCGCCTCCGTCCTTTGAAAGCGACAGCATTTTCACATGCTCAGTAGCGTATCCCATTCCGCTATAGCCGATCGCGTTCGGCGTGATGGAGACCTGCTCCACAACATCCTTTGATCCGCTGAGATCGACAGTTCCCTGCCGAAACTCGCCTTCCTTACCCAACACAACTTCTTTGAAGAACACGTAAGTCCCGGAGTTGTTTTGGCGACTGACGCAGACAATCTCACCGCTCGTCGCATCGCTATTTACGCTCGTACCATCACCGCCGCATCCGACGATCGTTACGGCAAGTAGGACCAGGACAGTGAATCGGGACGTTAATGACATAGATTTCTCCAGGATATCGGCAGGAACGAAAATCTGACACCTAAACCAGATGAGGAGCAACTCGAATTCACCGGCGCGAAAGCGCTGATGAATGAGGCACGCAAACCGGGTTCGGCGGCGGAAATCGTAAGTTCATTCCTGTTAAAAAAGAAACTTGGTTGGGCGATCAGAAACCTCTGACCGACTGGAACTCAGGATCGCGGTTGTGCAACTCGCAATCGGATGCCGATGGTTTTAGCTTGGGGCAGTAACTACGACAACACGCTGTTTACGGAATATCGAATTACTGCGGCCAATAGCGGCCTAAATTGCGGCTTAAATTGCCTGCGCCGCCATCCATTTTCACAAATTCTTAACAATGATATCCCGACCTCCCGCAAAGCCGCCGGTGATTGAAACTGGGAAACGGGTGACGATAAAAAAACGGGCGACCCTCGCAAAGCGAAGGGCACCCGTTTCTATGGTTTCAGATCGATGATTTAACTCTAATCCGTGCGAGTTATTCGGCAGCCTTGGCATCCTCTTTCGAGTCCGCATCTTTGTTGGCTGCGGTTTCGATCGCTTTCAAAAGCTCGGCCGATTTGGCTCGCGACATCAGGCTACCCTTGATGATCTTCGTAATGACTCGATCAGCATCAATCACATAACCCGTGAACTCTTTTTTACCGCTGCTGTAGCGTCCGGTCTTCTTGTTGCCGTTATCTAACGCAAGATTGAACGTCGTTCCGGTCTTTTCCTTGATCATCTTGAGGCCTTCGACACCTTTGGCTTCTTCCCGGAAAACGGCGATGATCTCCGTACCGGCTTTTGCAAACTTCTCTTTGTTCTTTCCCAGCTCAACTAGCTGAGTCATGCAATACGGTCACCAGTTGGCACGCGAAAAAACAACAACGACCGGCTTGCCAGATTTGGCAACCACATCCGACAACTTGATCTTCTTTTCGATCCCTTCCAATTCAAAGTCGCTGGCTTTGTCGCCAACCACATGGGGACCGGTCTCTTTCTCAGCGTCCTTGGCCTCGCCCTCGTCATCCGCGTCGGCCTCGTCATTCATGACTTCCTGAAGAACGTCCATTCGTTTCGCAAATTCGGCGTCGCTGATTTCGCCATCGTTGTCCGCGTCGACTTTCTTCGCGAAGGCTTTCACCTGATCTTCGTCAGCGCCTTGCAACTTGGCTTCCGCGTACTCCGCGAACTCCTTGACAGTCACTTTGCCATCAGAATCTTTGTCTGCGTCCTTGGCCGATGAATTCTGCGCATTGCCTGTTTGGCAAAGCAGCAAGAGCATCATCACCACGAAAGTGTGCTTGCACATAAGTTACCTCGAATTGATTGGGCATTCGCGGACGAATCGGTCGATCGCCCGTATTCAAAATCGTATCGGTTTCGCAAAAATCCTCAACGCTGCGGCGATGGATTTACGCAAAATTGCTGCGATTGCGTAGAGCACCCCACACCTTGGCAGAGCACGTACTGGCCCCAAATCGCCAACGTATGAACCGAATCTTACCGAATGGAAATCTCCAATGGGCTCAACAACCACGTCGTCGGACGCTCACCCCTGTTATTCAATCCATCCTGAAGAATTGTCTTCGTTGTGTTCAGATTGACGCCGCGTCGCCTGAGCATTTCAATCGCGGCAACTGGAATACGCTGCCACACTTCTTCGTCGTCGCCTTGCCCCAGAAAGTCGGTGAGATCGAGCCCACTCGATGTCACCGGGCGATGAATCACCTCATATTCGTCAAGGTCCGCCTTTTTGGCTACGGCGGCGAGACAATCATCCACGCCACCAAGACTGTCAACCAGCTTCAGTCGCTTGGCCTGGCCGCCCGACCACACTCGACCGCCCGCGAGTTTCTCCAGCCGCTCTAACTCGATCCCCCGCGACTTGCTGACAAGCCCCAGAAAACGATCGTAAACCATGTCGATCGAACCCTGCAGCAACTCCGTATCATCCTCCGACCAGGGCCGATCCATATCGAAAGCCCTGGCCGTATCATCCAGCGCAATCGACTCGAGATGCACACCGACTCGACGCATTATCGAACCGAGACTCAACTTCATCGCAAACGCGCCAATGGACCCGGTAAGCGTCCCCCGCTCGGCATAAACCGGAGCGTCGATGCACGTGATCCAGTAACCACCAGACGCCGCAACGCTTCCCATCGAAACCACCGTCGGTTTCGCCTTGGTAAGCTTCACCAGCGCCTGACGAATTGCTTCACTCGCCGTCGCACTTCCGCCTGGCGAATTGATACGAACAACCACGCCCTTCACTTTGTCTTCTTCAACCAGCTTTTCGATCTGTTCGACCGTTGGCCCAGAGACCATATTGCCGCCTGACGCTTTGGTCCCGTCGACGATCGTGCCAGCCAGGTGCAGCACGGCGATCGAGTCGCTTTTGATTCGTTTCGACGTGGAAGAGGGTCCGGCCATCACCTGGCCCATCAATTCAAAGAACGAGACTTTCCGCTGGGCTTTCTGTTTCGGAGTCGTCCATTTGACCGATTCGTCGATATGTTTTTCAATCGACTTTTTCATCGAACCATAAGGCGCCAGCCGGTCAACCAGTCCGGCTGCCAGTGCCTGTTTCGGCAACAACATTCGTTTCTTTTGCAAGTCGCGAATCTCCGTTGGTTTTAGACCACGCCCTTTCGCAACCGAATCGACTCGAGCGTCGTTCATCGATGTCAGCATGTCGAGATAGTGATTGCGAAGATGATCACTCATTTCAGGATTCAGATACGGCTCGACCGCACCCTTAAAGTCGCCGGCGCGAACGACGGACGCTTTGACTCCAACGAGATCCATCGCATCCCGAAAGAACATGGACGACATCGCTGCAGACGGCATGTCGATCCCACCAAAATCGGCGAGTAGCACTTCGCCGCACTGTGAAGCAACCGCCACATGAACGTTGCTTGCGTTTTCCAACCATGCGAATGTCTCTTTTCCGGCGGCGCGTAGCTGCTTCATCCGTCGAGACAACTCGTCAAGCTGAGCACCATTCATCCCCAGATTACCATCGGCGAGATTGAAAACGACGTAGCCGATATCCTCGTTCCCGGCGACTTCTTCAAGATACTCACACAACCGGTAGAACGATTTCTGCTTGGCAGGTCCGCCGCCCATCACAAGCGAAATCGGATCAAGGCTCGCAGGCTGCTTGAGATCGACGTAACTTCCCGACAGCTTGAGTTCGAGAACCTGCGTCAACTTCTCTTCATCCGCATCATCATTGTCGGAGCCTCTGGCTTTTTTCTTACCGGCTTTGGTCTTCGATTTCGCTTTCTCGCGAGCGCTGCTTTTCTTTTCCTTCGCGACCGTTGGCTTGTCCTTCGTGGCGGCCTCCTGCCCAAAGGAAGCGGGAGTCGAAATAAGGAACGTCGCGAAAATCACCAAGAAGAGCATGTGCCGCGAACCGTCGTAAAGCCTTGCCATGTGGTATCTCCAGAGAGCAGATAAATCAGTCGTTGAACCTGTCATTGTAGCAGTCCGACCACAAAACTATCGAAAAAGGTGCCGTTTCTACATGCATCGCAATGTACGATTTGCTTCATTGAAAAATTAAGATGAATCAAAGGGATCAGATGGATCAACGGGGTCAGACCTGTCCCGTCTATCGCCCTCGCAGCGCCACTCGCTTGAAGCGCAAACGGGTAGTATGCCCTAACGCAGTATCACCGGCTTTTCAATTCGCCATGAGGGGCGGCGCGAAAAATGACGTCATTCCGAGGCGATAAATCGATGTTGCGAACCCGCGGCCATTCAAAATCCGGGCCCGGATCGGTCTTGGGTGCATCGGGCCGAACTGCGCGGCCAGCAACCTCCTCGTGTCCGACGATGGACTTGATTTCGAATTCGCCCTGCAAGTACTGCAAAAGTTCCGCGAGAGACTGGTACTGTTCGTTGGTATAGCGCTCGGAGAATTCGCCACCTTCGAGTTTGTTGTAACTGTCTGGGTGAACTGCAATCAACTCAATTCCAATGGAAAACTCATTCACATCAGTACGTCCGCTAGGCATCTTTGACTTGCCGGCGTGAAAGGCGACTTTGTCTTGGGGCACAATGCGAAGGATAGACCCATCTCTCGATATCATGAAGTGGGATGAGAATCCAAAACTCTCAAGTATGGCACGGCAACATTCGGGAGAAAACGCCAGCGCGTCGGGCGCCTCGACATGCTTCACGAGACTTTCCGCCTCGCGACGGATGAATGGGTCAATGGACGGATCATCCCAGTTGATTGCGCTGATGTGATGGATCACGATCGTATCGACTTCCGTATCCGGCATTCGGTCGCGGAAATACCGCTTTTCGCTTTCGCCAACGAGTTGAGATTCCGGCAGCAACGCGTCGTTGAGGCCACAAATGCCAAGTGCATGTTCTGGATCGATGCGTCGAACTTCGTAGTCTCCAAATTCGCGGTCGCTGTCATCGAACGCTGAAAGTTGGATGGCCTCATCGGTAACGCCTTTGAGAATGGTAGCCTGGACTTCGAGTGAAGCTGGGTTTTTTTCTTTGCCCCCAACTTGGATCATCGGTGCCTGGCTGCTCGTATTTTGGAATTCGGAACCGGAATCCCTAACGTCGGCTCCATCGTCGACTGCCAACTCATCTCCCCGCCGATGCCAGACGTTGGGTTTGCCACCGAGAAAGCCAAGTCCTCGGTTATTTTGAAAACTGCATTGGGTCATTTTTGACTGTGCAACTTTCAAATCTAATTCGGTATCCGCCGTCGAAGTACTGCCATTCGATACTGGAACGGAGCTGAAATAGATGGCTCCGCCAACATAGCTGGCGACGTTGTTTTTGAAAGTGCAACGATCGAACTGGCATTGACCGAGGAATCCAACAAAGACGGCGCCCCCACAGCACCAGCGACCTAGCGCTCGATTTTTGACGAACTCGGTCTCGCGAAACACAACGTCATGAGAATTTGAAACAAAGCACGCTCCTCCGGGAGCTTGCTTATTGTGTCGAGGAAAAGCACAGTTGTCGAAGAACTTGCAGTCGCGCACCTCAATTTCAGATGAGCGGTAAATGTAAAGCGCTCCTCCGTACTCGGAAGTATTTCGCGTGAAATCGCAGCCCGTCAGATCGATGTCATGCGCCTCGTTGATATACATCGCACCGCCAACCGGTTTTCCATCGGGATCGGGCGGGCGACGCGGCCACTCCAGTGTCCCATCCTCGTTCGGTGTTAAAGTACTGGCAGCGACCTTCTGATCTACACGGATTCCCCGGCCATTCTTGAAATCACAATTGGTGAATTCTGTTTGCTGTGTGCCGTCGCCTTTGAGGTATACGGCGGCCCAGCCTTGGTCCACGTTCATCGCATCGAACACAATTCGCTGCTCTTTTCCATCCGCCGTAATCCTGCCCTGCGAACGGATGCCGCAGTTGGCTCGGAACTGCAACTTGGTGCCGTCCTCGATCTTTAAATGGCCTCCTTCTTCCACTTCCAAATTGTCGAGCACGATATCTCCGGCAATCGTCACGGTTTGATAGCTTTTCACAAAGTGGGGAGCGGTATTTTCGAAGCGTTGCTCGGCATTAAGGCTGCGCCGCACGACATGTAGATTGTTCATCGACCAAAGAGACTGAAAGCGACTTCCGAGGCCGCGCTGACCGGGCGTTCCCAGCCAGCCGTTTTCTAGCCCAATAGGCAGTCCAAGCGCAAGCACAAGAGCGCTCAAAAGGATATTGCGGACGATGGGCATGAGTAGTACGGACCTAATTCGGTCAAGCAGCGAGACCCTGCGACTGTAAGTGAATTTGCCTTGTATCGTCGCGAACTCGTTGGAGGCAAAGCATTGTTCGGTGGGCAATTCGAGGCCGGCAGATTGTAATTCAGCTTTGCTTTCATTGTCTTCCTTGCCCATCAACGCAAGGTGGACTGATGGCTTTCCGGAGACGCTTGAGTCCCAAAAAACCGAATTCACGCCTTCGTCAAAATGCAAGCTCGCTCCGAGGCTATGTTTCGCGTCGTTGCCTGTAAAGTCCGAGTCAACGAAACGAAGTTCCAGCGGCATTTTCCAAGTCGTACCGCCTTGAGATGAAGCCGACTTTCCCATGGCGTAGACACCCCCGCCCGCATATCGAGCGTGATTATGTCGAAATTTGCACTCGCGCCATTCTACATGCTTGCAAGCTATACCCACATAGACGGCTCCGCCGCATCCGTATTTATCCCGAGCGCGATTTGCTGCGAATTTGCATTTGCTAAATCGCACGCCGTGGCTGGCTTGCATGAAGATCGCGCCCCCCGGACCATGGTGCTTACTATTTCCGCCGACGCAGTTGTTGGAAAACAGGCATTGATCAAAGACGACGTCGCGACTGTTTTCGATCAACAAAGCGCCGCCTCTCACGGACTCGTTATTGCGGAATTCGCACTCAACGAACTTGATGTCCGTGACATCCAGCAAACATAGTGCCCCGCCCGACTTCTCCCCTCCGGCCGACAATTCGGATTGCGGAGCGACATATTTCTCGTCGCTTTGCGATGTGAGAAAGCTGCTGCGTTTGATAGCCCGGCCACCCAATTGCTCAAACAACACGCGTTCGAAATGCGACGTCTCACAGCCTTCACCCTGTAGTACGATTCCGGTTTCTTGACGCGATTGATTAGCCGAGATACTCAGCGTTTGTTTCGCGTCGGCTTCAATATGGAGTCGTCCTCTCGAAGTGAATTTCCCATCGGGCGATAACTCGATCTTGCCACTGCCCAGAATGCTAAGCGAAGCGCCCGCTTCAATCACGATCTCTCGACCAACGACGACGTCGCCTTTCAGGTTGACGACATAGTCGCCGTCCGTCAGTGGGTCGAGAATCTCGGCAAACGAAATGCCCTTTGTTGGTCGGTACGCCGCGCTAGGTGTCACGATGCGGTAATTGGTGCTTTCCTTAAGGTCGGCCGAAATTTTATCGACCCGAATTTCCCTTCGCTCGATAATGTTGTCGTTGCCTTCGCGGTGAATTCCAAACAGAACACCCTCGGCGGAAAAGCATCCGCCGCCGCTCATTCCAGGCTTGATGTCTTGAGTGACGACTCCGAATTCGTAGCTGTTTGCGTCGTCCACCCGGGACAGATCGGGAATGGGCTTGTTTCGAACTTTCGGCAGCTCTCCCTCGTCTGCCTTGAATGCCGCGTGCCCGTCGGGATAGCCGATAATTGCCAGGCCTTGTGCGGGAATTGGATCTGATTCGTTGACCAACGCGGCAGCCGGCGTTGTTCGCTGAAATTCTTCTCCTTCAACCTCCAAAAACACCCAGTCGTCACCCGCTTTAAACTCATCAACCTGTTGTGGCAGCGGCCGAATGTCAGAGATTTTGGCCCGGAAGCTGTTCGACTTGTCTCTCGCGGAGTAGGTCGCGCCGTGCTTCCAACAGCGTATGTTCGATGAAGCGTACAGCGTTACACTCGAATCATTGCTGCGGATATCTGAAATCACGTGAGCGCAAGTTAGAAGCACTTTCTGCTTCTTACGAGTCGTCGTCTCTTGGACTTCGACGAGTACTGCGCTGCCCAGTGACGTTTCGCCAGCGTCAAAAGCGGCTTCTACATAAAAAACGGTTTCGCGATTGCTTGCCAAGAATTGGTGTTCGTCGTTCATAGCAAATGGGTATTGAATTGTGGCTGCGATGAGTGTTCCGAGATTCTCGGCGGTCGTGTGGATCGCCCTAGATACCCCCCTCCCCTTGAGTGTATCTTATAGCGATTCACACTCAAGAGTGGGGAGACCAAATCATGTCAAAGAAATCGCGGGCAGAACTTCTCATTCAATACGTCAAGAAAGTCTCAGGCAAAAAACAGACTGATGACATATGTCAGCATCTTGAGTCGGCATCTGCCTCACGCGGTAGCTTCGGTGGACCGAGCGACGATAATCCTGTCGAAACGTTTCAAGTCCTCGCGAGTCAAGCGGACGCCGTCGGTGATTCTGCGTTGAATGGGCTTGAAGCGATCATCCACGAAACCGATCGCCCCGCGATTATCGTTGCCAATGGCAGTTATGACCTCAGTAGCCAAGTTCCGTTGTGGCAGAAATTGGGCGAAGCGAATGTTAAGACCAAGATTGAAACGGCAATTAAGTCAGTTGGGCGGATCGAAGCGCCACTAGATATCCGACGACCTTACGCGGGTACTGGGTTCGTTGTCGGCGATCATGTGGTGATGACGAATCGCCACGTTGCCCGGATTTTTGCCGAAGGCATCGGGGTTTCGTTGACATACACGCCGGGCGCCGCCGGTTTCGATCCCAAGCGTGAATGGCTGCAGAAGGAGGAGCCAGTCGTTTGGGATGTTGAAAAAGTTCTTATGATTCATCCCTACTGGGACATGGCGTTGCTTCAGATCGCGAACAATTTGGAACACGATTTTGAACCGCTCTTGCTGTCGACCACGTCACCTGCCGCTATTGGAAAGGGCGAACACGTACTCGCCATCGGCTATCCCGGTAAAGACTCACGCGGCAATCCGGTCGTTCGAGATAGCGTGTTCGATCGCTTGTATGGCGTCAAACGCCTACTGCCGGGTGAGTACGACGGCCCGGTCGAGTTTCGCGGGCGTCAAGTCATTGCCCACGATACCTCGACGCTCGGCGGAGCTTCCGGTTCAGCGCTGCTGCATGTCGAGTCGGGGCAGGTCATCGGTTTGCATTATGCCGGCAAATACCTGGAGTCGAATTACGCTGTTCCGATGAGCAGTCTTGCCGAAGACGTTCGCGTGATGGGCCACGCCGGAAATATACGATTTGAAGGCAAGCGGAAACCAAATCCATTCATGTCCGATTTGTGGGATCGAGTCGAACAAGGGCAGCTCAATGAGTCGGTGGAACTTGCCAGTGATGCAGAGGAGTTTTGGTTTGGCAAACCCAAGGTCGAAAAGTATTTGCCTCGATTCAGCTTCGATTCACTCTCCGATAAGGAATTCAGTTGGTCGGCGGCGCTGTCGACGGCTGTTGCTAGCTATGTTGCCTACTGGAACGAACCGCAATTCGAGTCATTGGGCGCCTCGTGGAATTGGGACGGATTCCATTTCATCAAGCAGGGCAATACGGAGTGCTTTGTTGCTGGCAATTCGGATCAAGCCATCGTCGCGTTTCGAGGGACAGAGATGATGAAGCTGAAAGACTGGCTGACGGACCTGGACGTGTTGGGGACGACCGAGAGTTACGGAAAGATCCATCGCGGATTTCGGAAAGCGTTTGATTCGGTATCGGATCAGCTCAAACGTGCGATCAATTCGATTGGTGTTCGGCAATTGATCCTAACGGGCCACAGCCTCGGTGGAGCGTTGGCTTTGATAGCGGCCGCCGAATGGTCGGATGTCTACGATGTTCGGTCAATCTACACATTCGGGCAGCCAGCGGTTGGCAACGACGACTTTGTCGAATTCCTGACGGACAAATATTCGAATCGCTATGTGCGTTTTGTCAACGACGACGACATTGTGCCGATGGTGCCACCAAACTACTCCCACGCGGGACTTCTAAAACGCTTTAATCATGGCAATGAGCTTAGAGCGTCTGACGTCCGTGAATCACATGTGGTAGGCGACACATGCAGCGAAATGCAATTAAAACACCTACAAGCGGCGCTCAAGCGGGAGCGGCAACTGTCAGGCAGTTTCAACACCTCGAATGAAGAAGGTGTTCTGCCGAGCGTGCGCGACCATAGCATGGCACGTTATCTTGACAAGATTGGTCTCGTGAATAAGTAATTACCGGCAGAGCCGGTGGGATGAAGAGGGTCCCCCAAAGCACTGTCATGGCGCAATTTGCATTTGGTGATTGGCACGGGCATTTAGCGACTCTACCTGACGGTAGTTTCTTGGGAACACGTTGTCCAGTGTCTTGATCTGTAAACCACTTGATTTGATCTGACACTCATTTCATCAAACTGGTACAAGCCTCCATCACTGACGCGTGCTGTTAATGGGCAGTGAGCGCAAGCGAGCAAGCATTGACAGCACGCGGGCGCGGCAGGCGAGGGGGCCAAGACAATGGAGTGTCAAAATGACAAACGAACAAAAGAAGATCATCAAGGCGCGGGTTGGAGTCCTGGAACTGGCAAAGCAGCTGGGCAACGTATCTCAGGCTTGCAAAGTCATGGGGTACTCACGTGACAC